>NZ_VOXY01000006.1:0-148800 GCF_013420525.1 Acinetobacter sp. YH01003 | reverse complement strand
CAAACTCTTCAGTTAAAATCATTTTGAAGTTTTAATCTAAACTTCCAAATCTGGCTCATCAATTTTCTGACTTAAATTTCGCTCAAATAAACTTCGAGTAATTTAAACCAATCAATCAATGAAATATTTTCGATCAATCAATCAGTAAAAATCCACACAAGTTGTTCTTCATAATCTCTTAATGATCTTCTCGATGCTTCGTCAGCATCAAGCTAGGTCGGCTATATTACGCTTTATTTCTAAAGTGTCAACTGGTAATTTAAATTATTTTAAACTTTCTTTCTAAAACCCAACTCAATCATTCTTAACCAAGTCATTGTTTTATCAGAAGTTTTAATCTTCATCACCGCCGATGGATGTGCATTATAGGGCAAATATTTTACCTTGCAAGACTTTTTTCAAAAGAAATATATCGGGTGTTTATTTTTTGTTCATTTTTACTTTTTCTACACACATTTTGAGCAAATTTGCTTTAATACATCGTTTCAATTAACTGTTACTATATACCCATCGGCGATATAACAGCTTTTGCTTACTCAGATTTAAGCGCTAGGATTCTTTATGTATCAACAAAAATATCTTTGGGTGTGCCTTGTTTCTTTAGGATTCATCACCTCAACACATGCGACAACGCCTTCTACTGAAGAAGTTGCTCAAGAAGAAACTACTGAAGTTATTGCGGCAGACTCATCTTCTGAAACTAAAAGTAGTCGTTTGAATGCGCTTAAAGAATTAAAAAATGTAAAAGCCAAAGATTTAAAAGTGAATGCAAATGCTGCACAACCCGATGAAGTCAAAGACCCACTGCAACCTTTAAACCGTCAGATTTATGCATTCAACGATATGTTAGATCGTAATATCGCGCGTCCACTTGCGGTTCAATATACAAAGAAAGTCCCTGGTGAAGTGCGCGGTTCATATCGTCAATTTCGTAAAAACTTGGGCGAACCTTGGAATGCGGTTAACCAATTGATTCAAGGTCGTCCTTTACGTGCCGCAAAAACTTTAGGTCGTTTTAGTTTAAATACGATTACTACTTTAGGCATGGCTGACCCTGCACGTCGTTTAGGTTTAGACACGGAAGAAGAAAAATTTGGTACAACCTTGGGCTACTACGGTGTCCCTTCAGGGCCTTATGTCATGCTACCAATTTACGGCCCAAGTACTTTCCGTGATGGTTTCGGCACACTTGTAGATGGTCAGGCACGTCCACAAAAATACATTTTAGATGGCAATGACCGTTTATATTGGTCGGAGCAAGTTATGCGCGGCCTAGATACGCGCTCGCAACTCCTAGATGTAGAACAAGTATTACAGGGCGATAAATATGCCGCGATTCGGGATATTTACTTGCAACGTAAAAACTTTGAAATTGCGGAAAAGAAAGGACTCGATGCAGATAGTATTTCTTTTGTAGATGATGAAACCGAAGAACTTTTTGATGATCAAGAAGAAATAAACCCGCCTGAAGAAAGCAAAGAATAATTTGTAAAACATTTTACTCAAGGTGAGTTTTTACTTTCCTTGAGTATTCAGGCATTGTTATAGTAACGCTTTGTTTAGGTTCAGGGTCAACACAAAACTCTATGTATTTCATTCAACCCACACGTGATATTCCATATCTAGAACAGGTGCTCGACACACTTCCTAGTGTGCAAATGATTCACATAGATGACATCAGCTTGTATGACCCAACCATTATTGCAATTGCTGATGTGCAAGATTATTTAACCCATCAATGGAATTTACCCACGATTGTATTGGCCTTTGAAGATGAAGGCACAGCATTGGTGCAAGCATGGGAACAAGGCGCTTTAGCAGGTTGGTTGTGGAGTCGTTTACCAGAAAATCCACCGCAAGCTTTACGCAAAATTGACGCACAATATAAACGCAATCAAGACAGCCGTGACTTACCTTCTGCGGCGGAATTACAAAAAAAATTACTGCCCAATCCTATCGAACTGTGCAACTACCGTGTAGATACGTTATTTAAACCTTCGGCTTATTTGTCGGGCGATTGGTTTGATTACTGGAAAATCAGTGATAAAGAAATCATGTTCTATTTAGCCGATGTCTCTGGGCATGGTGTAACTAGTAGTTTACTAACGTCTTGGATGGCTGCATTTCATGGTCGCTCCAAAACACCACGCGAACTGATTAAGAAGCTGAATGGCATGTTGGTTCAAGAAAATATTGAAAAGCATATCACCATGATTAGTGGGATTTTAAATATTGAAACCCACGAACTGCGTTGGTCGAGTGCGGGGCATTATCCACCTGCCATTATTATCGAACCCAATCAAGCACCTAAAATTTTAAATACCAGTAGTTTTCCTTTGGGACTGACTGAAGATTTAGAAGTTGAGGAATTTGAGTGCGTATTAAATAAACAGGCGCGGTTTATTATCTGCTCCGATGGTGCGTTAGAACCTTATAGTGGTGGTTTGAATGAACAGTTTGAACAATTGGTCTTTCACTTGCAAAATCAATCATTCCAAGCCCCCGATCATGTAGCAGATGATATTGCGATCTTGAGTTTGTGTCGAACAAAATAACCAATAAATCAGCCAGTTAACTTCTCAACCCAAGATATACGACTGTAAGCCACTTGAGTCTATATAGTCGCTATGGGATAATTATCTAATCCTTCTCTGCAAATGGCATTTATATGTCAACAGGTCATGTTGAATATGCAAGTTTGAATGGAACGCATATCTTTAAGCTTTTTGGCGAAGTGCGTGCCCAATCTTGTATTAGTCTAGACAAACTACTCAGTAAAATTGAACAGCAATCTAATGTGGTGGGTGCAATTGTAGATTTAACCCAAACTACATTTATTGACAGTACAGTTTTAGGTGTATTGGCTAAGCTAGGCTTAAAACTGAAACAAATCCATAACATTCAAGCAGTTATGCTCTCTACTAATCCAGACATTACTACGCTCGCCAATAGCATGGGCTTAGGACAGGTGTTTGTGATTTTAAATTACTGTGGTGACCCAACTGTCTGCACGCGTGAGCTGGTAGAAGAACACGTCACGCATAGCAATATGCTCACTACGGTATTAGATGCCCATAAAACCCTCATGAAGCTGAATGAAAACAACCAAAATATGTTCGAACCTTTGGTGAAACAGCTACAAAAAGAACAAGATAATCTCGATCAATGTGCTGAGCAAAATCAGCAGAACGCTTGATCTTCACTCAGGAATGCTTTGATGACTTTACTTTCTGTTGCTCAAATGAACTCACAAAATGATATTGAGGAAAACTTCAAAATCATTGAAACATTGATTCAACAAAGTAAAGCCGATGGTGCAGAACTGATCGTTTTTCCAGAAAACTTTGTTTGCTTTGCAGCAGGCAAACAATGCGAAACCGCGGCACAGTTTGAAAGTATTCAACAGCGTTTGGAACAGCTTGCACATCAATATCAAATCTGGATTGTGGCGGGTACATTGCCCTGCCCATATCGCCCTGATGGTTCAACAATTGCAGATGGTCGTGTGCGTACGGTCAGTTTATGTATTAGCCCAGAAAAAACTGAAGCACGTTATGACAAAATTCATTTGTTTGATGTGCAAGTTGGTGACTCTGTTGGTGGTTATCAGGAATCTAAGTTTTTTGAACCCGGTTCTGAAGTCGTTGTGGCGAAAACACCGTTTGGCAACATTGGCTTAATGGTGTGTTATGACTTGCGCTTTCCTGAATTGGCCTTAACTTTACGTGCGCAAGGCGCCAATATTTTAACTGCGCCATCGGCTTTTACTTACACCACAGGTCAAATGCATTGGCAATTGCTCTTGCAGGCGCGTGGCATGGACAGTCAATGTCAGGTTTTAGGTGCAGCCCAACAAGGTTGGCATGGTGAAAAACGTCAGACTTGGGGACATTCAGGCGCTGCCAATTCACGCGGACAGTTATTGTCAATGGTGCAAGACGAAGGTACGCAACTGATTACAGTGCCCTTTGATTTAGATGAACAAAGCAAAATTCGAGAGTCGATGCCGTTAATGCAGCATCGTCGTTTATTGCAATTTTAAAATTGAATTTCAATAAAAAGGGTTGATCAACAATATAGTGATCAACTCTTTGTATTTCTTATCTTAACCTTACTTTTTAGCTATTCAGCCGCTTCATTGGTCACGCGCAGCACTTCTTCCAAAGTGGTTTTACCTGCCAATACCTTACGCAATCCATCTTCACGAATCGAACCTGATTGCTGTCGTGCATAATCTTCCAGTTCATATTCCGCGGCATTGCCATGAATCAAACGGCGCATTGCTTCATCCACAGGGACAATTTCATAAATTGCAGTCCGCCCAGTAAAACCTGTATGTGAGCAATGTTCACAGCCTTTCGGTTGCGGAAGTTTTAAATCGCTTGCATCGGTCACACTTTTAAAGAGTTCTTGTTCAAAGTCATCTGCAGCATGCCATGTGGCGCAGTGCGAACATAAGGTGCGCACTAAACGCTGCGCGATCACCCCAATTAATGAACTTGACAGCAAGAACGGCTCGATTCCCATATCTTTTAAACGGGTGACTGCACCAATAGCCGTATTAGTATGTAGTGTAGATAATACCAAGTGACCCGTTAAAGAGGCCTGCACCGCAATTTCAGCAGTTTCCAAGTCACGAATCTCCCCCACCATCACCACATCTGGGTCTTGGCGCAGCATGGCTTTTAAAGCACGAGCGAAGGTCATATCTACTTTGGTGTTGACCTGTGTTTGCCCAATCCCCTCTAGTTGATATTCAATCGGGTCTTCTGCAGTCAAAATATTTTTAGAGCCATCATTCAGGTCTGACAAAGCCGCATATAAGGTCGTGGTTTTACCCGACCCCGTCGGCCCTGTAACCAAAATAATTCCATGTGGTCGATGTACCAGTTGCTTTAAGCGCTCATAATCATTTTGCATCAGCCCCAAGTGCGTCATGTTTAAACGACCTGCTTGCTTATCCAGCAAACGCATTACCACCCGCTCACCATGCGAAGATGGCAGCGTTGACACACGTACATCGACCTCACGACCTGCTAGTCTGAGCGAAATACGACCATCTTGAGGGATACGTTTTTCGGCAATATCCAGTTTTGCCATGACTTTAATACGTGACACCAATAAAGGCGCAAGTTCACGGCGCGGTTGCACGATTTCACGCAACTGACCATCGACCCGCAAACGGACTGACAGTTTTTTCTCAAAAGATTCGATATGAATATCCGATGCGCCAACCCGAATCGCTTCAGACAGTAAAGCATTGATTAAACGTACAATCGGTGCATCATCTTCCTGATCCATCAGGTCTTCTGCTTCAGGAACTGAATCTGCCAAACTAAGCAAGTCAGGGTGATCTTCCAATCCCGCAGCGACTTGCTGCGACTCGCCTGTATCACCTGCAAAACTGCTGCTTAATAATTGGTGAAATTCCTGATCGCTACAAAGTTGATGCTGTGCAGGATGCCCCAAAAAACGACGCGCCTCCTGAATGGCAAGCATCGGCGTATTTTCACGACGTACAATAAAGGCATGATCGCCCTCATAACGAATTAACACCCCATGGCGTTTGGCAAAGCTATACGGTATTTGTAATTGTTTCAGTACTTGCATCAGCGATTATAATAATGATGAAAAAATTTAATTTGAGTGTACTCTAAGCGTATGACAGCGTGAAGTCTGTTTTCGCTGATTTATCAAGAAAGGGATAGGCCATTGTCACAAAATCATGAGATTTCAGAAACTGATTCGGCTAAATTAAAATGGTGGGGTGATTATGAGTTTGAGCTCAATCGTCCTAAAACGTGGCAATTTGGCTCACTCTTAGTACGTTTGACCCGTGGTATGCAAGAATGGCGTTTGGAATATTATCGCCCGCAGGTTCAATACGATTATGAACAGCAATGGCATAACATTGATGATCCTGAATTTGCCTTTCCACAACCTGTGAAAATTGAACGCTATATGTTCAAATCTACACAAAGTAAATTACAGCTCATGCCTCGTTTGGCAGACCGTTCAGTGGTGATTAAACCTGTCGATCCAATTTATATTCCTGCGGGGCAACGCGGCACCTTGTATATCAGCACACCGTTGTGGATGTCTGCCTTTGTCGATGGTCAACGTGAACCCATTTTTGATTTGCCGATTATTCGCCCGAAAGATACTTGGTTTGGCCCCAATCATCGTACAGGTGAAATTTGCTATGCCACAGCAGTCGATGGCCGTACCGAATTACATCAATTAAAACCACGTGCATTTCGTGCCGTCACGCCGATTGAATTTCACAACACCAGCAATCAACAATTGCGTTTTGACCGAATGAATGTGCCTGTGCCTGCGCTGCCTTTATTTTTCAGCGAAAGTACAGGTCGTTTATGGACTTCACAAATTAAAGTGATGCATGAAGGTTTAGACCGCCCGCCACGAATTCGGATTGAAAATCGCACCCCGCCACATGCAGGTGAAGTGACCTATTTGCAACCACCGCGTGAAACGGCAGGTGCTTTATTTAATATGTTTGATTCATTTTTCTAAGAGGATGTTATGGCAGATTCCAATATTTCCAAAGAAATCACCAACAGCCTCAAAGGAATTTTTACCAGTATCAATACAGATCGTCTGACCGAAATTTTGGTCGCAATTGTATTGTCTTTGATTGGTTTCTTAATTGCACGTTTTGTTTCCAATACTTTTGTACGCACTATTGGCGCACGTTTTAATGCGCATCAACGCTTAGTTTGGCGACGCGGGATTTTTTACTTTATTTTCCTGCTGTTTGTGATGGCGAGCCTGAAAGAAGCAGGCTTTAAACTCAGCGTGTTTTTAGGTGCAGCGGGTATTTTAACCGTGGCTTTGGGTTTTGCCTCACAAACCTCGGCATCCAATTTAATTAGTGGTATGTTCCTGATTGGCGAAGGTTCTTTTGAAGTGGGCGATACCATTCAAATCACCCTGATTCGCGGACACACCATTGAAGGTGAAGTGATCTCAATTGACTTACTTTCAGTTAAATTGCTGACCCAAGACAATATTTATGTGCGTTTACCCAATGAACAATTGATTCGTGCACCCGTGCATAACTTGTCCAAGTTTCCAATCCGACGTGTGCCCATTACCCTCGCGATTAATTTTCACGAAGATATTATTAAAGTGCGTGAAGTGTTGCTCAGTGTCGCCAATCAATATCCGCTCGTGCTGTCTGACCCTAAACCCGCGGTGACAGTTACAGCTTTCCGTGAATCTTCAATTGAATTGTTGTTTGCGGTGTGGTGTCAGCAAGAAAACTTTTTAAAGGTACGTGATGAAATGCAGGAACGTATCCGTAATGGTTTCCTAGACAACCAAATCGAAATTCCTGTACCCAAAATGGGTTTTGTTGATCATCCTTTATCGCGCCCTTTAAATAATGAAGAACTTGATCAATATGCCAATGCCCAAGCACTGAAACGAGAACCTGACTTAAAGTAATCGTTTCAGTCTTCGACACTTTGCCTCTAACTAAACTTGAGGATCTGCTCAAGCTTTGGAAGACGGCGAAGTGTTGTTTTTTGCGAGATCTGGCTCAGGAATTGGGGCGATATATGCAATCAGTAGCATACCTAAACCTGCAGCAAAGAATGACAGCACGCGCATTAAAGTCCCAATATTAGATAAATCTAAAAGCACCAATTTTAAGGTCACAATCACCAAAATACTGCTGCCTAAAATCCACAAGGCACGTAATTGTTTCAGACTGGCAATCCACATGGCGATACAAGCCAAACTCACCCAAAGCAAGGTCAAACTGAGCTGCACAGTGGCATCTTGCCAAACAGCAATTTGGTTGATTGGCGTTCCCAAATACAGATGTAAGGCACGTAATAGCACATAACTACTTAGCCACAGTAAACTCAAGACCATAATTACCGCTGCCAAGCCTTGGTCTAAATGGGTTTTGCGTTGCAGATTCAACATCCACAAAATAGCCACCAACATGGCTATACTGACCAAATCAAATGGATTCAAAATAGGCAGTACATAGCCGTAAAATGCGTGTTCAGTCAACAGTTGTGAACATAGCATCCACATCAACATGAAGATTAAATTGCTACGCGCATACCAAAATTTGCGCCAATCTGAATCTGGTTGTTGCCACCAACACCACGCCGCAAAGAGCAATGGTAAAATCACCACGCTGCTATACGGATGCTGGGGTAACAGCGTTAAACTCGCCATCGCCAAAATGGGTAACAGTCCTAAACTCAGCCATTCTTTGTCGCTGCGGACAGTCCATAAAGGACGCAACCACAACACACTGAGCACGCCTGCAAACAAGGCAAATAGCAGACGTTCAGTACCCGAAACCCAATGTACCGCTCCATCATAGCTACGGCTGAATAATAATCCTGCTGCAGTGAGCGAAACTGGCGTTAGACCTAACCATTTGGGCAATAGCCATGACCATGTCGCTTGACGAGAAAGTAGTACTTCGTTGATAAGTAAATAAATGACCACCACCGCCAAAAGCGTCTGTACGGTTGCAAGTTCTCCATCAAAGTAATCTAAACCTAACCATAGCCATAAACTGGTTGCAGACAACATCATTAAACACAGTACGCTCGTGGTTGCTGTGCTCAGTTGTTGTCTGAAAGCTGCACGGCTGTTGGAAAACACCACAACCGTGGCATAACTTAGGCTCAGTACCCAATAAATACTGCGCTCGAAATAAGGCAACTCTACTAAATAATACAGCCCAGATAAGCCCGCTACGGCAAACAAACCTAGTGCCAAATAACGGCTAATTTTAGAATATTGAATAAAGGCAAAAATAAACACAGCCACGCCTTGTAATGCCCAACCAATGACACTCCATTGTTCAGGCAGTAAAATAGGTGGAACCAACACACTAAAAATCAGCATCAAACTGAAATAACTTTGTGCAATAAATTGTGTCTGCCGATGCTGTTTGGTCAGCCAATACAAACCTGCAAAAACCACCGCAAATAACAAACTAAAGGCTGCCTGCTCTGCTGTTTCTTCAAAATACATCAGATATAAACAGGCATAACCGACAATGGGTGCGCCAAAAATCAAGGCAAGGTCTAAAATAGGTTTCAGCTGAAACGTGGCGACATCTTCCTGTGCCAAAAGCTGACTAAAGCGAAAACCCAACCAAATAAAAATAGCCGCATGCGCCAAAACTAAAAGCGTTAGCACCTGCCGTTCAAAGATATAACCATGATAAAAGGCATAGCTGCCACCCACCACAACCGTCATTAAAAACGCAATTTGATTTAAATATTTCCACGGACGTAAACTACTTAAAATGGCAACCGAAATATTAATCAGCAAATAATAGGCAATAAATTCAATGGCTGTTGCATTACGAACAGGTAAAGTAAACGGTGCGAAATACGCAATCAGCATTGCCATGAGGGCAAGTTCGACTGATTGTTGTTTTAAACTCAGCCAGAGCGTGAGCAACATCACCACAATAAAACACAGACTGGCGATAGCTAAATTTGGAATGACCAAATTGTAATAGGCAAAAAATAAGGTCAGACACAGCCCAGCCAACCCCAAACCTTGCACACCCAAAGCAAAGCTGCGATTTTTGTTGCGTAACAGATAACCGAATACTGTCACTGCTGCACTCACGCCAGCAACGAACAAAAGTTTCACTGCCAAACTAAATTGCCAATGTTCAGTAGCAAAACGTAGCAGTAACACCACGCCTATGAGTAACACTACAATTGCTGCTTTTAATACAGGATTACCATGTATCAGCCATGATTGAGCTTGTTGCAATAAACTGTTACTTGATGAGCGCGACTGAGTTGCAAAAGGTGCAACAGACCTTGAGGATTTGGCTAAATCTGGAGCTGAATATTCTTGATGTAGATACTCTTGGTCTTGATATGGATAAGAAACTTGAGCTGCTTGTTCCCGAACAGAATTCGGCTCGCTCGATAATGTGGAATCAGATTGAATAGCGATGGTTTCAGGTTGAGAAGCGGTTGATATAACACCATCATCCACATTTGCCTTAACTGATGAAAGACTTGCATCAACTTCAGATGTATTGGCTAAAATATGCTCTGCGAATTGCGTTTGAACCTTTTTCTCTTGAGCATTGGTCTTTTGAGGATAGCTCTTTTGAGCATGCGCCTGAAGCTTAGCGGCACTTTGTAATTGCTGTAATTGATACAGTCCTTGCTCCAAACGCTGCAACCATCGCAACAACATAAAAATCCATGCACTTAAAGCAATAGATGTCAGTAAATACCAATCCAGCAATATTCCTAAAAAAGCAATAAAAGCGGCGATATATAAAGGAGTTTTAGAGCTTTGGCGTTGTACTTGTGACTGTGCATCCACAACCTGTTCCAGTGAGTTCTGCACTCGTCCCACAAAAAACATCACGCTGACCACCGCAGCAACTGCACAGATATAACTCAGCATCGGCACACCGAGCCACCATGCGCCAATTGAAATTATGATTAATAGCATGAACCAAATGATTCGAATTTCATTCTGCCCTGTCTGCATTGCTCTTCATTTTATTGATATTGTCATGGCTCCGATCATACAACAGACAGCACGATTCTGAATCAGGATTCATCAGCAATTCGGTAACTGTGCGTCTGCAACACTTGCCTTAAAAATCAGTTTCTGCGACAACTGCAAAAATCACGTACAATAAACTGCTTATTTGCAGAAGGAATCAATCCATGCCACCATTTGTCTTGGTCGATGGCTCATATTTTCTATTTCGTGCCTTTCACGCACTACCACCATTAACCACGTCAACTGGTTTACATACCAATGCTATTCGTGGCGCGATCTCTGCGATTCAAAAGTTGATGCGTCGTACTCAGCCTACTCACATGGCGGTAATTTTTGATACGCCTGAGCCGACTTTCCGTCACGAACTATCGCCAATTTATAAAGGTGACCGCCCAAGTATGCCTGAGGAACTTTCTCAGCAAATTCCATACTTACATGCTTTAATTCGTGCTTTGGGTATTCCACTTTACATGCTACCAGGCGCAGAAGCCGATGATATTATTGGAACTTTAGCCAAACGTGCCGAAGCCGAAGGACAGCAAGTACTGATTTCTACGGGCGATAAAGACATGGCGCAGTTGGTGACTGAAAAAGTTACCCTTGAAGACAGCTTCAAAGAAAAGCCAATGGATATTCAGGCTGTATTTGACAAGTTTGGCGTATGGCCGCATCAAATTATTGATTATCTGACCCTCATGGGTGATGCTTCTGATGGTATTATGGGCGTGCCCGGCATTGGCGCCAAAACTGCTGCAAAACTACTGACCGAATATGGCTCGATTGGTGCGATTTTAGAAAATGTCGATCATATTAAAGGCAAAGTCGGACAAAATATTAAAGACAATGCCGATGGCATCGCGCTAGATCATCAACTCGCCAGCATTGTTTGTGACCTTGATCTGAACTTTGGTTATGCCGATCTAAAACTACAAGACCCTAATGTTGAAGCCTTACGCAATTTATATACCGAGCTAGAATTCCGTAATCAATTACAATCGCTCGATCATCCAAATAATCCAAATAACAGCAATTATAAACAAGCTGCAAAAACAGTCGCCGCACCGACAGCCAATGAAATTGAAACTGAAGATCAAGCCACGCAAAGCAGTGTTGATGATCAACTCGGTGCAGCAACATACCACACCATTTTAGATCAGGCGCATTGGGATGCTTTGCTGCAACGCTTGCAAACTGCACAGCGTTTTGCCTTTGATACAGAAACCACCAGTCTGGATTATCGCGTTGCAGAAATTGTTGGTTTTTCTATCGCGTTCGATGCCAAAGATGCCTATTACGTACCTTTGGCGCATGATTATGAGGGCGCACCACAGCAGCTCAACCGTGATCAGGTTTTGGCACAAATCAAACCTATTTTAGAAAATAATGCGGTGGATAAAATTGGGCATCATTTAAAATATGATGCGCATGTGCTTGAAAATCACGGTATTCATTTACAAGGTTGGTATTTCGATACCATGTTGGCATCTTATGTGCTTAACTCTGTCGCAACCCGTCACGGCATGGATGATGTGGCACGCTTATATTTAAGCCACCTGACCACATCTTATGAGCAAATTGCAGGCAAAGGCGTCAAGCAAAAAACTTTCAATCAAATTGAAATTGAAACGGCTGCGCACTACGCTGCAGAAGATGCGCATGTTACGTATCGTTTATATGAAGTGCTGTCTGCGAAGCTACAAAAGCATCCTGAATTGGTCAATATTTTGCACAACATCGAAATGCCTGTGGCGCGTGTGCTGACCAGTATGGAAGAAAATGGCATTCAGCTTGATCTGAAATTTTTAGATCAATTGGGTGTCGATTTTTCCCAAACCATGCAAGATTTGGAAAACCAAATTGTAGAATTGGCAGGTGAAAACTTTAATGTCAGCTCACCGAAACAAGTGGGCGAAATCCTGTTTGATAAACTCGGACTCAAAGGCGGCAAGAAAACCGCAACAGGTCAATACAGTACCAGTGAAAGTGTTTTGGAAAAAATTGAGCATCCGATCAGTAGTTTAATTTTAGACTACCGTGGTTTATCTAAACTCAAAAGCACCTATACCGATGGCTTACTGAAACAAGCCAACAACGATACGCATCGAGTGCATACCAGTTATCACCAAGCTTTGACTGCAACAGGGCGTTTATCTTCTACTGATCCAAACTTACAAAACATTCCAATTCGTACCGAAATTGGTCGTCAAATTCGTAAAGCCTTTGTCGCACCTGAAGGTCGCGTGTTGTTGGCAGCCGACTACTCGCAAATCGAATTGCGTTTAATGGCACATTTTTCACAAGATGATGCCCTACTCGATGCCTTTAACCATGGACAAGACGTGCACCGCCGTACTGCGGCAGAAGTCTTGGGTATTGCCTTAGAAGACGTAACCTCAGATCAGCGTCGTCAGGCCAAAGCTGTAAACTTCGGTCTGCTCTACGGCATGTCGGAATTTGGCTTAATTCGTCAGCTTGGGTTTACCCGTGAAGAATCACAAAACTACATCAAGCAATACTTCCAGCGTTATCCGGGCATTTATGAATATATGCAACGTACCCGCCAAGTCGCGCTAGAACAAGGTTTTGTAGAAACTATTTTAGGTCGTCGCCTCTATACGCCAGATATTGCTGCACGTAATATGATGGTACGTAAAGCGGCAGAACGTGCGGCAATTAACGCGCCATTACAAGGCTCTGCAGCTGATATTATTAAAATGGCGATGATTGAAGTCGACAAAATGTTACCGCAAGCGCAAGCCAAAATGTTGCTGCAAGTACACGATGAATTGGTATTTGAAGTCGATGCAGATGCGGCAGATGAACTCGCGCCGAAGTTGGCAGAAGTCATGCAATCTGTGGTGGAAATTTCTGTACCATTGGTGGTGGAAGTCGGAAAAGGCAATAACTGGGATGAAGCGCACTAAAGTCGTTGCGCTCTCTTTTTTCAGCACCTTCCTTCGCCTAGAAGGAGGTCAGGATGCAGGTTATTTGTATTTCTGAAGACTCATTAAGGTCGTCAGCCCAAACTTAAACTACAAAAAAAGGACTCGATTTGAGTCCTTTTTAATGTTTTAGGATAATGCGACTTATAAGCCAGTCAGCAATACAATCGCTACCTGATTCATAATAATTTCAGCGATATATAAAGCCAAAAATGCAATAATTGGCGACAAATCAATCATGCCCATGTTCGGCAATAAACGACGAAATGGTGCTAATAACGGCTCTGCCAACTCTTGAATCACCTCAATATACGGGCCACGAGATTGAGTAAACATCACCACCCAACTCAAAATAATGGTGGCAAAAATCAAATAACGACAGAAACGGATTAAATCCTGAATCATGGTCACAAAAGTCAGAATCAGTAAGTGAATTGGACTATTCGGCATCGCACCATTGAGATACATAACACCAAAAATTTTGAGTAGATACAACACCACCAACAAAGCCAAGGCTGCAGAGTTAACTCGACCTTTGCCAAGCGTTGGAAAAATACGTCCAAATACATCTACAATTTTGGTGGCTTTAATGGTTGAAAGCACCACAGGGTTATAAGGACTCACCGCTGCCAATTGCATTAAGAAACGGAAGAATACGAGCAAAATCGCTACGTTAATGATAATGCCAAAAATTAGCGCAGAATTTGCACCCATACTTAAACTTTCCTAAAATTTAAATTCATTGTTTTTCAATAATTAAATACTATCACTCAACTCTTGCGCTAATTCTTGACTACGCGTTTTAGCAGCAGCCAATGCCGCCTGAATATTTTGTGAAATTTGCGCATGATCAAACACTTCAATTGCCGCTTGGGTCGTGCCATTTGGTGAAGTTACATTTTTGCGTAATTCTGCAGGTGTATTCGAGCTGGTAATTGCCATTTGTGCTGCACCCAAAGCAGTTTGTAACGTCAGTGCTGTCGCCACTTTTTCATCTAAACCTAAGTTCTTGCCTGCACGAATCATACTTTCCATCAAATAGAAGAAATATGCTGGCCCTGAACCAGATACTGCAGTCACAGCATCAATTTGCGCCTCAGAGTTTACCCAAATAGTTAAACCTGTCGCTGCCAAAACCTGACTTGCCAATTCACGGTCAGTGCTATTGACCTGTTCGGTTGCATACAAACCATGTGCACCTGTTTGCACCAAAGCAGGCGTATTTGGCATTACCCGCACTACACGTTCTGTACGTAATAACTCAGAAATCGTGGCAATTTCTGCGCCCGCAACAATCGAAATCACCAGTTTATCTTCAAACTGACCGTGCAATGGACGCAATACTTGTGCCAAAACCTGTGGTTTGACTGCAAATACCACAATATCTGCATCTGCAATCGCGGCCAAATTATCCTCAGTGACATGCACATCTTTTTCTTTTAATAATTCACGCACTTGTTCTACAGGGTCTGAAACTGTAATACGGGTTGGCGGCAAACCTCTGGCAATCAAACCACCAATCAAGGCTTGCGCCATGTTGCCACCGCCAATGAAACTAATATTACAATTCAATACTGCACTCATGATTCACGCTCTTCGTTGAGTTCTTTGTCGTTAAGAGACTAAATTCGGTTGCCATCCATCTGCGACACAATAGTCCGACTGTGCAAGCCAAAAGCCTTTGGGGCTAAAAACGCCTAGCATAACATTATCTAGGCTTAATATTTGAATTGTATGACGCGTCCACGGAAAAATTTGTGCTTCCTGAATGGCTTTTTTCAGTGGCCATGTGCCCACCCGACCATACAAATGAATTTTTTCACCACCCAAACGTGGCCGTAAAGTTAACGGACGATTCAGCAAAGTTGCAGATAAACCGACTTTGGCTTGTTGCAGTTGATAACAGCCAGACCACACTTGAAAAGTCTGATCTGCCTGCAAACATAACACTTGTTCTTCTGCCTCAAAATGTTCTGCAGCTAAATACTCCGCTTTCGGCAAACGAAATAATTGTTGCTGATAACGCAGATAATAATAATCCTGACAATGTAATGCCGCTTGTGCATCGGCTTTGGCTTGAATCACCTCACGTTGCAAGCGTTCGACCATATCAAAACTTGGGCGATATTGTGCCTGTCCTTTCATCCATGCCGATAATAGCTGACGTTGCCGTGACAAAGACAATTGTTGTAACTGAATTAAATTCAACTGCGAGTCTGTGCCACATGCAGCTAAATCCTGCGCCAAAACTTCTGCCAAAATGTTTTCAGTATCTTGCATCAAGTTTGCAGTACGCGTCACAGCTTGCTGCATTTTAGGAAAACGCTGTTGCACGACAGGCCACAATATTTCTCTTGCCCAAGCTCGGTCATAATGCACATCCTGATTGCTTGGGTCTTGCACATAATCGAGCTTTAATTCAGCACTCCATTGGCAAATCTGCTCACGCGAAATATCCAATAACGGACGCCAAATACTGATGTCATCACGCACATCGACAGCTTGCATGGCAGCAAGTCCTTGCACACCTGCGCCTGAAAACAAACGCAGCAATACGGTTTCTGCCTGATCTTGCTGATGATGCGCCAATACTAGAACTTCGTTGCTATCTAAGTGCTGCATATAGGCCTGATAACGCGCCTGACGTGCCTGATTTTCTAAATTACCCTCAGACACACTGACTTTTTGCAGCACACACGGCACATTTAAATTTTGGCAGGTGGCTTGCACCAATGTGCCCCACGCTGCGCTTGGACTTTGCAATTGGTGATCAATATAAATCGCGCGTACTTTTTCAGGGCACAAAAACGACAAAAGATGCAGTAGCAGCATGGAATCCATGCCGCCACTACATCCGATTAAAAATTTTGTCTGTGCAGAAAAAGCCTGTAATTGGCTTAAGACGCTAGACCTAAATTGTCGCTGCCAAACTTCATTAAACGCTGGTAACGTTCTTCGCATCGTTGTGTTGCATCCATCGCTTGCAATTCATCCAAAGCTTCTTTTAACACATTTTTCAGACTGTGCATGACTTGTTCAGGGTTTAAATGCGCACCCTCACCTTCATCAACCACGTATTCTACAATACCAATCTTTTGCAGTTTTTCTGCAGTCAATGCCAATGCTTCACTGGCTTGTTCGGCTTTTTCTGCAGTTTTCCACAGAATAGACGCACAACCTTCTGGTGAAATAACAGAGTAAATACTGTGTGACAACATTACCACACGGTCAGCCACGCCAATACCCAACGCACCGCCTGAACCACCTTCGCCCAATACTGTAGCAATTACAGGTACTTTTAAGTTCGACAATTGCGCTAAGCTGGTCGCAATCGCTTCTGCCTGACCACGTTCCTCTGCACCTACACCTGGGTATGCACCCATCGTATCAACAAAAGTGAAAACTGGCAGATTAAAACGCTCTGCCATATCCATAAGACGCTGTGCCTTACGGTAGCCTTCTGGATTACACATCCCGAAGTTGTGTTGTAATTTTTCGCGGGTACTGCGACCACGATGTTGACCTATCACCATGACAGGCTGACCATCAAAGCGTGCCAATCCACCGATCATTGCACCATCATCACCAAATAAACGATCGCCATGTAAGGCATCAAATTCAGTGAAAATTTCACCCACATAGTCTAGAAATTGCGGACGTTCAGGATGACGTGCAATTTGCACGGTTTTCCATGCTTTAGATTGAGCAGCTTTTTTCATAAGTCGACTGTTATCCCTAAATTAACCAAATCTTAATCGACAAATTGTTCCGACTGAATATTCAATTCAATGTCCCAATTCTTGAATTGCACTTGTTCATCGTGCAATTCAGCGACAAGCAATGGCCATTGTTTGGCATCACCCGACACGCTGAGCTGCCATTGTTGCGCATTGCGGATGCTTAATTCAATGGCAGGAAGCATCGCATCGCTACGACTTGCGTTGACCAAAACTGCAAGGCGAAGCAACAAACTTAAGTAAACAATTTTATTGCCACCCGCTTTCAGTGCTTCTGTTTTCGCGTCTTGGCGCAACTTTCGACGATGGTTGCCGACCAAATGCGAGAGATAGTTTTGGTCAATTTGTGAGAAACCGGGAATGTCCGAATGTTGCAATAAATATGCACCGTGACGATGATAACTGCTGTGACTGATGGCTAAACCAATTTCATGTAGGTACGCAGCACGACGCAATAAGTCACTATCTTCGTTATTTAATTTTAATGATTCTGCCACGCTGTCAAATAAATGTTGCGCAGTTTTCACCACACGTCCAGCCTGTTTCGGGTCTGAGTTATAACGCCCCATCAAGGCCTGTACACTGCGATCACGAATGTCTTCATGCTGGAAACGTCCCAACAAGTCATACATTACGCCTTCACGCAAAGCCCCATCGGAATACACCAGTTTATCGATATCTAATACATCAAATACCGCATATAAAATTGCCAAACCTGCTGGCAAAACTGCTCGACGGTCTTCTTTTAGACCATCAAATTCCATTTCTGATACGTGTTTAAACTTGAGCAAACGGTCTTTGAGTTTTTCTAAACCTTCACGAGTCAGATTTTCCTGCTCATTGCTCCAGCCCATATTTACCGTAATTTGACGACAGGCTTTAATGGTACCGCTCGAACCTGCAACGGTATCCCAACCTGCTTCTTTATAAGTATTGGCAATCGAATACAGTTCTTTACGCGCTGCAACCACTGCTTTTTCAAAACTGCTCTTGCTAATTTCACCATCGGCAAAATAGGCTTTGGTATAGGCCACACAGCCCATTTGTAAAGATTCGGTATGAATTGGCTCAAATTCTTCGCCAATAATCAACTCTGTCGAACCACCGCCAATGTCAATTACCAAACGACGACCACTATTTGCCATCGTGTGCGATACGCCTAAATAAATTAAACGGGCTTCTTCACGCCCTGCAATAATTTCAATAGGTTTAGGCAAAATTTCTGCGGCTTTTTGAATAAATTCATGTCCATTTTTGGCCTGACGCAATGCGTTGGTTGCCACAATACGCAAACGATTTGACTGCACCGCAGTTAAACGTCCTACAAAACGCGCCAAACATGCCAAACCACGTTGTTGAGCAGCTTCGGTCAAATTCTTATTTTCATCTAAACCTGCGGCCAACTGTACTTTTTCTGACATTGATGCCACTTTTTTTACTTCACCATGATCCACCCGTGCAATTGCCAAGTGAAAACTATTCGACCCCATATCGATGGCTGCGAGTAACTCTTCATCAATTAAAAAATCAGACATTCTTCAAACAAACCTAGACAGAATTGTGCCTAGAGTAATTCACATACACCTAATTTAAAAGCCATTTATCAGCACAATTTGACGACTATTTAAATTTTCTGCATATATGACAATTGTGTTACAGAATTCGCATTTTCGTTTAGCGTTATCGTCACGATCAATTAGACAAATTTGTATTTTGAATGGAAAATCCACAGATTCCCCTACTTTGTTCAAGATGGCTATGTAATACTAACTAAAGCTATCTTAAAAATTATTTGGAGCGTAATCCATGTCTGGCAACATCGTAAACACCACTGATGCAAACTTCGAAGCAGATGTTCTTCAATCGGATACTCCTGTATTGGTTGACTTCTGGGCTGGCTGGTGTGCGCCATGTAAAGCAATTGCACCTGTACTTGAAGTACTTGCAGACGAATACCAAGGCAAAGTTAAAATTGTAAAAGTTGATGTAACCTCTTGCGAACAAACTGCAGTGAACTACAACATCCGTAATATTCCAGCATTATTGATGTTCAAAAATGGTGAAGTGGTTGCACAGCAAGTCGGTGCAGCACCTAAATCTAAATTGACTGCGTTTATTGACGAAAATATCTAAGTCGATTGATCCATCGTCTATTTATAGAGATGATGAAAAAAAATACGCCACGCATTGGCGTATTTTTTTTGCCTACAAATTGACAAGTAGACGTTTCTCTCTTATATTGCATGCTCAGGAAACGCAGGATCTTTCATCCTCTTTCTGAAAAGACACAACACAAAAATGCCGCTCGGCAACAGAAATTGTTTTTCACATTTTTCAATCAAACAATGAATCAGTGCTCTGAATCGTTATTGTGCAAATACAATTGCTTTCATTTTATTGTATGAATGCGGCTAAATGTTGCTCCCTCTCTAACCTGTACCCCAGAATTTTAATTCTATCAGAACCTCTATGAATTTAACCGAACTCAAGAAAAAACCGATTGGCGAACTCATCAAGATTGCCGAGTTTATGGGCCTTGAAGGAATGGCGCGTAACCGCAAGCAAGACATTATTTTTGCCATCTTAAAGCGCCATGCCATGAATGGTGAAGAGATTTTTGGTGATGGCGTTCTAGAAATTCTCTCTGATGGTTTTGGTTTCTTACGCTCAGCTGCAGGTTCATACCTTGCTGGCCCAGATGATATTTATGTCAGCCCTTCGCAAATTCGTCGCTTTAACCTGCGCACGGGTGACACCATTACAGGTACGATTCGTCCACCAAAAGAAGGCGAACGTTATTTTGCTTTGCTCAAAGTCAATCAAATTAACTATGACACCCCTGAAAATTCACGTAATAAAATCTTATTTGAAAACTTAACCCCGCTTTTCCCAACAGAACAGTTGGTGATGGAGTTAGGTAATGGAACAACTGAAGACTTAACTGCACGTGTGGTAGATTTGGTTGCGCCAATTGGTAAAGGTCAGCGTTCAATTATTGTGGCTCCGCCTAAAGCGGGTAAAACCATGTTGCTACAAAACATCGCTCAGTCGATTGTTCGTAACAACCCAGAAGTGTTCTTGATTGTACTTCTCATTGATGAACGCCCTGAAGAAGTGACTGAAATGGAACGCACCGTGCGCGGTGAAGTGATTGCATCAACATTTGATGAGTCACCTGCTCGTCACGTTCAAGTTGCAGAAATGGTCATTGAAAAAGCCAAGCGTTTAGTTGAACATAAAAAAGACGTGGTGATTTTACTGGATTCGATTACCCGTTTGGCACGCGCCTACAACACTGTCGTACCTTCTTCAGGCAAGGTTTTAACAGGTGGTGTTGATGCGCACGCTTTAGAACGTCCAAAACGCTTCTTTGGTGCTGCACGTAATATTGAAGAAGGTGGTTCTCTAACCATTATTTCAACTGCACTGATTGAAACTGGCAGTAAAATGGATGAGGTGATTTACGAAGAGTTTAAAGGTACAGGCAACCAAGAGATTACCTTAGACCGTCGTATTGCAGAAAAACGTGTTTTCCCTGCCATGAACATCAAAAAATCAGGTACACGTCGTGAAGAGCGCTTAATGAGTGAAGATAATTTGCGTAAAGTTTGGATTTTGCGTAAATTGTTACACACTCAAGATGAATTGGCAGCAATGGAATTCTTGCTTGATCGCATGAAAGAAACCAAAACTAATGACGACTTCTTTGATCAAATGAAACGTAAAGCAGCCAATTAAACGGCTATAAATATTAGAACACCTAAAAAAGTCATCTTAAAACGATGGCTTTTTTATTTGGTTGACAAAATTTACATAAAGACACAATTGCACGCGGTATATGTAAACTTATTTTTAAGTAAATGATTATAAAAAAATATTTATTAAAAACCTTTTAGTTTTTAGCCAGTTACCGTGCAACTCTCCAATCTAAAATGCCAAATTAATTGTTATTTTCTGTTAAAAAAGCACGTATTTTTCGCGTTTTTTTGCCTTTTTTTCAATCAACCTAGTAGCAATTCAAAAAGCGCAGTGATAGCATATTCGCAGACCAGTTAGACTGCGCCTGCGTTGTTAGTGCCTAACAAAATTTAGGAATAATAAAAGCATACAACAGACTAACGTCGGTTTTTTTTAATCTCATATTTTAGAGAGTGATGCCATGTTATTCAAAAAAATCGCTATTGCTGCTGCAGTTGCTACTACTTTAGCTTTCGTTGGTTGTGCTAAAAAAACTGAAGAAGCTGCTGCTGACGCTAACGCTGCTGCATCTGAAGCTGTTGTAGCTGCATCTGAAGCTGAAGCTGCTGCTGACGCTGCTGCTGTAGAAGTTGCTTCTGGCGCTGAAGCTGCTGTAGATGCTGCTGACACTGCTGCTGCTGCTGCAACTGACGCTGCTGATGCTGCTGTAGACGCTGCTGCTGCTGCTTCTGAAGCTGCTGCTCAATAATCGATACGATTATGCAGTACAAAAAGAGAGCCGATGGCTCTCTTTTTTATTTCTGAATATTTTGTCTAAAATTTATTTTACTCAGCACAATATCTCCAAATCGCTCAATCCATCTTTTTCAAGTAGATGATTCAGCATATAAAAGCATTTAACCAAAACACTTAACCCCATTCGGCATTTATTTCGATATAACCTTTTGGTTTCTCATCTCCACGCTCAATTCTTAGGTAGCGTCTTGTTCAGCTCTACAGTGTTTTCATTCATATCCATAGTTTGATTCAAGTCTCTCAATTGCAAGATCAATCACTATGTCTTGCTAAATCACAGCGTCTTTCTAAAATCTCTTATAAAAAGCATAAAAAAAAGCAGATCAATCGATCTGCTCATTTCCCACACGCTGGCGGAATTTCTGCCCTGCGCGGAATGTGACTACACGGCGGGCTGAAATTGGAATTTCTTCGCCTGTTTTCGGGTTGCGACCAGGTCGTTGACGTTTATCACGTAACTCGAAGTTCCCAAACCCTGAAAGTTTAACTTGCTCGCCAGAGATCAGTGCTTGGCTGATCTCATCAAAAAATAACTCGACCATTTGTTTCGCTTCACGGCGGTTTAAACTCGTGAGCTCACTTAAATGATCAGCCATTTCTGCTTTTGTTAATGCTGTCATGAAGCCCTCAATGTCGCTTGGTAAGTGTTTTCCAACACTTGCAGAATGTTATCCATACCAGATTTAATTTCAGCATCTTCAAGTGTACGTGTTGGATGTTGCCATAACAGAGCAAAAGCCAAAGAACGCTTGCCTTGTTCAACACCTTGTCCAGTATACACATCGAATAACCAAGTTGAGTCTAACAGCGCTCCACCCGTTTTTTCAATAAGTTGCTGAATTTCGCTTACATTTATCTTATCACTAATTAAAAGCGCAATATCACGTCTAACCGATGGAAAACGTGATAATTCTGTAAAATTAGATACATAAGTTTGCAAAACTGCTGTTTGATCGAGTTCTGCTACCCAAGCCGTGCCTAAATCCAGCTCATCTTCTAAAGATGGATGTAAACGACCAAAGTAACCAATAGACTGACCATCTACCAAAATTTCAGCAGATTGTCCAGGATGCAACCAAGTACGCTCTGAACGAACATACTCTACCTGCACACGACCTGCAGCTAAAATTTCTTCAATATCGCCTTTAAAATCGAAGAAATCCATAGGCTGAGCTTTAGCATGCCAAGATTCTGCATGTTTAGCACCTACCGCAATCAATGCCAAAGTTGGAATTTGCTTCAAGTCATGAATGCTTGCTGCATGTTGATAATCAAAACGTAAACCCAACTCAAAGAAACGCACACGGTTTTGTTGACGATTCACGTTGTACTGAACGCATGGAATTAAGCTGGATAACAACGTTGAGCGCATTACTGCCAAATCGCTTGAAATTGGATTCGCCAATGCCAACGGATTCACTGCAGGGTTTAATTGTTTTTCCAATTTTGCATCGGCAAAGCTAAAACTAATTGCTTCTTGATAACCTAAAGTCACTGCGGTTTGACGTAATTGCGCAACTTCAAACTGATCTTGGTATTTTGCTAATTGCACATCAATCACAGGCAAACTGATTTGAATGTTGTCATAACCGTGAATACGAGCAACTTCTTCAATTAAGTCTTGGTAAATTGCCATATCAAAACGATGTGATGGTGGTACAACGCTCCACTGACCTTCAGCTTGAACAGTAACTTCGCAGCCTAAACGAGTTAAAGCATCAGCAATAAATGTAGCATCAACGTGATAACCCAAGAGCTGATCGACTTGCGCTTGATTTAACGCAATTGCTTCACGTGTTGGCAATTGTGCTGCTTGTTCTGCCACTGTAATTGGACCAAATTCGCCGCCAGCAAATTCTGCAATCAGTTGTGATGCACGGTTCATCGCCAATAATGGCAATTCAAAATCGACACCACGTTCATAACGCTGTGAGGCATCGGTATGCAAACCATAACGACGTGCACGACCTGCGATATGCAATGGTGCAAAGAAAGCGGATTCAAGGAAAATTTCTGTGGTTTCATCACTTACCGCAGAAGATAAACCACCCATGATGCCCGCCATCGCCAATACTTTTGCGTCATCGGCAATCACCATCACATCATCTTGCAGCTCAACTTCTTGCTCGTTTAACAGCACCAATTTTTCTGCTGCAGTCGCTTGACGAACTTGAATGCCACCTTGAATTTTAGCACCATCAAAAGCGTGCATTGGCTGACCCAATTCAATCAAGACATAGTTGGTAATATCAACCAAAATACTGTGCTGACGGATACCTGAACGTGCCAACGCGCGCTCCATCCACTCAGGTGTAGCGGCTTTGGTATTTACATTTTTAATCACACGACCTAAATAACGTGGGCAGCCTTCCGTCAAACTTTGTACAGTTTTTTCATCCTGAATAGTTGCCGCTACTGCCTGAATGTCAGGTGTATTCACTGGCAATTGGTTAATCACCCCAATTTCACGGGCAATACCACGAATACTGAAACAATCACCACGGTTTGGAGTAATACTGATATCAATGACATGGTCATCTAGATCAAGATATTCACGTACATTCACACCTACAGGTGCATCTGCAGGCAGTTCCAATAAACCATCAAGTTTATCTTCAAGGTCAATTTCTGATGCGCCGCAGAGCATCCCTTGTGATTCCACACCACGCAGTTTGCCTTTTTTGATTTTAAAGTCGCCTGGCAATACCGCACCAATGGTTGCCACAGGTGCTTTCATACCTACACGCACGTTTGGCGCACCACACACAATCTGCAACGGCTCACCTGAACCAATATTTACCGTAGTCACACGTAAACGATCTGCATCTGGATGCTGTTCAACCGTTAAGACTTCACCCACCACAACGCCTGTAAATGGCTTTGCTGCTGGTGACATATCATCAACTTCTAGACCCAGCATCGTGAGTTGATTCGATAAAGTATCGCTGTCAATGGCTGGGTTAACCCACGTGCGTAGCCAATTTTCGCTAATTTTCATACATTCATTTCCTGAATCTCCCCTAACCCCTCTTTAACAAAGAGGGGAATTCCCACACTTCTATTTATTTCGCGTAAGTCCCCCTTTTACAAAGGGGGATTTAGGGGGATTTTTAAAATTTAAAAATAATCTCTTTTCCCTCTCCTAATTTTAGGAAAGGTTGTTTAAAAAGTTTTAAGCAAACTGGCGCAAGAAACGCACATCATTTTGGTAGAACATACGCAAGTCATTGATGCCATAACGCAACATCGCAAAACGCTCTACCCCTAAACCGAAGGCAAAACCTTTATATTTTTCTGGGTCGATGCCTGAAGCGCGTAACACGTTTGGATGCACCATACCGCAGCCCAAAACTTCCAACCAGCGACCACGTTCATCCATAATATCCACTTCAGCACTTGGCTCTGTGAATGGGAAATAAGATGGGCGGAAACGTACTTTTAAGTCTTTTTCAAAGAATTCATTTAATAAGTTAATCAACAAACCTTTGAGTTCTGCAAAACTGGTATTTTCTGCGACGTATAAGCCTTCAATTTGATGGAACATCGGTGAGTGTGTTTGGTCTGAGTCACAGCGATACACACGACCAGGACAAACAATACGAATAGGCGGCTGTTGATTTTCCATGGTGCGAATTTGTACGCCCGACGTGTGGGTACGCAATAAATGATTCACATCAAAATAGAAAGTATCGTGCATGGCACGCGCAGGGTGATGTCCTGGAATATTCAACGCTTCAAAGTTGTGATAGTCATCTTCAACTTCTGGGCCCGTTGCCACGGTAAAACCTGCTTTGGTAAAGAATTGGCAAATACGTTCCTGTACCTGCGTAACTGGGTGAATACTGCCGATGCTTTGACCACGACCTGGCAAAGTAATATCAACGGTTTCATTCGCCAGTTTTTGTGCCAAAGCCGCTTGTTGTAATTCAGTTTGACGCGCAGTTAATGCCGCATTGATTGCTTCACGCACAGCATGAATTTGTGCACCAAATTCTTTACGCTGTTCAGGGTCCATTTTACCCAGTGCTTTGGATTGTTCCGCAAGCTGGCTTTTTTTCCCCGTAAATTGCACTCGCACCTGGTCGAGTGTAGCAAGGTCCTCTGCTGCTGCAATTGCAGCGAGCGCTTCATTGGTCAGGGCTTCCAGTGACATAGTAACTCTCAAAAGCAACAATTTAGAAATAATTTAAAAACCCCGTATTCTAACAGTTTTTAGTCGCTTTGATGAAGCTTCGATGTAATGAAAATTAGATTAGCATCTTGAAATACAAAAAGTATAAGATAAAGCCAATCACCACGAGATCTCAACATTATGGCGCTCGATCAGATTTGGAAACAGCAACTTGCCCTTGTGACTTATGGCAATGAATATTTGGCTCAAGATTTAAGTTTTAATCATTGGCTCAAGCATCAAGTGTTTAACCAGCATCAAATTCAGTTTCGTGATTTATTGTCACAACATTTACTGGCACAACACTTTCAAATCTGGTTAGAGCATCTTAAACAACAAGGTGTGCGACGTTTAAGCCTACATCAGGCAAGTATTTTAAATGATGAAAAAAACCCCAATCCAAATGTAGAGTTATTGCCTTTTGCACACTTTATTGTGAGTCACGAGGCACAGCACAAATCTGCTTGGATTTTCGGAAAAGAGCTTGCAGAATGGTATACCGCAGAACAAGATTATATGGCGCCTGTTTCCCAACAGAGCGAGCTACGTCAAGAAGTCATGTGGCGTTATCAATTAAATCACAAACTTGCCAGACAGCTCGATACAGATTTTGCCTCTCCAAACTGGGATGAAATTGATCGCTTTATTCGCTCCGAGTTATTTTTAAATCCTTGTGCTGCAGAGTTTGTTGAACCAGAGCAAAGCGCTAAACCTTATTTCGGTGTAGATCTTACTCAAAACGCAACTGAAAGCATGTACCCAACTTTGGCGTTAATTCCCGCAGACTACCCTGCTGCCTATGCACATCAGATGCTGTATTGTTTAGATGCACTGGATCAATTCATCCAGAATAAAATCCAGCATCCTTATCATGCCGATGGCACAGAACTTGAACCAAGCGAACAACTCAATTTACGTCATTTTTCTCAGAAACTTGAAGATTTACACGCCAAATTTATCACTAAGGTGGCAAACCATTATAAGACCGCACAGCTCACGCCAGTGCAAACACCTGATCCTTTTGAATCAACGCCTAGCCAAGTACAAAACATCGCTTCACCACAAATACCAACACCTGCAGCTACGCATAAAGTGGGTACATCTGCCGTGATTAAACTGATTTTAATGACTGTGGTTATTTGTGCAGCTGCCTATTATTTTGGTTTATAAGCTTAGGGGCTGTTGACAATTCGTCTATGTTTGCGACAACGCATATTTTTTAGCTGATATAAGGCATGGGACAGGAAATTTAGTCATTCTAAATGACCGGCACATAACGCAATAGCAGCAAAAAATATGCTTGTCCTTCGCTGCGCCTTCCGCTGCAAACAAAGCTGTGCTTGTTTTTGCTCAGGCTGTGGCTAAAAATTTCTCAGATTGAGTTATGAAACTTGGCAGAGACCCTAAATTTCAGGCATAAAAAAAGACCGCAAATGCGGTCTTTCTTTTAAGTCATAAAGACTTATGCAGCTAATGCATCTTTAGCTTTTGTAGCTAAAGCAGCAAATGCAACTGCGTCATGCATAGCGATGTCAGCAAGTACGCGACGGTCGATAATCACTTGTGCTTTTTTCAAGCCAGCGATCATACGGCTGTACGATAAACCATTTTGACGAGCGCCCGCATTGATACGCGCAATCCATAAAGCACGGAATTGACGTTTCTTTTGACGACGGTCACGGTAAGCGTATTGACCTGCTTTGATTACCGCTTGGAACGCTACGCGATATACGCGTGAACGAGCACCATAGTAACCTTTAGCACGAGCAAGAATTTTTTTATGACGGCGATGAGCCTGTACACCACGTTTTACACGAGCCATTTATAATCTCCTTAGATGTATGGGCACATAGCACGAACAGCAGCAACGTCACTCACGTGAACCATTACACAGCCGCGCAATTGACGGATACGTTTAGCAGATTTTTTGGTCAAAATGTGGCGTTTGAACGCTTGTTTACGCTTGAAACCGTTAGCAGTCGCTTTGAAACGTTTAGCTGCACCACGGCGAGTTTTTAACTTAGCCATAACAACCTCTTTAAACACCTGTTCGGCACGTCTGCACCATTGCAAAAACGACCTGCAGGTAAGGGAGCGAGTATTCTAAAGCATCTTTGCTTAAAACAAAAGCATATTGGCTAAATAAAAAATGATCATTACCTCACTCATTTGCCGTAATTCAACTCAGGAAAAAATACTGGAATTGTGAACACCCACTACAATTCAAAATAAAGCTAAAGCTCTGTCAAAAATTGTGCAGATCAACACCCTAAAAACTTGCAATAAGTTGCGGATTACCCTTGCGATTATCCACAATTCCATCAATACTTCGCCTCGTCTTGTGTGAGATAAAAAAGACCGTAATATGATGAAAACATCTTTATATATAACTCTATTGCTTGGACTCAGTGCGACGCATCTTTTTGCAAAACCACCGCAGCAGAAATCGACACCAAAAGCCACACTCGAAGTACAAAAAAGTGCTGCCTTGCCTGCTCATCTCACCACACGCTTAGCATGGCGCAAGTTTCCACAACCCAAATATAAAAATGAAGATTTAAATCAACAAAACCGAGCTGCAATTGTGCGTATTTATGCAGATGAAACCGGCAAAATCAGTCAAGCCACTATTCAAGAAAGTACAGGGCTGAAAAAATTAGATGATGCCTTATTACAAGCGGTTCGCACTGCTGAAATTCAACCGACCTATGTAGAAGATACTGCCGTACCGACCATTGGTTTTCAAAGCTTTAATTTAAGATTTCAGGATAACCAGCACGAAGATTGCCAGTTTGATTTTCAATCTAAACAATGGTTAGCACAGCAACAACAGCAAAAAGTTCAATTTAAGTATCGTAGTCAACCACAATTAAACTTAAGTGCGGAAGATTTAAAAAATCACTCACGTAAGTTAAAGTTTCAATTCAAAGTAAATAAGCATGGCGAAGTGAAACGTGTGAAATTGACACAAGGTTCGGGACAATACGCACTTGATCAACAAGTTTTAGCTGCAGTGAAAGCTGCTCAAGTAGATGTACCGCGTCAATTTTGGCTGTATAAAAAGTCAAAATTAAAAGATGAAATTTATTTTGATTTAAACACGTGTGATGCTCAAGAACAGTCATAAGTGTCTATAGATAATAGGGGTTGCTTGCTTAAACCCATGTATAAACAAAATAAATAAACAGATAACGCCCGATTTTGGCTAGACTCACCATCAACACAAAACGGGCAAAATGTTCTTTCATTAAACCTGCAATCAGCGTAATTGGATCACCAATAATCGGCACCCAACTGAGCAGTAAAGACCAAAACCCATATTTGGCGTAGGTGTGCTGTGCTTTTTCTAATTGTGTAGCCGAAACAGGAAACCACTTTTTATCTTTATAATGTTCGATCTTGAGTCCCAAATACCAGTTCACACAAGAACCTAAAATATTGCCTAGACTGGCAATGCTAATCAGCCAAATGGGTGCATAGCTGCCTTCATATAACAGCCCCAACAACACAGCTTCGGACTGTAAAGGCAATAAAGTTGCCGCACCAAATGCAGATAAAAATAAACCAAACAGCGTCCAAAGCATAGACGATTTAAAGCCCTAAAGCCTGCTTGGTTTTACGATATTCCCAGTTCGCCCAAACAATACTAAGCAAAATAAGTGCCGCACGTGCCCATGTATAACGCTGAGTAACAGGCTCAATCGCAGCACGTAAAACCTGTTGATCTGTGCTATTTAAAGCCGCAATCATATTCTGCACATGAAATGCTTCGATCACAAATAAGATCAAGCAAGACACAATGCCCAAAATAATGCTCCAATACACTTTGGCATTTTGCTCAACAATCTTGGTAAAGTTTAAAAAAAATTCTTTCATAGCTCATCCAATAAAAAAGCCACCTGAAAAAGTGAGGTATCAGGTGGCTGGCATCTTAGCATAAAAGTAGATTTAAACTTGAATCGCGAGTGCTTTCTGCACTGCAGGGCGCGCAGTCAGCCGTGTAATATAGTCTTGTACATACGGATAATCTTCCAGCGAAATATTTTGCCAGTCATGACGTAACGCCCACGGCAAAATAGCCATATCAGCAATTGAATATTCGCCCGCCACGTACTTTTGCCCCATCAACTGCTTATTTAACACGCCATACAAACGCTTGGATTCATTGATATAGCGTTCAATCGCATAAGGAATTTTCTCTGGTGCATAACGGCTAAAATGATGATTCTGTCCTAACATTGGACCAAAACCACCCATTTGCCACATGAGCCACTGCTCTACTTCAACACGCTCCTGTTCATCGGTAGGATAAAACATGCCAGTTTTGCGCCCTAGATATTGCAAAATTGCACCCGACTCAAACACAGAGATTGGCTCACCACGCGGACCGTTCTGATCGACAATTGCAGGAATTTTATTATTGGGCGAAATTTTTAAAAAATCTGGCTGAAATTGATCATCTTCTGAAATATTGATGGGGAAAATTTGATATTCCAAACCCATTTCTTCAAGTGCAATACTAATTTTATGACCGTTGGGGGTGCCCCAATAATAAAGATCAATCATGTTTTATCCTTCATTACTTTTTTTGCTTTTTGACCAGCATTCTTCTACTGCGGTTTTAGTTATAGCATGTTTTTAAGCGTTTGTTGCGTGTCGCTGCGTAGAGTTTTTTTATCGAATGGCATATCTCATAAACATGAAACATAGATGCTCACTTTCATCACGCAAAAAAAAGCACCGCCAAGGTGCAGTGCTTCTTTTGTTCAAGATGGGATTACTTTTTCTTTTTAGGACCAAGCAACATACCCATTTGACGACCTTCCATTTTTGGTGCTTGTTCAACTACACCATATTCAATTACATCTGCTTCAACTTTTTGCAATTGAGCCAAACCTAACTGTTGGTGAGCCATTTCACGACCACGGAAGCGTAAAGTGATTTTTACCTTGTTCCCTTCTTCAAGGAATTTGATAATTGCACGTAATTTTACGTTGTAATCACCAACATCAGTCGCAGGGCGGAGCTTGATTTCTTTCACCTGTACTTGATGCTGTTTTTTCTTCGCTTCTTTCTGCTTTTGCTTTAGATCAAACAAATGCTTGTTAAAGTCCATGATTTTGCACACCGGTGGTTCGGCATTTGCCACAATTTCCACCAAGTCAAGGTCAACGCTTTCTGCTGCGCGTAATGCATCAGCCAAGCTTACAATACCTTTTTGCTCACCATTTTCGTCTACAAGACGGACTTCTTTTGCACGAATTTCATCATTCAAAGCAGGACGGTTAGATTTTCCGCCCTGTTGATTACGGTCAGGCTGTTTAATCGCTGTTACTCCACAATATACCGGCCGCGTTCTGCGACGGCTGTTTTCACTAGGTCAATGAAAGCATCAATTGACATAGTACCCAAATTTGTTCCTGAGCGAGTACGGACGTTTACCGTTCCTTCTTCCACTTCACGGTCCCCAAGTACCAGTAAGTATGGAATACGCTCTAATGTACGCTCACGAATCTTAAAGCCGATTTTCTCATTTCTCAAGTCAGAAATAGCACGAATACCGTTTTCTTTAAGTTTTGCGACGACCTGTTCACTTGCAGCAGCTTGTGAATCGGTAATATTCATGACACAAGCTTGCACTGGCGCTAACCATGGTGGCATAAAGCCTGCATAGTGCTCAATAAGTATACCAATAAATCGTTCAAAGCTGCCAAGAATTGCGCGGTGCAACATTACAGGCTGATCACGATCATTGTCTTCAGTGACATAAGATGCCTCTAAACGCTCAGGCAAGTTAAAGTCACACTGAATTGTACCACATTGCCACACACGACCTAAGCAGTCTTTCAGTGAGAATTCAATTTTCGGGCCGTAGAACGCACCTTCACCCGGTTGTAACTCCCATTCCAGACCTGCAGCATCCAAGGCATCAGCCAAAGATTTTTCTGCCATATCCCAAAGTGCATCATCTCCCACACGTTTTTCAGGACGTGTAGACAGTTTCATTTGCACCTCTTCAAAACCGAAATCTTTATAAACATCTAAAGTCAGTTTGATGAAGTCTGCAACTTCTGGCCCAATTTGTTCTTTGGTACAGAAAATGTGGGCATCGTCTTGAGTAAAGCCACGTACGCGCATAATGCCGTGCAGTGAACCTGATGGCTCGTTACGGTGACATGAACCAAATTCTGCCAGACGAATTGGCAAATCACGATATGACTTTAGCCCTTGGTTAAAGACTTGTACGTGACATGGGCAGTTCATTGGTTTTACTGCATAGTTACGGTTTTCAGAATGGGTGGTAAACATATTGTCTGCGTAGTTGGCAGCATGTCCTGATTTTTCCCATAGCGTGAAATCGACCACTTGCGGGGTACGAATTTCTAGGTAACCGTTGTCTTGTTGTACTTTACGCATGTATTGCTCAAGTACTTGGTAAATCGTCCAACCATTTGGATGCCAAAACACCATGCCCGGCGCTTCTTCCTGCATGTGGAACAAGTCCAAAGCTTTACCAATTTTACGGTGGTCACGCTTTTCTGCTTCTTCAATACGTTTGATATACGCCGCGAGCTGCTTTTTGTCTGCCCAAGCCGTACCATAAATACGTTGTAACTGTTCGTTTTTCGCATCACCGCGCCAGTAAGCGCCAGAAATTTTGGTGAGTTTGAACGACTTTAAGAATTTAGTGTTTGGAACGTGTGGACCACGGCACATATCCAAATAGTCTTGATGATAGTACAAGCCCATTTGGGTTTCGTTTGGCATGTCTGCAATCAAACGTAATTTATATTCTTCGCCACGCGCTGTAAATTCTGCAATCACTTCATCACGCGGGGTCATTTTTTTTACAACATCATAATCTTGGTCGATGAGCTTTTTCATGCGCTCTTCGATTGCTGCCAAGTCATCTAACGTAAATGGACGTGGCATCCAAATGTCATAGTAGAAACCTTCTTCAATGACAGGACCAATCACCATTTTCGCTTCAGGAAAAAGCTGTTTTACCGCATGCCCCACCAAGTGCGCACATGAGTGACGGATAATCTCTACGCCTTCTTCATCTTTAGGCGTAATAATTTGTAGGGTTGCGTCTTCGGTAATTAAATCGCAGGCATCGACCAAACGATCATTCACACGTCCAGCAACTGTATTTTTGGCAAGACCCGGACCGATGCTTTGAGCAACTTCCATCACAGATACGGCTTGATCAAACTGTTTTTGATCGCCATTTGGCAAAGTGATAATAGGCATAGATAAAAATCCTTAAGGAGTGATGCCCCGTACCATGGAGCATATCACCGCGAGATTATGATTAAGGGAGACCCTCAAAAGATAAAAACGGTGTATAAATAAAAAGCGCCTTAAATTTTACACGGCTTGCGTACAGGTTTAAACCTTTGTGTACTAAAAAAGCCAAAGAATCGGCATTTCAGCTGTTTTTATTCCCTAAAGGTTGCCCACGGCGTGAATTGTCCATGTTGATAGGCATACACCGCTTCAAACTGTGGCAACACCGCCTCACTCTGTTGCGGGCGTAAAAATACATAATCATCTATTTGGATGCGATGCTGTTTGGGTACTTGAATCAACTCTTGATTGCTACTGCGTCCGTATAAAGCATGTGGATGACTGCTCTCAGGATAAACATAATCTGCCATCCAATAGCCACCATAAACAAAAACGGCTTGATTGGATTGTGGCAAATAGGACTGCAAACGATCTAAGCCTGGCACTAGTACCGCAGCCAATACCTTTAAAACAGGTGTTGCAATCCACAAAGCCGATTGCAAATCTGACAAGATTTTTAAATCAAAATCACTGGGTTTAAGCAACATCGAACCAAAAGCCAGATCATTACATTCACTGTGCTGACAATGCTGCATAAATGTCAGGCTACCACCACCGTTAAAACACAAGTCATCCTGCCACAACTTTGGAAAATGATGCTGAATCAGTTGTTTATAATTTCTATATTGCTGCTGTGAGTGTTGATAGGCTTTGGCTTGTGCATGAAATACATTTGGTAATTTCACCACATGCGCATCGTACCCCATCAAACCTGACAGTTTTAAATGTTGTGGATGCTGCTGAATCAATTCCAGCATTTGCATAAATCCAGCATGATCTTGCGCCCCACCACGATGCAAACCGATATCAATTTCAAGATTAATATTCAAACAAAGCTGGCGTTGTTGTGCCAAATGTAAATACTGTTGTAAACGTGCAGGTTGATCAACCAACCATTGTAAATGCAATTGGATATTCTCAGCAGACGCCATCACCTGCTGATAAAAAGCATCTACCGCACGTATTGGCATTGGCTTGCCAAACAGTACATCTGCTTGTGGAAAGTGCTGCATCACTTCATACAAATGTGGCAGATGAAACAACATAAAACGCTGCGTATTCAGACTTTGGCTTGCGTGTTGCAATATCTCCAAACACGCTAGCGATTTCACCACCAGTCGTGGTTGCAACCGTGCAGGCAAATGGGCTGCAACATAATCCAAGTTATGCTGAAAACGTGCCATATCCACAATCAGTTGCGGTGTTCCTGTACCCTGTTGCTGCAAACTGTGGGTGAGTTGCTGAAAATAATCACTTTGCATGTCACGCTCCCTAATTGAATGCTCTTATTTTGCGATTGCTTGAGTTGTTTATTGAACATCACGCCGCACTCAAACTTGGAATCGTGAAAATTTGTCTTAAATATGGATTAATCCATTTTTGCTGTGGATCAAGCTGCTCACGAAGTTGCATAAAATCATCCCATTTTGGATATAACTCACGTAATTGATCCGCTTGCATACTGTGCAATTTGCCCCAATGTGGACGTCCCTGATATTTTTGTAAAATCGGTTCGACCCATTTAAAAATATGTTGGCAATCTTGTTTATAAAATTGGTGGATTGAAATAGACACCGAATCCCGTCCATAAAAAGGACTCAGCCAAATATCATCGCCTTTGACATAGCGAAACTCGATTGGGAAAAACATGGCGACACGCTGTTGTTTCAAAACCGCCAATAATTCTTCTAAACACGCCAAACCTTGCTCGGCAGGCAATTGGTATTCCATTTCGTTAAATTTGGTATTGCGTGGCGTTGGGAAAATTTGACTCGACCAATCGACATGAGTACTCGGTTTGATAAACACGCCCAACAAAGATTGTAAATACGGATTTAACTGTGGAAAAACACGGGTTATTTCCGAACAAAAATTTAATAAACGGTCTTCTGATAACCAATGTTGCGGACGAGGATCCGTCAATCCTCGGCTCTCATCTAAGGTTTTTAAAATCACCTGATCACTGTGTAAAAATGCCCAAAACTCAATATGGCGATGTTGATGCTTCCAACGGTCTATATATTGATAAATATCACTCAAGGCACATAAACGTAGCTGCTCTTTGAGTTTATAGCGCGAACGGTTTTGTAAAGTGATTTTGGTCATCACCCCAAAACTGCCCAGCGCGACCCGACCTGCCTGAAAAATTTCAGCATTGTGTTCAGGTGAACATTGCAACACCTCACCCTCTGCTATGAGCAGTTCAAAATCAGTCACCAAAGCCGATAGACAAGGTAAATCCACACCTGTGCCATGTGTTCCTGTTGCAACCACACCTGCCAAACTCTGATGATCAATATCGCCCTGATTTTGCAGCGCCTGATGAATCGGAGCTAGACATTCACCCAGTTTGTACAGCCGAGTCCCTGCATGTAAGGTGCATTGCTGCTTTTGTGCATTAAATTGATGCACCCCCTGAATATGATCTAAATTCACCATCACATCATCGGTTGTGGCTAAGGGGCTAAAGGAATGCCCTGCTCCGACCATTCTAATTTTGTCGTGCTTTCGCACAATTTTTTTCAGTTCATCTACATTTTTCGGCTGTAAAAAGTCTGGATAGGCTGTTTGCTTTCCAGACCAGTTACTCCAACGCTGTTTCATAATCCTTCCTTTTTCTGCGTGGCATTTATTTTTATTGCAGTTTGTTTTGCGTTACTTTTTAAAGTACCGCATTAAAAAAATAGAGACACATGGATGAGATAAATGACCTCTCTATCCATATTGATTTAGATTAACCTCCTGACTAGTACATGATTTAGAATATGTTTCACATGGAACAATGTATAAAAAAACTACAATTCATTTAGCGCATTAGCTTTCAAACTGTCACGATATGTTCTTTTTTCTAATTCATCCAAAGGTACAGCGGGCGGTAATAACGATGCTGTATCGCGTTGTGGAATAGGCAAATTCAATTGCTCTGCGAAATATTGAAATTTAGTTTGCAACGCTGCCAAAGTCCACTGTCCATATAAAGTGTGACCACCTTCATAGGCTTGTTGTTGATATTCCTCGAAGGTGGTCACATAGCCCATATAATCATTGCAATATGAAGCCAACCATACTTTTTGAGTCGATTCCAATTCTTGTTGTACGGTTACTTTGAGCCGCTTAGCTGCAACAGTAGTAATTTCCCCAGGACAGCACAGCAAGGTTAAGTCGCCAATTTTAATTAATTGTAATGGCACTACATTCGGTACCAACAAGCTATGATCAATTGCGCCTACACTGGCCTGCTTGTTCATTTCTGCAATCAGTTTGTCTAAAAATTTAGGATAATGATTCAGTGGCTTGCCAAAAATGGTTTTAGAACCACATTCCAGCACAATATCTTTGGGGCCTTGTGAGGCATATAGCTGTTGATAATAGGTATAATCTGCGGCTTGAGGATTACTCAACTTTTTCTTTTTCACTCGCTGCGCTAACCATTGCATACCTTTAAAAATCGGTTGTGCCACACCTGCACCATCTACAGGTGTTCCTGCAAAAAATGCTGCACCATGACAGGCTGCACTGGTTTTTGCATCTGTTTGCCCCATCGCAAATTCAACTGGAATTTCAATATTGCTTAAATCGACATAATGGCACACAGCATCTAAAGCTCCCATTAACGGCGTACCTCTATGTGCCAAAGCTTTCAGTGCCAATTCACTTTGATAGCGACCATTTTGCTGTGTATATTCGTATTCTTTTTCATCGCGCATTGCAGCACGTACCTGTGACTGCTCAGGGCCATGATAATGTGGAGAAACATCACCCGCTGCGGCTTGGGCAAAAATTGCCACAGGATTTTTGACCCCACGTTGTTGCAGTGCACGCTCGGTACAAAGTGCGGCATAACCTTTGTTATCACCATCATGAGCGCTTAAACGACTGCTTAAACAGGTAGCATGCACCCCAAATAAAGAAAAAACTGCCTGTAAATTACCTTCGCGATAAAAACCAAGCAATTGCATATCACGATCTAAGGCCAAATGTGCCTGTTCCAGCGTTCTACGAGATACATCAGGATTACGGTTATACGCTGTTAAAGAGCGATTCCATGCCACTGGCGTTTCTTCTGCAAAACGACCATTGCTCATATAAATATCGGTTTTTTCTGGGTCGCCAAAGCTTTGAGCACACTGCCCACAATCGCATCGACCACTGCATTTAAATGTTCAGGCACAAAACCAGGTGTGGGCATATTGTACAACGCTTCATGTGCACAACCGCCAGGTGCAGAATGAGTATGCGTTGCCATCAATACCAAACGCTGCGGCTGAAAACGCTCCCCCAGTTTACGCTGTAAACGCTGTATCGCTAAATGACGCATGGCATAGGTCACACACCCCATATCCAGACAGCAAAAAATTAATAAGTCATTGTCTAAGGTTTGAATACAAATACTGCGGGCAAATAAAGCTGTTCGTTGTTCATAGGCACGATGTTTCCAGTTGCCATAACCAAACATGGCAAGCCCTTTTGGCTGAATATGAATTTCCTGTTTATCCCAACCCACCAAATACATTGCAATCGTATTCCTTTTCATCTATACAATCAGTCATGACGCTGATCAACGCCATTAAACAAAATTGCATCACGGCAAATAAGGGTCAAAGCGACAATGGCATGGGGGGATAATCGGACTTATGTCAGCAACTTCAAACTACTTGCTGCAGCACGTGCCGCCTGCCTTATTGTCAGGTCTGATTCATTACGCCAAAGAACAACAGATCCCCTATCAACCATGGTTTCAGGGAATTTCTCAAGATCTTGATCAAATCGTCCAAGGCAATGGTTTTGTTTCATTTCAAGATATTTGCAAAGTGGTGACACGCGCCCTGCAAGACACTCAATGTGCACATTTAGGCTTAGAAATTGGACGTGACAAGGGGCTGATTTCCATGGGCATGCTCGGTTTTGCCATGGTGTCCAGTCAAAATGTTGTAGAAGCCTTACAGACAGGACTGCAGTACCATCCCATTTCAGGCAGTGTGATGGATTTGGAGTACGATTTTTCCTCGACCTCTCCTACACTGGTGATGAAAGAGCGTTATCCCACGGGGAACTTACTGCGCTTTTTTTGCGATGAAGTCCTCTCCAGTATTGTTAGCTGCTTAGACGTCATGCTTGGCAATCATCAAGATTTGGTCGAAGTGCATTTTAGTTTTGCCCAACCCGACTATTTAGAGGCTTATCAGGTGCATTATCAATGTCCTCTGCACTTTTCATCATACATGAATGCTTTGGTGTTCCGACCAGAGATTTTAGGACGCCAAATTAAAACCTCTAGTGCCGCCAATTACAGCACCGCCCTGCGTGTCTGCCAACAAGCGTATCAGGATATGCAGGCGATTAATCAACAGCAATATGCACACGTGTTGAGTTATCTAATCGAACAGCATTTACCTCAGCACTTTGATATGCACCAAGCGGCACAACATTTTCAAATGAGCGAAAGACATTTACGCAGACAATTACTTGCCGAAGGCTGCAACTTCCAAAACCTGCGCCAACACGTTTTGGAAAATAAAGCCAAACAACTGCTACAACAGCCTTTGAGCATGACTGAAATTAGCCAACAACTTGGCTTTAGTGAATTACGCGAATTTCGACGTGCATTTAAGCGTTGGACAGGTCTCAGCCCATCACTCTATAAAAGCCAAATGACAGAATAAGTTAATATTTTCCAATAAGCTACTATTTTTATTGAATAAAAAATAGCTGCTAAATTTTACTTAAACTATTTTTTAAATGTACTTACAAGCGATTCAAAACAAAAACAACAGATTTTCGACTAAAGCATAACTGCAAAGCTGCCATAAAATCCCTATCTTTTTAAGTTGGATAAAATAACGACACATATTATGGAGAATAACAATGGTCAGCGCATACGATGAATTACCGCGTACCCCTGCGAACTTTGTCGCCTTGTCCCCGTTACGTTACTTAGAACGGGCAGCTTATATTTACCCGCACCAAAACGCGATTATTCACGGTTCACGTCAAATTACCTGGCGCGAAACTTATTTGCGCTGCTGCCAATTTGCACATCAACTTCAAAATTTAGGCATCAGCAAAAATGACACTGTTTCGGTGCTGCTTCCGAATGTTCCTGCCATGCTAGAAGCACACTTTGCTGTGCCAATGGCGGGTGCAGTGCTGAACACACTAAACACTCGTTTAGATGCCAAAACACTGGCGTTTATGCTCGATCATGCAGAATCCAAAGTGCTTTTGGTTGACCCTGAATTTGCGGCTTTGGCACAAGAAGCCTTAGCGATGGTCAATCATGAAATTTACGTGATTGATGTCAACGATGCAGAATATGAGCATGCTGCCAATGCCCTTAGCATCGGACAGATTGAATACGAAACTTGGCTGGCTGCAGGTGACCCAAATTTTGAATGGCATTTGCCACAAGATGAATGGGATGCAATTAGCCTGAACTATACGTCTGGCACGACAGGCAACCCGAAAGGCGTGGTCTATCATCATCGCGGTGCCTACATTAATGCAGCCAGTAATATTATTGCCTGCGGGATGACCCCACGTGCAACCTACCTATGGACACTGCCCCTATTCCACTGTAATGGCTGGTGCTTTGCATGGACGATGGCAGCCAACGGTGGCACCAATATCTGCTTACGTAAAGTCGACCCTGAACTGATTTTTAAATTAATTGCAGAGCACAAAGTCGATTATTTCTGCGGTGCGCCAATTGTCTTGTCGATGCTCATCAACACCCCTGAGGAGAAAAAGACTCAGTTTGATCACCGTGTTGAAGTGATGGTTGCGGGTGCTGCACCGCCAGCAGCAATTATTGAAGGTATGCGCAATATTGGCATTAACGTAACTCACGTTTATGGCTTAACTGAAACCTATGGCCCATCTGCGCTGTGTGCTTCTCAAGCAGGCTGGAGCGACCTATCCATTCAAGAACAAGCACAATTACATTCGCGTCAAGGCGTGCCTTATCCGCTGCAAGATGGCATGAAAGTTTTAGACCCAGAAACCATGCAACCTGTACCAAAAGACGGCAAAACCATGGGCGAAATTATGTTCCGTGGCAATATCGTGATGAAAGGTTATTTGAAAAACCCAGAAGCCACCGCAGAAGCATTTGCAGGTGGCTGGTTCCATACGGGCGATTTAGCTGTCTGCCAACCCGATGGCTACGCCAAAATTACTGACCGCTCTAAAGATGTGATTATTTCAGGTGGTGAAAATATTTCTTCACTCGAAGTGGAAGAGGTGTTGTATCAACATCCTGCAATTTTGACTGCTGCAGTGGTGGCAAAACCAGATCCACGTTGGCAGGAAGTCCCGTGTGCCTTTATTGAACTGAAAGAAGGCAAGCAGGTCAGCCCTGAAGAAATTATTGCCTATTGCAGTCAACATTTGGCGCGTTTTAAAGTACCAAAGGATGTGGTGATTACTGAAATTCCAAAAACATCGACAGGTAAATTACAAAAATTTGTACTGCGTGAATGGGCCAAAGAGCGTTCAGTCGGTGAGTTCGGCTAAAATTTGAAAATCCTTACACATAAAAGACAATAAAAAACGACTCGTTATGAGTCGTTTTTTATTGCAATCAGACAAGCTCGCGTTTGATCACTTGGTTCTCTGATAGCTTAGTTTTCTGACAGCAAAGCCACTTGCTGCACATAGTTAAACAACTTGAGCTTAGATGCTTCAAGTTCTTCCGCAGACACTTCCTGTTTCATATCACGGTGGATACGCAACACATGCTGACGCAGCGTATGACGCTCAGCTGCTTTATAGGTTTTACTAAAATCATTAATCACAGGGTCGCCGTCTTTAATAATTCGCTCTACCCAACGCTGTAACTGTGCGGTTTTTTTCGCACCTTGCTGCGGCGTCAAATAAGACAAAATTACGCTTTCATCTTCATTACGCAACAATTTACCAATACGCTGACACTGACGACGACGTGCTTCATGTGAAGTAATGCTTTGCAATTCCAGTAAAGCATCAATTAAACGCTCTTCTACTGGAAGTTTCTGAATTTGTTTGGCGCTTAACTGCGCCAATTGTTCGCCCAGTGCAGCCATACGTTGTACGGCTTTTTTCTGTTCGGTTTTACTTGCACGCCCTTCTAAAGATTCAAAGTCATCTTCGGTAAAACGTTGCGGTCGACGTGCCACGATTAATCTGCCTCGTAAAATTTTGCTGCAAACAGTGCTTGAATATCAGATAAAGCTTTTTCTTCATCTGCACCATCAATCACCAAGCGTAAAGTAGTTCCCTTGCCTGCACCTAACATGAGCAAGGACATAATATTTTTGGCATCAACCAATTTGTCGCCTTTACCAATTTGGATTGACGAACGGAATTTGGTGGTCACTTCAATCAGTTTCCCAGATGCCCGTGCATGTAAACCTAGTTTATTAATTACGTCAACAGTTGTGTCAATCATGACCAGTGCTTCATTTCTCGGTGTAAGACTTGAATAGACCATTTTGCCTCAAGTGCTTTTTTTAGTCTATCTACGATATAAACGGAACGGTGTTGCCCACCCGTACAGCCAATTGAAATGGTGATGTAGTGTCGATGTCCTTCGGCAAAGGCTGGCAACCATTTTTCTAAAAACTGATGGATGTCCTGAAACATTTCATGGGTTTGCGGACTTTGTTGCAAAAATTTCTGCACAGGTGCATCTAAGCCTGAATGTTTTCTTAGCTCCAAATCCCAATGTGGATTGGGCAAATGACGCACATCAAACACATAATCGGCATCTAAGGGGATTCCGTGCTTATAGCCAAAGGATTGTAAAATTACAATCAATTTGTCAGTTTGCCCAAGCTTAGACAACAACACATGTTTTAAATCATGCACGCTTTTGTCAGTGGTATCAATATGAACCGTAGAGCGGAACTGAATCGGCATCAACAAGTTTTTTTCTTCTTGAATACATTCATTCAAGCTTTTAAAACGGCTAGAGAGTGGATGCGGACGGCGTGATGCGCTAAAACGGGCAATCAATTCCTGATCTTGCGTGGTCAGATAAATAATATCGACTGAACCATGCTTTTGCAGTTGCTCAAATACCAAATCAAACTCTTGCAAGTCGGCACGGGTACTGCGTACATCTACCCCCAATGCCAACTGTTCCAAGTTATTTTCCTGATCCAGTTTATCCACAATTTCGGGAAGCAATGCCAAAGGTAAATTATCAATACAGTAATAACCCAAATCTTCCAACACTTGTAATGCCGAAGATTTTCCTGAACCCGATTGACCTGTCACGATCAAAATACGTTTCATGGCATGCAACCCTTCTATTGCCAGCTATGCAGAATGTTTGACCTGCAAATTATCAATTAAACGTGTATTGCCCAATTTTGCTGCAACGAACAACACCAGATCTTCACTAAATGCTTCAATTTTCTGCAATTCTGTTGTACGCGCCTCTACATAGTCCACAACAAAGCCTGCTGCTGTCAATGTTGCTTTAATATTCGCTAACACTTGTGACAAAGTTTCACCTTGCTGTAATGCTTGTGCAGCAGCCTTTAAACTTTGATAGATTGTCGGTGCAATTTGACGCTGTTCAGCGCTCAAATACCCATTGCGTGAACTAAGTGCCAAACCATCTGCTGCACGTACAATTGGCACACCAATCACTTCTAGCGGAATATTCAAGTCACGTACAAACTGACGAATGACTGCCAGTTGTTGATAGTCTTTTTCACCAAAGAAAGCATAGTTTGGCTGTACCATATTGAATAATTTGGTCACGACCACCGCAACACCATCAAAGTGTCCAAGACGCTGCAAGCCACACAAGTCTGCCGTAATCTCACTCACTGAAATATTGGTCAAACGTGGTTTGTTACCATACATTTGCTCAACTGAAGGCGCAAAAATAATGTCGCAACCGACCTCTGCCAACAATTGGCTGTCTTGGTCTAAAGTTCGCGGATAACTGTCAAAGTCTTCATTAGGGCCAAATTGAATTGGATTGACAAAAATACTGACCACCACCACATCACATATTTTTTTCGCTTCGCGCACCAAGGTCAAATGCCCTTCGTGCAAATTGCCCATGGTCGGAACAAAACCAATGGTTTTACGCGCAGCGCGTGCAGGCTGTAATGAAGCCGCTAAGCCTTGAATTGTGGTTTCAGTTTTCATATTACAACTCGACTTGGAAAGTTTGTTCACGTGCTGGGAAAGAACCATCTTGAACTGCAGCATGATAGGCTTTAAACGCATCCAAAATGGCAGTTTCACCCGCTTGTTCTTTCATAAAGTTACGTACAAATTTTGCGACACGACCAAAAGTCAGCCCCAGCATGTCTTGCACCACTAGTACCTGACCGTCAGTGTCTGCACCTGCACCAATCCCAATCACTGGAATTTCAGGGAACAAGGCAGAAATTTCTTGACCTAGCTGTGCTGGCACACATTCTAGTAACAGAATCGCCGCGCCTGCTTCTACCACAGCTTTACAGTCAGCAATCAGTTTATCTGCAGCTTCGCGGGTACGTGCCTGTAATTTATAACCGCCAAATACATGCACCGATTGTGGCGTTAAACCTAAATGTACACAGACAGGAATACCATTACGGGTCAGTGTTGCAACGGTTTCGCTGAGCCATGCACCACCTTCCATTTTGACCATTTGTGCACCCGCTTGCATCACCTCTTTCGAGCTTTGCAATGCATCATTTAAGGTGGCATAACTCATAAATGGCAAGTCAGTCAAAATAAAAGCATGTTGATTACCACGACGCACCGCCGCAGTATGATAAGCCATATCCGCCACGCTGACAGGCAAGGTTGAGTCACGCCCCTGAATGGACATCCCCAAAGAATCGCCAATTAAAATCGTATCAATTTCAGCAATTTCCATTGCTTTCGCCATGCTTGCATCATAGCAAGTCAGGCAGGAGAATTTTCGACCTTCCGCTTTAAATTTTCTTAGGTCACTTAAACTAATCATGAAAATATTCCTCTATGGAAAAAGCATCACGCATGCTTAATTTAAAACTTTATAGCCCTGCCCAATTGCTGGCATCTACAACAGTTAAGCTCGGATGTTCAAGCAATGGCGAGTGTTTTAATAATTGTCCCTTAACGCTTAAGTTAGCATCCAAATCTAACAACGGGATGACGACAAAATCACGTTCTAACACCCCCACATGCGGTACAGTCAGACGTTCATTTTGAATGTTGGCATCAGCATAAATCAACAAGTCTAAATCTAGCGTACGCTCACCCCAATGACGTAAACGCACCCGACCCGACTCTTGTTCAAAACGCTGTAATTCATCTAACAATGCCAAGGCTTCAAGTTCGGTATCTAAACGTACCACAGCATTCAAATAATTAGGCTGATCTTGTGGCCCCATTGGTGGGCTTTGATACAGTTTAGAAGTCTGCACTTGCCCCAAAGTTGCCAGTTTTTGCACCGCTTCAGTCAAAATTTGACGCGAATCGCCCAAATTACTGCCTAAACCAATATAGGTGATGTTGCTCATTGTGTTGGCCCAAAAATCACTTGGCTTAAATCACGTTGCACACGTTTACGTTTTAAAATCGGATGATCTGCACCAATACCTGAACCGTTTGCTGTAGCAGTCAATTGCGCCCGATTTTCTTCATACTGTTTGGCTTTACGCGCACGTCGACTACGAGGCTCAGGCTCATTCACCAAGGGTTCAATCTGCATATCGGCAGCATGTGTTGCTGGTGCCACATCAACAGGTTCTTGCGCTGTTTTACGGCGGCTCTTGGCACGTAATCGGTTATATTGGGCAATCGCACGTTCTTTTTCATCGGTGCTCATAAGCTGGTAGGCATCCCACCACTGACCCATTCCTAAAGTCGAGCTATCGCCTGCTTTTTCACGCAGTAATAAAAAGTCAAAACCTGCACGGAAACGCGCATGCCCAGACAATGCTTCAATTTGCTGTGGTTTCGGTTGCAATAAACGGGTTTGCATTTCCCAAACTTCACGAATAAAAGTTTCAGCAAAACGAGGAATAATGGTACGTGTCGCCTGACGTTTCAGTACATCTAAACCTGCTTGGGCTCGCGCTTCGGCTGCCACCACACCTTTAGAAAGATAAAAGTCACAACGCTCTAAAAACGGTTGCCACAACAGCACCGCATAGAAAAATGCAGGGTTGATGGTTTTACCAATCGTAATCCGTTGATCGGTATTTTTTGCTGCACGTTCAATAAATGAGTTGATGTCTGGCTTGATGTCGGCAAATAACTGACGCCAAATACCAAACTCAATCAACATCGGCAAGACTTTATTTAAATGTCCCATCGTAAAGAGTTTTTGCGACTCATCATATAAACGGTGTGGCGATACATCACGCAATAACTGCGTCATTTCAGGCGTAAAAATTTTAAGAATTTTTGGATCAATATTGAAATTTAATTTGGCAGCAAAACGCAAAGTACGCAGCATACGCACTGGGTCTTCTTCAAAACGTAAAGTTGGATCGCCCAATAAACGCAAGTTTCTGTGCTTTATATCATCTACGGCATTGCAAAAATCTAACACGATGCCTTTGCGTGGCTGGTAATACAACGCATTGATTGAAAAGTCACGACGGGCAAAATCTTGCTCGATTGTGCCCCAGTTATTATCGCGCAGAATCATCCCCGCCGCAGAAGTCACAGCTTTTTTCGGTGGCGCACGGAAAGTGGCCACTTCAATTAGTTCACGCCCTGCATAGACATGCGCCAGCTCAAAACGTCGTCCAATAATTCGGCAACGTCGTCCGAAAACTTCTTTCACTTGTGAGGGTGTGGCATTGGTTACGGCATCAAAATCCTTCGGATTTAGCCCTAACATTAAGTCACGAACTCCACCACCGACGATATAAGCTTCATAGCCTGCTTTGGTTAAAGCATCTAGAACATCTAAAATGGAAGAAGGTAATTGAGCGGTAGATAAACCACATTTTGACGCGCGCAAAGTTTGCAAAAGACGCTGTCTCCTACGTCTGAACGTAAAACAGATAAGATGTCGCTAATCATATCTCTAACACAATCAAAGGGCAATTTGATTCACATGCTAATTTTGCAATGTGCAGTGCTAAAATTCTGCTTGCAGCTACAATGCCAACTTGTGTTTATTCTTGGCAAATAAGGCAGACCCAATCCCTTTGACTTGCTGAAGTTCTTCAATACTTTGGAATTTTCCATTTTGTTTTCGATATTCCACAATCGCTTGTGCTTTTTTCATGCCCACCCCAGACAATTGCTGCAATTGTTCTAGTGAAGCGCTATTTAAACGCACTTGATTTGTATGCGCACTTTGCTGAGTAGGACGTGCTAAATAATGTTCTGCGCTTGATGATGTGGTTTGAGCCGCACTTAAACGCTGATCTTGCGCGGCTTGCTGCGCTTTCCATTTTAAATAGTTTTGATCATAGCTGTGCCCACCCACCTGCGCAGGCTTAGATTGCACATTTTGTGCTGTAGTCCATACACTGATACTGCATAACAGCAATGCAAGCCAGTACTGCCATCCGAAAGAAAAAAAGCGAAAAGAAACTTTTAATTGCTGCGATATATTCATGTTGCCGCAAAACCTGTCATTTTAATTGTTGTTTTGCCTGCTCCCAAAGTTGATCCATTTCTTCTAAAGTCATATCTTCTATTGTTTTTTGTTGTAATTCGGCCTGATCTTCAATGTAAGCAAAGCGTGTTCTAAATTTATGAATTGTGCCCAATAATGCCAACTCACTGGACACGCCAAGTTTACGCCCAACATTGATTAAAGAAAACAAACAATCCCCTAACTCATCCTGTATTTCATCGGATTGTTGCTGTTGAATCGCCTGTTGTAATTCTTGCAATTCTTCTTCTAACTTGCCATACGCATCTTGCACGGTATGAAAGTCAAAGCCCAATTGTGCCGCATGCTGCTGAATTTGCTGTGCCTGCACCAAAGCGGGTGCATGTTTCACCTCATCTAAACGTGACTTTGCTTTACCCTGTTTTTCTTGTTGTTTGATGGTTTTCCATAAGGCAGCGACATCTTCTGCGCTAAGCTGCGCAAACTGTTCTGCCTGAAACACATGTGGATGCCGACGAATTAATTTATCGCAAATGGCTTGTACCACATCTTGAAAATCAAATGCACCTTGCTCGCTATACATTTGTGCCTGAAACACCACTTGCAACAACAAATCACCCAGCTCATCACGTACATCATCCACCTTGCCTGAACGCACTGCTGCTTCAACTTCATAAGCTTCTTCAATTGCGTATTGAGTCAAACTTTCTGGGGTTTGTTTTTGATCCCACGGGCATTGTTGACGTAACTGTTGCATGATTGAAAGCAATTGCTGCATGGGTTGTTCCTTATTTCAATTTATTGCACGAATGCACCATTTTTTTGTTATGCTCAGACGGCAAGGACGATATGCACAACAAAAATAACATCAGGGAGCAAGTTCAAATGCACAGTATCTTGATTAGTGGCGCTGCACAAGGCATTGGTGCGGCAATCGCACAATTGTTTTATCAACAAGGTTACCGTGTCGGTATTTATGATATTCATCTCGCACAAGCACAGCAATTAGCAGAACAATTGGGTGAGCGTGCACATGCAGGTTTGCTTGATGTAGCAGACTATGCCAGTTGGCAAGCTGCGTTATCCGATTTTTGCCAATGGGCAGGTGAATTGAATATTTTGGTGAATAATGCAGGAATTCTCTACTCAGGCGCATTTGAAGACACACCCATAGAAGCGCATCATCGGACTATGGCAGTGAATGTGAATGGTGTATTAAACGGTTGTCATGCGGCTTTGCCTTATTTAAAACAAGCAAGTTTTGCACGGGTGATTAACCTGTCTTCGGCATCTGCGATTTATGGACAAGCCGATTTAATTTCTTATTCTGCTTCCAAATTTGCAGTACGTGGCATTACGGAAGGTTTAGATATAGAGTGGCAAAAATACGGCATTCGGGTCTTAGATGTCATGCCGCTATTTGTACAAACTGCAATGGTGAAAGATATGGATGCAGCCACCATTCAAAACATGGGCGTGCATTTATCGACAGAAGATGTCGCCCAGGTGGTGTATCAACAAGCGACGGTTAAAGATTCGATTCTGACCAATACGCATCGTGCGGTCGGTTTAAAAGCCAAAACCCTAATGCAACTTTCGAGTATTAGCCCACAATGGTTAAATCGTCTGTCGAATAGCTTGTTGGCGAAGCGTCATTAATTCTACATCTATCTATATTTAAATTAAGTTGCTCAAAAAAAATCCCGAATTTACATTCGGGATTTTTTATTAAACACGTCAAAGTTTAAGCCTTAGCCTCGCTTGAACTTCTTCTCGGCTTTCTTAAACTTCTGCACATAACGACGACGACGTGCGGCTGTGCGTTCATCCACTTGTGACTTACGTCCTTCAAATGGGTTTTCAGAAGTTTTAAATTCAATTTTTACAGGCGTACCTTCTAGCTTATAAACTTTACGGAACACGTTTTCTAAATAACGACGGTAATCTGCAGGTGTTTTATCGACCTTATTACCATGAATCACGATGGTTGGCGGATTCTGTCCACCCATGTGTGCATAACGCATTTTAATGGCGCGACCTTGCACTTTGGGTGGATGGTGTGCATCTGTTGCATCATTCAAGATTTGAGTCAGTTTCGCAGGTGACACTTTTAAGTGTGATGATTCATAAGCACGATGAATAGAAGGATATAAATCGCCCACGCCTGTACCATGCAAGGCAGAAATTAGGTGGATTTTTGCCCATGGAATAAAGTCAAAACGACGCTCAACATCTAACTTACATTGTTTGCGATCATATTCGGACATATTGTCCCATTTGTTAATTGCGATCACCATGGCACGCCCTGCTTCAAGTGCGTAACCAATCAAGTGTAAATCTTGCTCGACAATACCATCACGTGCATCGACTACAATCACCACCACGTGTGCATCTTTCATGGCTTGCAAGGTTTTCACAATCGAGAATTTCTCGATCATTTCATCGACCTTACCTTTACGACGCACACCTGCAGTATCAATCAAGGTGTATTTACGTTCGTTGCGCTCAAACGGAATATAGACTGAGTCACGTGTCGTACCTGGCTGATCGTATGCCACTACACGTTCTTCGCCCAATAAACGATTGACCAGTGTCGATTTACCCACGTTTGGACGTCCAATAATGGCTAAACGCAAACCTGTGTCTTGATCGTGTGCATCTGGGTTTTCATCTTCAGGAACATCTGCCAAAACGTCTTCCAGCATTTGCTGAACGCCTCGACCATGACTGGCAGCCACTTGCAATGGCTCGCCCATACCCAGTTTAAAGAACTCAACCAAAGCGGCTTCGGCATGTACGCCATCTACTTTGTTCGCCACCAAGAATACTTTTTTGCCCAAAGTACGCAATTCACGCGCAATTTGCTCATCCGATGCCAACAAGCCTGCACGTGCATCGACCACAAAAATGATCATATCGGCTTCATGGATGGCTGTTTTAGATTGTTCAGCCATGTAAGAGTCGATGCCACCTTCACTTTCGCCAATACCGCCAGTATCGACCACAATGAAAGATTTATTTTGATAGGTTGCATCACCATATTTGCGGTCACGTGTCAGACCTGCAAAGTCAGCAACAAGTGCATCACGGCTCTTGGTAATCTGGTTAAACAGCGTTGATTTTCCGACGTTCGGACGACCAATGAGCGCAATTACGGGTTTCATAGATTAACCTTTATTCAAGATCAGTCAGTTTCAATGGTCTGTACATCCGAAACTGTGGAAGAAAGAACAGAGTATGGATGTTGGGTTCAGCGTTGCGACCACGCAAACGACAGAGAGAACATCGACCACTCTATTAAATAAAAACACGGGGCATTGATGATTCAATTACCCCGCGTAAAAATACGGACAACTATTTTAGCATAAAAGTCAGAACAAAATTAGCGGTTCTGCCAAACGCTTAATGCGCCCTTTTGCGTTGCGACATAGAGTTGATTGTCAATTACACGCAATGAACGGACTTCGCCATTGGTTTTTGAACGTCCAACCAGTTGCCCTGAACTTGGATCAATGAGGTGTAAGACACCATCTAAATCACCGACCACTAAATATTGTCCAAACAATACAGGATTAGATAAACGACGGTTGAGCAAACTGTCATTTTCCCAAAGTGCTTGTCCTGATGTGATTTCATAAGCTGCAATTTTGCCATCTGCAGTGCTGACAAATACACCATTCCCCGCAACTTCTGGGCGTTTGGTACTGCTTGCGTCTTCACTCCAAATCACTTGTTGTGAAGCTAAGTCCAATACGGTGACCTGACCTTGATAGCTTGTGGTCACTAAGAATTGACCTGCAACCACAGGGTCGCCATCAATGTCATTTAAGCGTTGAATGTCTGAACGGCCTTCACTAATGGCAACGCGGCGCTGCATACGTGGTACGCCTGTAACAATATCCAGTGCATAGACATAGGCATTTGCAGAAGCAATCAGTACAGTACGTGAATCGAGCGCCACAGGTGCAGCCATACCACGCAAACTAAATTGCACGTTTGGCAAGTTGTAAGTCCACACCAACTGACCTGTTTCGGCATTGTGTGCATATACCGTGCCGTCATTACTTACAGTCACCACACGACCCGCCTGAATTAACGATGGCGCAAGAATTGCACCTGTTAACTGTGCAACCCACTTTTGCTCACCTGTTTGCTGATCTAAAGCAAACAATTGTCCTTTACTGTTTCCTGCAACCACAATGCCATCAGCAGCATTGACACCTGCCGTTAAGCCTTGCTTAGACACTTGTTTTTGCCAAAGACGTTGTTTGCCTTGATAGGCAGCCATCTCACCTTTAGGATCAACAGTATAAATTACCCCGTTTTCGGCATCTAATTGCAGGCGCAATGGATCGGCTGCTGTAGTCGATGCAACGCTTTGTGAAAATACAGGAACTAGACTTTGAGCTTGCTCAAGTTTTGGCAGTGGATTTGGCTTAACTTCTGCAACTTTAATTTTATTGGTGGAACACCCCGCCAAAGCAAGGGTTAAAACGGTCAGTGCAAACGGTATTTTATACTTTCTATTCATTAGCTCTCATCCACTTGTGTGTCTAATACTGGGCGTTCAATTTCAGGATCATCCACCAAAACACCAACACTTTCGAGTTTTATTTGTAAAATTTGACGTTCTTGTTTACGTTCCACCAAAGTATCCCATGCACTTTGATACGCTTTTTGGGCATTTTCACGGTCATTTTTCGCGACATAAACATCGCCACGCGCTTCATCTGCAGTCGCTTTAAATGCAGGATCAGTCACCGCGGCCAAACTTTGAATAGCTTCGTCATATTTCTTTTGAGCCAGCTGTGCATACGCCAAACGCAACTTGACCAGTTGCACCAAGCCCTGATCTTTCACTTTAGAGTTTTCAACTTTCTTTAAAGCTTTTTCCGCTGCAGCAAAGTCTTGCTGATCATAAGCCAGTTTTGCCATTAAAAACTGAGTTTGAATGGCCTGCGCAGAGTCTGGCGCTTCTTTCACAATTTTATCGGCAGTTGCAGACAATTGACTAAAAGCATCTGGATTCGCTTCTGCGTTACGTGCATCATCCATCAGTTGCTGCACTTTGGCTGTATTCATTTGATGCTCAGCCAAGTTTTTTTTCTGCCAATATTGCCATCCGAAAAAGGCAATCAACGCAATTAAAATCCCGCTAATAATGGCCGAGCCATACTTTTTCGCAAACGATTTTAAACTATCAAGTTGTTCGTCATCACTCAATGCGCTCATTGGATTACCCTTTTCCTTATGTTATTTGGCTTATTGTGAAGAAAATTTTTCAATGATGAAAGGCACAATTTCAGCAACAGCGACTGCAGTTTGCTCGGCAGTTGCCAAAGTTTTGACTGCCAATTGCTGTGCTTCCGCTTCGCGCTCACCATAAATCAATGCGTAGATTGCACCTGACTGATCGGCTTTTTTCATTTGGCTTTTCATTGAACCTTGTGAACCGACTTTCAGGCGAATTTGGCTGCCTGCCTGTTCCAACTGGTCACGAATTTGCTCAGCCAAAACCATAGCCTTGCCTTGCGTATTTGGGTCTGCCAACAAGAACACTTCACAATCACGTACTGGTGTATTGTCTTCGACTTGCTCAAGTAGCAACAACAAACGCTCAATACCCATGGCAAATCCCACGGCAGGTACAGACTGATCTGCTTTGCCTTTCAATTGCCCAACCAGACCATCATAACGTCCACCTGCACAGACTGTGCCTTGTGAACCTAAATGCGTAGTTGTCCATTCAAATACTGTTTTGTTGTAATAATCTAGACCACGTACCAATTTTTGATTAATTACAAAATCAATGCCTGCATCTGTTAAATATTGCTGTAACTGGGCAAAGTGATTTAGGGTGTCTTCACCCATAAAATCATGTAATTTCGGTGCATTTTCTAAGATGCTTTGTGTTTTAGCATCTTTAGAGTCCAAAATACGCAGTGGATTAGTACTTAAACGACGCTGAGAATCTTCATCTAAATCGGCCTTGTGAGCTTCTAAAAACTCAACCAAAGCAACACGATACGCAGCACGCTCATCCGACTCACCCAAAGTATTCAACTCTAAGCGAACTTTATCGGCAACGCCCATGCGCTTCCATAACCGTGCGGTCATTAAAATCAGTTCGGCATCCATGTCTGGCGTTGCAACCCCAAAGGTTTCTACACCAAACTGATGAAATTGGCGGTAACGGCCTTTTTGCGGCTTTTCATAGCGGAACATCGGGCCGATATACCACACACGCGGGGTCGCGCCACGTAGTAAATTGTGCTCTAACATGGCACGTACACAGCCCGCAGTACCTTCAGGACGCAAAGTCAAAGACTCTGGCGGATTGCCTTTGTCCAAAAAGGTGTACATTTCTTTTTCAACAATATCGGTCGCATCACCAATTGAACGCTTAAACAAATTGGTTTGCTCGACCATTGGCAAACGAATTTGTTGATAACCATAAGCATCCATTAGTGATGCTAAATGTTGCTCTAGACGTCTCCACGCAGGAGTTTGCGTAGGTAGAATGTCATTAAAACCTTTGATTGCAACAATTGAACTCATGTCTTACTCAGAAAAATTTGTACGAATAATCTCTTTAGATTTAGCTTCTTCAAGCTCTGTCACACGTTGACGAACCATGCTTTCGATTTCATCAACAAGTTGGTTGGTATCAATTAAATGGCTTTTTTCACCATTGCGATATACCAACGAACGTGGACTTGCCCCCACGACACCAATATCCGCCTCTTTGGCTTCACCTGGGCCATTCACTTTACATCCAATAACCGATACATCCATAGGCGTGCGGATATCTTCCAAACGCTCTTCCAAAGCCTGCATCACAGAAATCACATTAAATTCCTGACGTGAACAGCTTGGGCAAGCAATGAAATTAATGCCGTTTGAGCGTAAGCTTAAAGATTTAAGAATATCAAAACCAATTTTGACTTCATCTTCAGGTTCTGCCGCAAGCGAAATACGCATGGTATCGCCAATGCCTTCCATGAGCAGACCACCCAAAGCAATTGCTGACTTAACCGTACCTGTACGGTAAATGCCTGCTTCGGTTACACCCAAATGTAATGGATTATCAATTTGTTGTGACAACAGGCGGTAAGCATCCATGGTTAAAAACACATTCGATGCTTTAACTGAAATTTTAAATTCCTGAAAATCTAAGCGATCTAAAATATCAATATGACGCATGGCAGATTCTAGCAATGCTGCGCCTGTTGGCTCACCATATTTTTTCTGAATATCTTTTTCTAGCGATCCTGCATTTACACCAATACGCATGGAAATATCGTGATGTTTTGCGGCAGCCACCACTTCACGAATTTTAGCTTCTGAGCCAATATTCCCTGGGTTAATACGCAAGCAGTCTGCGCCAGCATCTGCAACGGCCAAAGCAATTTTATAGTCAAAGTGAATGTCTGCAACTAAGGGTACAGACACTTGCTTACGAATTTCACCAAATGCAGCTGCGGCTTCCATTGTTGGCACAGAAACACGCATGATGTCTACACCCGCATCTACACAACGCTGGATTTGCGCCACAGTCGCCGCTACATCACAGGTTTCTGTATTGGTCATACTCTGAATACTAATGGGTGCATCACCACCGACATAAACAGAACCCACACGAATTTTACGGGTCGGACGGCGTTGAATTGGATTCACAATCATGATATCGCTCTACCTTGCTGCATTATCGAGACAAACGGAATTCGGCTTTTCCGTTTACAGTATATGGCGATAATGAAATCGACTCATTGTTCAAACTTAATGACACAGCAGTGGCATCATCTAAACGAATTTGGAATGGGGCTTCACCTTGTAAATTTAAAGTTGATGCCTGACGTCCCGTTGCCAATACATTGCCTGCAGAGTCAGCAATATGCACTGAAGTTGGACGTACAAATTGCAAATTCAATTGATCACCTGAAGCAAGTGAGGTTGTGCCAACTGTTGCATTGTCTGAAATGATTTGCACATCAGATTGCAGCACTGCAATTTCAGGTTCAGCAGTGTCTTGACTAGAAGACATCCAGTTCTGAATCAATGCCACCAAAGCCCACAGGAGCAATAAGACGGCAATTGCAATCGCGATACGGGTCAGCCACTTCTTATTACGATCACGGTTGGAACCAGGCAGTTTCCCCATAATTTTGATGGGTGAGTTGTTCAAGGCATGGTTCGGTAACAAACCTGTATCGTTGGCATAAATTTCATCAAAACGCTGAATAATCGCAGAAGCATCGACCTGCAAATATTTGGCATAGGTACGATAATAACCTTTAATAAAGGTCGCTTCTGGCAAAGCGGTATATTCGTCTTGCTCTAGCGCCATCAGCGTTTTTAATGGAATTTTCAAATCTTTTGAAACATCATCCAGTTCGCGTTTTTGATTGACGCGAATTTGACGAAGGTACTCACCTGGACGTTGAACATTTCCTAATGCATGGGGTACAGGCGTTGTCCCCTGTGTGGGTTGCGGTGAATTAGGATTTACTTCCATACGGCCTCAGTACTGTACTGTAATTGCAAATAACGTTGGTATTCTTGGCTATTGGGAAATAATGCACGCAGCTGGTTCACTAAAACCTGAGTTCCCAATTGATCGCCATTGGCACGTGCTAAACGAATCCCAATCCATAAGGCACGCGCACCCTGATTTTTTTGCCCCACAGCACGTACAAATTGTTCATACAATTGTCGCGCGGGTGCAAATTGTTGTCTTAAATATAAAATTTCCGACAACTCTAACATTGAAACATAAGAATCGCGATTGGCTTGCAAGGCTTGTTTGAATGACTTTTCGGCATTCTCTATATCGCCTAATTTCAAGTAAATACGACCTACATTTTCCAATGCTCTAAAGCGTTGATCATAACCCAGTGTTGCACCTGCAATACTGAGCTGCTCAATCGCATCATTATAGCGTTCTACTTGATATAAATACGTACCATAGTTGTTACGCGCTTGTGCATTTTTTGGGTCAGCGGCAATGGCACGCTTAAAATACGCATCGGCTTTTTCTAAATTCAGCTTGCTGCCTTCTTGTTGCAGCAACACGCCCATCATCATATTAGCGGTGGAATCACGTGAATCGCTTTCCAAAGCTTGATCAAGTGCGCGTTTGGCTGAGTCTAAATCGCCATTTTTTAAGTATTCTGCTGCCAACTGCGTACGTACTTGCACCGCTTTTTCAGGGTCTTTTTGCCCTAAGGTTGGAGCTGTGGTTTGACAAGCTGCAGCAAAAATTGCCGAAATACAAACAGTTGTAATTTGTGCGATTTTAAATACAGGCTTATTCAATGGACATCCCCTTTGCGTCTTCGTTCGATGCAAGTTAGTTATCTATACAAGTCATTATCCTTGCGAGCGTATGATTTCATTTTGCGCTGCAACTTTCTTTTTCCACTGTTCGGCACGGCGGGTGCGGTCTGCCACTTGTCCGACCAATTGCCCACACGCAGCATCAATATCATCACCACGTGTCTGACGAATCGTACACACAAAACCTGCATCAGACAAAGTTTTTTGGAAAGAAATAATTCGATTTCGGCTTGAACGTCCATACGGCGCGTGCGGAAATGGGTTAAATGGAATCAAATTAATCTTGCTTGGCAGGTTCTTGAGTAGCTTAATCATTTGCTGCGCATGTTCAGGATGGTCATTTACACCATCTAACATGACATATTCAATGGTCACGTGTTTACGCGCACTTTCGTTGCCATCTTTGCCAATATAACGCTGACAAGCTGCGATTAATTGTTCCAATGGATATTTTTTATTGATTGGAACAAGTTCATCACGCAGTTCGTTATTGGTGGCGTGCAAAGAAATTGCCAAAGCCACATCAATATCTTGTGCCAATTGGTCAATTTTAGGTACAACACCCGAAGTCGATAAAGTCACACGACGCTTAGACATACCATAGGCAAAGTCATCTAGCATAATGCGCATGGCGTTCAAGACGGCATCGTAATTCAACAACGGTTCGCCCATACCCATCATCACCACGTTGGTCACAGAACGCTCACGTTCAATCACAGGCACATCTTCCATATAGGAATAGTTTGCCATCCACAACTGACCAATAATTTCGGCTTGGGTTAGGTCACGCTGAAAACCTTGTTTACCCGTAGAACAAAATGAACAGTCCAGTGCACAACCTACTTGCGATGAAATACACAGGGTTTTACGTGAGCCAGTTTTGTCTTCGGCAGGAATCAGAACGGTTTCGACCAATGAGCCTTCACCATCACCGACACGGAATACCCACTTACGAGTACCGTCTTTAGAATAATTTTTATGCACCACTTCAGGCGCTTTAATTTCACAAATCTTTTCCAGTTTTTCACGTAACTTGCCTGAAATATTGGTCATTTCGGCAAAATCTGTGACAAAAAACTGGTGAATCCATTTCATCACCTGCCCTGCACGGAATTTCTTCTCGCCTAAATCTTCAAAAAATTTTTCCATTTGTGGACGTGACATGCCAAGGAGATTCACTTTCTCTGCAGTCGCAGACTGTGCAGGAGCGGACGCAGATGCTTGCTGAACATCTGTCGCAGATGCAGCGAGGACTTCTGTACTCATGTGTGTATACCTAAACCATGTCTAAAGATGAAAGGAGAAGCTCAAGAGGTGAGCAAAGGTTTATTCAGAAAATAAAAATCGGAGAATAAAAAACCAGATAAGCATAATAACACTTATCTGGTTTGAATACTGCGTATTAACGAGTACGTGGGCAAACTTCAGTTTGAGCAAAGAAGTAGTTTACTTCACGCTCTGCAGATGCAACTGAGTCTGAACCGTGAGCAGCGTTTTCATCGATGCTTACAGCGAAATCTGCACGGATTGTACCAGGTGCAGCTTCTTTAGGGTTTGTTGCACCTAAAATTTCACGGTGAGCAAGAACTGCGTTTTCACCTTCAAGAACTGAAACAACGACTGGACCAGAAGTCATGAACGCAACTAGGTCACCAAAGAAACCACGTTCTTTGTGCTCAGCGTAGAAGCCTTCAGCTTCAGCTTGAGAAAGGTGTTTCATTTTAGTCGCAACGATTTTAAGACCAGCTTTTTCGAAACGAGCAAAGATGTCACCGATGTGGTTTTTAGCAACTGCATCTGGTTTTACGATAGATAAAGTACGTTCAATAGCCATGATTGGCTCCTTAAGTCAATGTTGACGCGAAAATTTTGCCGCATTATACCGAATAATGGGCTATTTTCTGCTTTTGATGTGTAAAAAAATTGCTTTTTTCGATATGAAGCGCATTGTGCAGGACCTTGATCGGCAAATCAATCTTGCTTCACACCGCTAGATTAACGTGCTTCGTCAATCCACGCCATTTGAATGGCTTCTAAGATGCCTTCAGTCGATTTTTCGGGATCATCTTGAAACTCTGGCAAAGCACAGACCCAAGCGTGCAAATCGGTAAAACGAATCCATTGCGGATCGACATCGGGATGCGCCTCATATAACTCAATGGCAATGTCGATGCTGTCGGTCCAACGTAAACCCATGTGTATTCCCTATTCTAGTCAAGACAGCGACTACTTTAACAAATTTCGCATGGGCTGCCTGCCATTACTGCACTGAATTTTCGATTTGGTTTTATCCAGACTTATAAAACAATATTTACATAAGGTGCAGCCAAAATAATCGCACTCGCCACTGAACCGCCAATCATCGCCCCGACTGCCACATCACTCGGATAGTGCAAGCCTAAAATCATACGGGAAACGGCCACCAAAATCGTAAAGGGCAACATCAACATCAACAATACTGGCTGGATATAACCCAAAACCGTTGTGGTCATGACTGCATGCAAAGTGTGACCTGATGGGAAGCTAAAATGATCTAAGGGACGTTCACCCAAACGAATCACTTGGTGTACCTGATACGGACGTGGACGGACGGTTTTTTGTTTTAAATATTTATAAATACCTGTGCCGACAGATCCGCCTAACAACAGATAAATAATTTGTAAACTATAACCAATGCCCTGCATCATCCATGCACTTGCGAGCATGACATACCAGAACACACCATCGCCCAAACGGCTAATAACTTTAAAAAATTGTGCCACCCGCTGAGAGTGGGAAAAATGGTTAAGATACAAACAGCCTTTTAAGTCGAGATCCAGCATTCTTATTTTTGCATTTTTAAACTTCATCAGTTCTCTCCTCTTTGGCGTATAGCTAAGATGGCATGTGTAGCTCCTTCGCCACCAGATATAACGCCTGCTCAAATTGTTGGACTGGATACTGCCAGCCAATATTTAAAGTCGCTTTGCGGGCGTGTTCGCCCATCTGTCTAAGGGTTGTAAGATCGGGAAGTCGGTGGATATGACCGACCAAATCTTCTGGCTGACCGAGTGGACTCAACCAGCCTGTTTCATTCGGTTTTAGATGTAAACGTGCGCAAGCATAGTCATAAGCAATGACAGGCAAGCCACTGGCCATAGCTTCTAACACGACATTGCCAAAGGTTTCGACCTGACTGGCAAAAGCAAACACATCGGCACTGGCATAGGCTTGTGCAAGTGCTGTGCCACTTAAACTACCTGTAAAAATGATATCTCCCTGAGCGTTCATGGCTTCTAAACGTTCACGGTCTGGCCCATCTCCAACAATCACCAATTTCACAGGCTGTTCGGTATTTTTTGGCATACGCTGATAGGCATTAATAATAAGATTGACTTCTTTTTCAGGTGATAAACGCCCTACATACAACATCACCCGCGTATTTTCACTCGCACCCCAGCTTGCTCGCAGTTGGGTAGAACGAAAATCTGGTGAAAAATATTCAACATTGACACCACGCCCAACCACCACCAAAGGCCCTTGCACACCAAACTGACGCAATGATTTTTCAGTATGGCTACTTGGCACACACGTCAGCGAGGTATTGTTATGAAACCATTTTAGATAGTGCTGAATTGGCTTGAGTAAAAATGCCAAATCGAAAAAACGGCTAAAATCTTGAAATGCGGAGTGAAAACCACTTGATACTGGAATATTTTTTGATTTTGCAATATGTAAACTGGCAAGCCCTAAAGGGCCTTCAGTGACGATATGCACCACATCAGGTTGAAACTCATCTAAAGCCTGCGAAAGTTTAGACCACTGCGGCCAGCCAAATTGTAAATTATGATATTTAGGAATGGCTTGTGCTTTTACCAGACATTCTTGATACGGTTGGAATTGAGTGCAGGCTTGTTTTTGTTCAGGGCGAATCAATAAAATTTTGTGTCCAAGTTCCTGCAATCCTTTGCAAAGCTGCAACAGTGAACGTGCCACACCATTAATTTCAGGTGGCCAAGTTTCTGTTACAAGGGCAATTTTTAAACGTGGGCGGACAAGGTCTGAGAGTTCAGAGGTAGGCTGGCTGCTTTTTTGTTTTTGATCTTGTTTGAAATGAAATTTAAATGCATCGCTGTAACGCTCTAATTTACTGCTCTGCTTTGCCAATACATTGCTCATCGCCTTTTTGCTCAATTCTTATTTTATGCTTGCTAGCATAGAGCAGCTGCATTGCAGTAATATGATGCTTTGGTGACACATTTGTCATTTTTTTAACAACTCGATGATCGCCTATACCTTGTTTTGCACACATAGTTTTATGTATAAATTTAATGTAAATCGTTTGCTGTCATTCACCCTAAATAGATAAAAAAAGCAGATATTGGATACCTGCCTGCTGAATATCTTGTTTGCTGAATACCTGATCTGCTGCACATCGAAGCCCTCTAAAAAAGTAAATTAATATACAACTCATCGGTATAACGACCTGCTGGCGTTGTCAAACTCGGTTGTTCATCCAAGCGTACCGCGACACTGTATTTATGTCCTGTCGTAGAAACATGCCCTGCGATGGGCGTGTTCCACAGATTTGTTTTTGCTCCCATAATACTCATACTGGTGCGTAAACGGTGTGTGCCATTATTCACAAAACTGCTGCCATGTTTGTCACGTAAATTACGACTACTGAACTGAATGCTATAACCTCGATCACAGCGCACATTAAAACTGGTTGCAGTCTGGCTACGGTATTGTGAGCTCATTTGCAATAAAGACTCACTGACCGAACCAATGGTGCAAGCCTGTGCAGGAAAACAAATCCAGCATCCACACAGCACTAGACTTAATTTTTTTACCATCCCTAATTTTTTCATGTTCTCATCCTCAATCATCCTGCTGATATACTTACTGACAAATCAAATCTAACTGTCTGGTTTGTGGAACAGTGCCTGCTTTAATTTGAGGGACTTCAAGTGAACTATGGCAAACTTTTCCACCTTTGGTTTTAACCTTCAGCGTATAACTGCCTGCTTTCACACCATATAAATGTACTTTTCCATCGCTGCCCACAGGTACAAATTCGGTTGCATCATCACTTAAATACACTTCACTGCCCTGCACAAAGGTCTGCTGATCGGGCGTGAGTAAACGCAATATGATCAATCCTGTACGCTGAACAGGGAAATTCACTTTATAGCCGCGTTGATTCATACCAATCACTTTTTGGCTTGAATATTCAAAGCTGTCATACAAATCTAACTGGTCTTGATCAAAAGACACGTCGTAATTGACGTAAGGCACAATGTCGTGCACAAACACATAACCGTGTTGATTGGTTTTACCAACAGGTGTTAAGGCACGTTGTACTTCCACATTTGGAATATCACCAACATTCACCAAAGCAAAAGCATTGTCTACATATTTGGTCATGGCCCATTTACGGTCTAACCACACTACTGCACCCTGATAATTGGCTTGACTGTAGCTAAAGCGTTCACTTTCATCGTGGCTTAAATATAAATTACCCATCGGCATTTTCAGGGCGGTATAGGCATTTACCCCAATATCCCCTTCTGTTTGTTGGTGACGCACAGCAAGAGTGTAATCCACACCATTTTGCGTCAGGCTGCTCTGTGCATAACGCAACTGGGTTTGCTCATCAAAATTATGCGAAAGCTGCGCACTGCGGCGTTGGTCAAATTGATAATTCAGTGTTAAATATGCCCCGTCACTATCCTGCACTTTCAAATCTTTATAATAAGAAAACGACAGTGAAGTTTGACGCCCAAACATACGAGAAAAACCAACTGTAAGCATTTGGCTATCTGCAAAGCTATTATTTGCATTGGGATGATAACGGCGCTCTAGATAGTTCACATTTAAGGTATTAATGAAAGGAATATTGAAAATACTGACATAAGCTAAGTTGTCGTATTCCACTGTTTGTGTCATATCGCTATAACCCAAACCACGATATTCAGGACTGTAGTATTTATGACTTGCACCAAGTGCAACCCGACTTCCATTACGGCTTAACGAAGCGCCAAAGGTATAACCATCGCCCCAATCACTGTGGCTAGACGCAGCATGCGTATCTAACAAGGCATATTTGCTGAGAGATTGCGTCCATAGCAACCCGACATTCTGCACATCTTTGCTATAACTTAAATTGGTTCCTAAAGTCGTGCTGTCTGTAATTCCACGTCTGAAATAAAGGTTGCCAAAAAACTCCCGATAATCATCCGACACGTAGTCGTAGTCATAACGCAGCTTTCCTGCAGAAAAGTTGTATTCGTTCAGTCCTGGTTTGAGTAGTTGCGTGGTGACATAAACTGGAAAAGATTGCACGGTACGATTTCCCAATACATCTTCCACCACCACTTGCGCCTCGCCCGACTGCTGAATATTTGCACCCGTATTTAAGGTATAGTGCCCAGGCGTCACTTGTTGCTGATATAGATTGATGCCATTAATGTATAAATCGACGGTGGATGGCAGTACAGCACTGCCTCTTAAGGTGGGTACATTCCAATAAATAAAGTCTGGATAACTACTAAAATTTGAACCAAAAGACACACCACCAAATCTGAATGTATCTAATAAAGGATTGTAAACGCTGGTGTTATCACCCAAAGTTAAACGCTGATAACGTGATGGAAATTCAATTTCAAAACTGGTATTCAAACGCAGTAGCTTATCTTGATCCTGTTCTGCCTCTTTGCGATACATCATGCCATTTTTAAAAATCCAGTAATCTTTAAAAATACCAAGCTCCGCCAAACCATTTAATTCATTGTAATTATCATAACGTGCATACAGCACATTATAATTTAAAAAACCGCCCAACTCTGCTTTAGACGGAATCGCATGGGTTTGGCTCAGTTGTGCATCTATAAAATAGCTGGCAGGTACGGTCAATTTAATCGCTTGCAGCGCAAAGTCTTGTTCAGACTGAATTTCATTGGTGGTTACAGAACAGAACTGAGTTTGTGCACTGTGTTTTTGTAAACGGTCTTGCTGTAAACCAAGTTGCTGCAAGACCTCGCATTCCATATAGCGTTGCCCATCCTGCTGCAACACCAAACTTTCAATGACACGATCTACGCCATTCAGCCAAACACTATTCAACGCCATTTCAGCATTGGCAGCATTGGCAGCATTGGCAGGTAATGGTATCCCCCACAGGACACATTGCAGCGCAAAAAACAGTCGAGTTCTATGCATGATTTAGCCCTTCATTTTTAACTCAATGGCTTGCTCACTTTTATCTGTTTCAAGTTTGAGTATGTAATTTTTCAAATCACTAAGTTTGATTTGCCCCATATCAAAGCTGTGTTTTTGTTGATTTAACAAATATTTCATTTCACGTGTGGTTGCAATGGGTTGTTTTTGTTGATTTAAAATGCTGATTGAAGAAATTTGCACATGCGATGCAGCATGATTTTCTATCTCTAAAAATAAGTGGTCGTTCTGGTAACGCGGGGTTGCAGTCACCTGAATGGCATCTTGCTTACCAACAAACAACGGTACAGAAATCGTAAATAAAAATTGTAAGGCGTCTTCTTCCACCACAGGGGCAATTTCTTTAAAAACAATACGCCAAGTTTTTTCTTGCGCCATTTCTTCCTTAGAAAGTGGTCGGCTAAAACCTACGCGTATCACTTGTTGTGCATTCGGTTGTAAAACAAAGTTTTTAGGATTAATTAAGATGTCTTGTTCTGGTTCTAGCACATCTTCACCCTGTGCATTTTGCGACCATTTATAGGCAGACATTTCAAAGCTTTTCGGTTCAGTAAGATCGGTGGCTTCCATGACTACTGTTGCACTGCGTTGTCGTGCTTTATCGCCCAAATACATTTGCGTAGGTGAAATGACCAAGTTTGCATAAACAGCTTCTACACATAAGCAACCTGCAACCAGCATATATTTCAATAATCGTTTCATACTTCCCCCCGCAATGTCTTATTTTGTATTTCTTTAGACTAAAAAGTTGACTCCACCCTGTCGGTAAAGCCAACTGATTTAGATTGAGTTCAAGCGAATTAGAATGACACTCGAATGTTGTATTTATCGGTGTAAGTACCCGCTGGTTTAGAAATACCTACGCCCTCACTTTTAACCAAGACATTGTAAGAATTCCAGCCATTGCTACCTGGCGCAATGTTGGTTTGCTGATCATTTAACTGAATCACAGACGATGAACCCGTAAGCTTGGTTTCAACTGTTAAGCCCACTGCATGGCTACCTGATTTGGCTGCAGATTTGGTTGTTTTGCCTCCACCAACACGGTTGTCGGTATCGACCAATAAGTTGTACTTTGCATTCGCCCCAACCATAAATTGACCAGAAGCTTCTGCACCATCTTTTAATGAGATACTTGGTGTTTTCACTTTCAGCTCACAGCGCTTAGGCACAATCACTTGAATTGGAATACTTCCTGTACATGGCCCTTCGTTACATACTGGGGTTGGCTTAGGGTCTGGTTTAGGATGATGATTACCACCCGCCATTGTTACCGTTGAAAAAGCTCCGAAAACCATCAAAGCAGCAGCAGTTTTAATAAATTTAGACATGTCACTTCTCCATAACTCTTATAAAAAACCATTTTTTAATCATTCACTCACTTGAGATATCGTTAGAATTATTGAAACTCAATCCTTAGCGAGCTTCTTCATTTTAGGTATTTCTCACAAAAAGCCATCTATACGCCCTAATTCACACAATATTAAATAAACCTTGGAATTCAGCTAATTAGGAGATTAAAGTACTGTTTTAAATGACATCGCAAAAAACTAGGGAGCAGCCCACTCCCTAAAACTTGTGATACCAATTCTAGGGATACCCAAAAAATATATTTATTTACATTTAAACCAACACATTGTTTTTATTTAACTTTAACAACATTTTTATTTTAACTTTTGTTACATTTTAAGTAGGTTTATTTTTGAAAGAATGGTCAAAATTCAGTTTTTAGCCTAATTTTTACTACACTTTTCACGTATTTAATTCACTATCCCCTATCACATTCAACAGACTGAGCGTTTTTTAACATCAAATCTCACCAATTACAGGGATTGCCTCTCGCTATAAAAAAGCCATGTTTTGGGCGGCTGAATCTATCCAAAAGATCAAATTTGCACACCACCAACTCAACGAAGAAACAGTTGATCATTCATCTATATCTGTAACGTGAGAGATAAACCTCGCAAGATGTTTAGCTAACTCATAACGCAATAGCAGACAAAATAAAACCCCATTCAAACTATTGCCTGAACGGGGTCATCACACCTGAGTCAATCATGTTGACTCAGGTACACACGCGTGACTTATTTAACGTAAGTCAACCAATGTGCATATTTGTCATTCTTGCCTTGAACTGCGTCAAAGAAAGTTTTTTGAATTTCAGTAGTAATTGGGCCACGTGAACCACAGCCAATTACACGGTCATCGTATTCACGAATTGGGGTAACTTCTGCTGCTGTACCTGTAAAGAAGGCTTCATCGGCAATGTAGAATTCATCACGCGTAATACGGCGTTCAACTACCTCATATCCCAAGTCTTTAGCAATGGTGATCACCGTTTGACGCGTAATACCATCTAAAGCACCGCCTGCGATGTCTGGTGTATGTAAAACGCCATCTTTAATTAAGAATACGTTTTCGCCAGAACCTTGACATACATAACCTTGTGGATCCATCAACATCGCTTCGTCATAGCCTGCTTGCGCTACTTCTTGGTGTGCAAGAATAGACAAAGTGTAGTTACCAGAAGCTTTAGCTTTACACATGGTCACGTTTGGATGATGATGCGTAAACGATGAAGTTTTAACGCGAATACCTTTAGCCATCGCTTCTTCACCCAAGTATGCACCCCAACCCCAAGCCGCAACAGCAGCATGAATGGTGTTATTGGTTGCAGCAATACCCAGTTTTTCAGAACCAATCCAAATTAATGGACGTAAATAGCACGATGAAAGTTTGTTTTCACGTACCACATCAATTTGCGCCTGTTCTAAAGCTGCTTGATCAAATGGTACTTTCATTTGATAGATTTTTGCAGAGTTTAACAAACGCTTAGTATGGTCCTGAAGACGGAAAATCGCAGTTCCGTTTGGCGTTTCATAAGCGCGGACACCCTCAAACACACCCATACTGTAGTGTAAGGTATGCGTTAAGACGTGAATTTTTGCATCACGCCAGTCAACCAATTGTCCATCTTGCCAAATAAAACCATCACGATCAGCCAAATTCATGGCACACACTCCAAATGTTTATACAATAGTCATTTTAATCCAACGCAGACATAGCAGTCGGATCAATTAATCTTTGCCATAACTTGCAAACGACCTCACGGGTATCGTACCAGTCCGCAGCATTGACTTGCATGGATTGATTTGCAAGGGCTAAGCGGTGGCTTTCGGCTCGTTCACGGAGATAAGCTTGAATCAATGCTGTCGCATCGTCGCTGGATAAGCAACCTGTTTTTGCGGCATCTTCAAGGATTCTTACGTTGTCGGAATAATGGGCGAGATCAGGATTCGACCCACTCCAGGCTAATACCGCATACTGTGCCATAAATTCGATATCAACGATACCACCTGCATCCTGTTTTAAATGAAAAATTCCATCTTTTTTTTGCTCTTTAGATGAACCCAAATGATCTTTCATTTTTTGACGCATTTTCAGCACTTCACTGCGGACATAAGCTTCATCTCGCGGCTGGGTTAAAATCTGACAACGCAACACTTCAAACTTGTCACGTAAACATTGCTCACCCGCAATACTGCGCGCACGCACTAAAGCCTGATGCTCCCACAGCCACGCACTTTTCAGTTGATATTGCTCAAAGGCCCGTAAACTGGTCACCAATAAACCCGCATCTCCCGAAGGACGTAAACGGGTATCGACATCATAAACTCGACCATCTAAAGTTTGCGTGGTCATTAAAGATACAAATTTACGTGCCACCCGCATAGCAAATTCAAAGCCACTGATCGGTTTAATGCCATCAGTATCGGCTTGTTCATCCATGTTGTGAATAAAAACCACGTCTAAATCTGAGCCGTAACCAAGTTCGATGCCACCTACTTTGCCATAACCAATAATGGCAAAAGCGTTATGCTCCAAACCGCAGCGCTGCCCTTCACTGTCTAGCGGATAACCATGTTTTTTGACAATCATCTGATAGGCCAGTTGTAGGGCTGCATTTGCGGTCACTTCGGCAATATCGGTTAACGCATCTGACACTTTCATTAAGTGACTTTCTGCCAGTACATCGCTGGCCGCAACTGTTAATACGTTGGATTTTTTGAATAAACGTAGCACCCGCATGAGGTCTTCAACTTCATCCAGTTCAATGCGCAGCAATTGTTGGCGCAAAGAATCTTCCAAATCGCTGCGTTTTGGCAATTCAAAATCCATAGATAAAAATTCATCCAACAACACAGGATATTGCGTCAATTCTTCACAAATCCACGGGCTGACTGTGGCCATTTTTACCAAGCGTTGCAGTGCCCCCTTGCTTTCAATCAGCATGACCAAATACACGGTACGACGCAGAACAGATTCGACCAGTGGCATTAAACGCATCAATGCCATTTGTGGATTTTCTGACTGCAACACTGCTTCAATCAAGTGTGGCCAAAAGGTTTTTAAACGCTGTAAAGCTTTGGCGGTGAGTTTTTTAATGGCATGTCCATACCAGAACTCATGCACTAAATTTTTCGCTTGATCGTCTAGTACCGCATCGAGCTGTTTTTCTAGCTGACTGTAATTTTCCAGCAAAGAATCGGGTTCATTTTCTTTAATTAAATGCTCAAACTGATAAATGACTTTGACACGCTTTTCATTTAGGGTCTGCATAAAGCTGTCCCAATCGGCAAAGCCCAAAGTATCGCTAATGCGTGCGCGTAACTCAGGTTCAGTCGGTAAAGCTTGGCTTTGCTGATCATTCAAGGCTTGAATGGCATGTTCTACTCGACGCAGGAATAAATAGGCATCTTCCAAATCCAGTACGGCTTGTGGCTCTAGCAATTCAGCTTCGCCCAAATGGCGCAAACTCACCAAACACTGGCGGTCTTGTAATTCTAGTTTTGAACCACCGTAAATCAGCTGAAAAACCTGCACAATAAATTCAACTTCACGAATACCGCCCGCGCCCAATTTAATATTGTCTTCAATATTACGACGCTGCACTTCGCGCTCAATCATGGCTTTCATTTCGCGCATGGCTTCAAAGGCGGTGTAATCGACATATTTGCGGAATACGAAAGGTCGGGTCATTTCCAGCAGTTCATAACCTTCTTGCCCACCTGTGATAATACGTGCCTTAATCCAAGCATAGCGTTCCCATTCGCGTCCATGCTGGCTTAAATATTTTTCCAGTGCGACATGGCTAATCGCCAAAGCAGAACCATCGCCCCACGGGCGTAAACGCATATCGACGCGGAAAACAAAACCATCGGCGGTGATATGATCTAATAGATAGATCAGTTTTTGTCCCCATAAAATGCAGAATTGCTGCACTTCAATACACTTGCGTCCATTGGTTTCGCCTTGTTCATCAAAGGCAAAAATCAGGTCGATGTCGCTGGATAAATTCAGTTCCTGCGCGCCATGTTTGCCCATGGCGACCACAATCAGGTCTTGGACTTTACCGTTATACCCCATCGGTTCGCCATGCTTGGCGACCAACGGAATCCGAGCAAAATCTTTGGCTACTTGCACACAAATATCAGCAAAGTCTGAAAGTTCCTGCGTCAACGTCACCACATCGGTGAGTTGGTTGGCATCTTGCCAAATCCAGCGGAACATTAAACGCGCGCGTAAAATTCGCAGGGTTTTCATCCACAAGGTTTCATCTTGAATGTCTTGTAAAGTCGAAATCACCAGTTGATGAATGTAGTCTGCGCTCAGCGGTTTTAGGAATTGGTCAATTGCATAATCCTGCTGTAACAGGCTTTCGTGATTTGCCAAGACTTGTTCTGCATATTGACTGGCATGTAACGTTTTTTGCAATTGTTCCGCATTCATTTTTAAGACCTAAAACCCAGTTTTATTTTGAAATATTGTCAACTCATCTATTTATAGCAGCAGATGCGTCAAAGAAGAAAATAAAATTACAGCAATCTGCAAAATACCTCTTGCTTAAAATGCAGCGATAAAAAAACCGAAGCCTAAACTTCGGTTTTATCTGCTTGATGCAATGCTTATTCAGCATCTAGCATTAATTCTGCGCTCATACCAACCGTGTTAAAACCTGCATCGACATACAGAATTTCACCAGTAATACCATTCGCCCATGGTGAGCAAAGGAATAATGCCGCATTACCAACATCTTCAATGGTCACGTTGCGTTTTAAAGGTGCAACTTTTTCATTGAGGTCTAACATTTTACGGAATGATTTAATGCCTGATGCGGCAAGCGTACGAATTGGGCCTGCAGAAATTGCATTCACGCGAATACCGTCAGCACCCAAGCTTGAAGCCAAGTAGCGTACACCTGCTTCTAAAGATGCTTTCGCCATACCCATGACGTTGTAGTTTGGCATCACACGCTCAGAACCTTGATAAGTCAAAGTCAATAAGCAACCTTGGCGTGCTTGTAATAATGGTTTTGCAGCACGTGCCATCGCAATAAAGCTATAAGCACTAATGTCATGCGCAACTTTAAAACCATCACGATCTGTAACATCGGTAAAGTCACCATCTAAAGTATGCGCAGGCGCAAAACCAATCGAGTGAACCAAACCATCCAAACCATCCCAGTGCTTTGCCAAGTCAGCAAAAGCTTGCTCAATTTCTGCATCTACGCCTACATCGCAAGGCAATACAATGCTTGAGCCAAATTGTGCAGCGAAGTCATCAACACGTTTTTTGAGTTTTTCATTCGGATAAGTAAATGCTAATTCTGCACCTTCACGATGCAATGCTTCTGCAATACCAAATGCGATAGATAATTTACTTGCAATACCAGCAATTAAAAAACGCTTACCCGCCAAAAGACCTTGTGCCATGTGAAACTCACCTTGATATATTTCGCAGTATCATGCCAATTCTGAACGCATAGTGAAATTGCATAATGCGCCTTTTTTTGCCGTTTATGTAAAAACTCAATGGCGATTCAAGTGAGTGATAGATGACGTCACATGATGATCTGCAAGTGGTGACGTACAATCTTGGTTAAAAACTTGCCCTACCACTTGGCATAATGCTGTTCAAGCAAGCCGTATTCGTTTAACAAAATAATTTCGGTATCGTCTTGTTGAATAGTACCACTAATTTTAGCTTGCCATTGGCTGAACTGACTGCCGACTAGACGCAAATTCAGGTTTTCATAACGGCGCCAACCTGTGCTGACAGTTAAATTCAAACGATGATCCAGTGAGCGAATGCTCCACGAGCCATCATTCTCAGGTTGGAACAACACATCTGTTAAGGGATACAGCACGCCATTAATCCACAAACAGTTTTCGTTGCCAAAACTTTCATTCACACCAGAAGCCAGATTCAAGCCTACACGACGGTCTTCGGTATCCCAAAAGTTGCACGACAACCAAAACCATGCTGTTTCAGGGCGTAAAAAACCGCAGGTATCATCTAAAGAAGCAAAGGTGCGTTCATGGAATTGAATGGTTTGTCCTGTTTTATTAACAAAATAGCCTTCACAGCCGAGTGTGGTCAGTTTTTGGGTGTAAGTCCAACCATTAATACCTGTTGGGCTACACATACTTAGCGGGTCTGTGCCTGCACAAAATATCCGCGCACTGAGTTTAATTTCACCATATTTGGTCACGCGGATATAACGCACACCATTGGCATGTTGAATTTCAATTTGAAATGGCGATTTTTCAAAAAAACTTTGATTAAATAACGGTTGCTCATCTAAAACCGTATTACGCGATAAAAAATTAATCGCATTCCATTCCTGCACTTCGCCCGTCATGTGATTATAAATATAGACAAAACCGTGCCCTGCCCAAGCAATATCGGCAATCGCAAGCCCAATGGTATAGTGTTCGTGCTGAATACTACAAAATTTAAACTTTTTATATTTTAAGCGTTTACGCCAACCCGACAATACTTCACCATACGGTGATTTATATTGATAAGCCTGATAATCAATTTTTTTGGGAAGTTCACTAAAACGTCCATAATGCGGTTGTCCATTCGCCTGAATTAAATCCATTGAAGACATTCCCTATTGTCTAAAAACAATTCATCTTTGGTCGTATTATGCCTACAAATGCATGTACAAAAAACCCGCAGCTTATGATTTTGTTCAAAAAATTATAAAAGCATAGATTGTTTTACTATTTTAAGGCTTGAGCGTTCACTAAATATACAAAATATAAATTAATAGATATCTTCCCCTCAATATTCTGAAGGTATTTAAGCATCAGCATTCAAAGTCAGATAGGTATTTTCCCAGCGGTTGCCAGAAAATGACCCTTCAACCAATTGCACATAGCGACCATGCACCTGATCTATTGCAATACAATCATCCACTTCTAATACCCGATCGGTATGTTGTTTTTGCCAATGCTGAGCGAAATAGGATTTACCACGCTGTTTTGCCACCATTAGGTTTTGCGCCACCACCAATACATAACGATGCAACTCACCAAATTCACGTGGGTCATATCCACCTAAATTAATTAAATACAGTCGGTTTTCTGCCTGATTCGGCTGCGCATCGGTAAATTTTAAATAGAAGGATTTGCCTTCAAACTCAACACCGTTAATTTGCGCCCATGCGTCAATATGCAAACCTTTCTGCTCTGCAAACCAAGCCTGCTTGAGTTGCGGATAGGTCTGTTCTAAAGAGTCTCCTACCGCGAGTACCACATCATGCACTTCAGTATTGGCTCGCGCATGACGCCCACCTAACATGACAATAAATAAACTGGGCATATCCGACTCCTACGCAAATATCCTAAGCTTGATCGCTTTAAGGGTTGATGATTTTTAAGCTTGATCATTTAAAGTAGCGAGAATTTTTTAATTCTCCAAATAAAAAATCGTGCCGAATTGCTTCAGCACGATTGAATTGAAATGTAGCATACTTTATTTCAAGCAGTTTACGATTTACATATCCACCATTTCCACGCCATCAATGCGGGCAACAGTCATTAAGTCTTTATCGCCACGACCTGAAACAGTCGCAATAATGATTTGGTCTTTATCCATCGTTGGTGCAAGCTTGCTCACATAAGCCATAGCATGCGAGCTTTCTAAAGCAGGAATAATCCCTTCGATACGGGTTAAATCACGGAAACCTTGCAAGGCTTCTTGGTCATTGATTGGCACGTAATCGACACGGTGCATATCTTTCAGGAAGCTGTGCTCTGGCCCTACACCTGGATAATCCAGACCTGCAGAAATAGAGTGGGTTTCAATGATCTGACCTTGTGCATCCGACATTAAATAAGTACGGTTACCGTGTAATACGCCCACGTGTCCTGCATTCAATGGTGCAGAGTGTTTGCCTGTTTCAATGCCTAAACCTGCAGCTTCGACACCGTACATTTTCACTTCGGCATCGTTCAAGAATGGATAGAACAAGCCCATGGCATTAGAACCACCGCCTACACAAGCTACTAATGCATCAGGTAAACGACCTGCCTGCTCTTGAATTTGGCGACGCGCTTCACGACCAATAATCGACTGGAAATCACGTACCAATTGTGGATATGGGTGTGGGCCAGCGACCGTACCAATCACGTAATATGTAGAGTCAACATTGGTGACCCAGTCACGCATGGCTTCGTTCATGGCATCTTTTAAGGTTTTTGAGCCACTTTCTACAGGTACAACAGTTGCACCAAGCAAACGCATACGGTACACGTTCATGGCCTGACGCTTCACGTCTTCTGCACCCATGAACACCACACATTCCAAGCCTAAACGAGCGGCAATGGTCGCGGTTGCTACACCGTGCTGACCTGCACCTGTTTCGGCAATAATGCGTTTTTTACCAGACAGTTTTGCCAACAGTGCCTGACCAATGGTGTTGTTCACTTTATGTGAGCCAGTATGGTTCAAATCTTCACGTTTTAAGTAAATTTGTGCACCACCCAACTCTTTTGACCATCGCTCAGCATAATACAAAGGACTAGGACGACCTACATAGTAGGCGAGATCGCGGTCGAATTCTGCCAAAAACTGCGGATCATCTTTCATGCGGAAATACAATTTCTCTAAATCTTGTAAAGCCGCCATCAGCGTTTCTGACACAAAACGTCCGCCATGGATACCAAAATGCCCTTTTGCATCTGGGAATTGGGTATAGTCAATCACTGAGTTATTGTGATTTGTACTTTGCTGATCCACGTTGGACTCCTTGCATGAAGTTTTCTATGAGTTGTTGGTCTTTAATACCTTTTGCAGACTCAACTCCGCCACTGACATCAACGGCATAGGCTTGAGTCGTCTGAATTGCATCTTCAATATTTTCAGGGTTTAAACCACCCGCCAAAATTAAAGGAATATCGAGTTTGGGGAATTTTGACCAGTCAAAACTGTGTCCTGTTCCACCTTTGAGTTCAGGATGCCACGCGTCTAATAATACTGCGCTTGCACCTGCTTGTTGATAGCTTTTTATCGCATCTAACACATTTAAATCAGGTTTGACCTGAATGGCTTTGTACCATCGACGTCCAACTTGCTGTGCTATTTGCTGACATTGCAAGGGTGTTTCATCACCATGAAATTGCAGAATATCTAAAGGTACTTGTTTCAGTACAGCGGCTATTTCTTCTGCCGTTGCATTGACAAATAAACCAACCACTTGCACATAAGCGGGAATGTGTTGCAGCAAGCCTTGTGCTTGCTCAATGCTCACATTGCGTGGACTTGGAGGATAAAACACCAAGCCAATTGCATCTGCACCCGCATGCACAACACTTTTTATATCTTGAATTCGCGTGATTCCGCAAATTTTGGCACGGGTACGCATCGTTTTGGACTCTAATCCTGATTTTCAATCTTCATTTTGCTGATCTTGCTGTGCGTGACTTTAAAATTGTCTGTTCACACTCACAGAATCAGATATTGGGGCGAATCATTGTAATGCAATTTTAAGGGGTTGAGTGAAGTTCAGGCGGATTATTCTGCATTTCCGTTGTTTAAATGGCATACAGACTTTATACTTCGCGCAAATGCAACGAGTCCTAGCTTTGAGCTTTAGGGAAGTTGGTGAAAGTCCAACACTGCCCCCGCAACGGTAACCATGAAACGTATATCAATTTAAATCTTATGATTTACACCACTGTATGAACAATATGGGAAGGTGGATATATAGCGAAGCAATCATAAATTAGAAGATGCTTGGCACATTGAAGTCCGGAGACCTGCTTGTTGTGCCCTTAACTCAATCATTCACGTGGGGTGAATGTATGGAGCAAAGTCATGTCTACTCTTTTTCAGCCTACTGCTTTAGTGGGCGCAATTGCGCTTGCAATGGGTTTTTCAACTTCAGTTTTTGCTGCAGAATCGCAAGATCAGCGTGTGGTGAATGCTGCTTTAGATACGCTTGTTGTTACTGCTTCACGTAGTGAACAAAATATTAAAGATGTGCCTGCACGGATTAATGTAATTGATCAAAATAGTATTGAGCGTAATCCTATTCTAAATTTGTCAGATGAAGTACAAAAAGACCCTAGTGTTTTTATGAAACAATATGGTGGCATGGGACAAACTACAGAAATTTCAATTCGTGGTACAAAATCCAACCATACCCTTGTTCTTAAAGATGGTGCCCGTTTAAATAGCCAAAACCACTTTAGTGCTCTTTTCCCGACATTTATCGATACCTCTGACCTAAAACAAATTGAAATTCTAAAGGGTCCAGCATCAGTACAATATGGTACTGATGCCATTGGTGGTGTTGTACAAATGATAACAACAACTCCAACCCAAAATTCTGGATTTATTACTGGTATTTATGCAGAAAATAAAACATATAAAACTATTATTGGTAGTGATCTTGTACAGGATAATTTTTATGCACAGATTAGAGGCCAACGTCTAGAAACGGATGGAACAAAAATTCTCGACTATCAAAATAAAAGCCAAAAAGCGAGTTATGATCAAAAAGGATACAGTGCAAAGGTCGGATACGATAATAAAGATAATATAAAAGCGAATATTGCTATTAGCCAAAATGAAGGAACGAACCAGTTCTATGATTGGGCAACTAGTCAAAATAAAGCTAAACGTTTTTTTGAAAATCGTTTAATCAACGTAAATACTGAATTTGATCTTCAAGATAACCTAACACTTTCTGCAAGACTTTCTAACTTTATAGATAATCAATATGTCTTAGACAGCGAACCTGGTCATTTTGACACAGAAAACAAAGAAGGGGATTTAAATCTTCGATGGTCATTAACACCGCAGCAAAGTATTTTATTAGGTAGCACTTATCTAAAGTCCAACTTTGAAAGCAAATCTATAAAAAATGAAAAACAGGATATAGATTCAGTTGGTTATTATTTACAACATCAACATAAATCTGAAAAATTAAATACACAAGTAGGCATTCGCACCGAAGATAATGAATTGTTTGGAACACATACTGTTGGACAAGGCGCTATTCGCTATCAAATTTTACCAACCACAAGCATTTATGCAAATATTGGCTCTGCATTTAAAACGCCATCTTTGACAGAGTTATATTATTTTGTAGAGGGTTCTTATCCAACTTATGGTAATCCCAATTTAAAACCAGAAAAAAGTATGGCCTATGAAATTGGTGTAGATCAAAAAATAAATAACCAATTAACAGCATATTTTTCTACCTATCACACTCGCATTAAAAATCTTATTGTTACCAACTATCTTGGGCAAAACAAATCAAGCTTTGCTAATATAGAAAAATCTGAAGTCAATGGTGGTGAAATTGGCTTTAAATGGAAAGAGCAAGATATCTTCTTAACCACTGAATATGCCTATGCAGATTCAAAAAATAAGAAAACCAACAATAATATTGCATACCGACCAAAACAGACCTTTACTCTATCCACCGGTCTAGAAAATGCCTCTTATGGAGTGAGTGCTTCTGTAATTGCACGTTCAGACATTTATGCCGATCATGCAAACAAAGTTAAAGTACCTGGTTATGCTACAGTTGATTTAAATATGTACTGGAATATTAACCCGAATATTAAGGTTTTTAGCAATATTCAAAATATCGGAGATGTTGAATACAAAATTGCAGATAACTTTAGTGATGGTTGGTACATCAACGGCGGTCGCCTCGCTTCAGCAGGTGTAACTTTCCGCTACTAAAACCCGCATAACAACAAAAACTTTAAAACAGCGCAGTTTATGGATAATGTAATGACCGACATTATCCTTTTTTATTGCGCCAGCTTTTATTTCTTACAACCAAGTAAACGCAACTTTCACTTTCAAACAAGGAACGATCATGGGCCACCGTTTAAGCAAAATCTACACCCGCACAGGCGATTCAGGCACAACAGGACTGGGCGATGGCTCACGTGTCGCCAAAGACGACTTACGCATTCATGCACTGGGCGATGTCGATGAACTCAATGCCTGCATAGGCGTATTGCGCTCACAAATTACACATAGCAACATTCAAGACAAAAACACTTGGGACAAATCGCTTAGCCTGATTCAGCACTGGCTATTCGATTTAGGCGGTGAAGTCTGTATCCCCAATTACCATCTCGTACAACCACTTGCGATTGAGTTCCTAGAACAAGACATTGACCGCATGAATGAAAGCCTGCCAATGCTCAAAGAATTTATTCTGCCTGCAGGTACATTGGCATGCAGTTATGCACATCAAGCCCGTGCCGTATGTCGTCGTGCAGAACGTAGTTTAATGACCGTACACAACCGTGATCAAAATATTCAGGCACCATCTTTGCAATTACTGAACCGACTGTCTGACTGGCTATTTGTGGCATCTCGCAGCTTGCAACGTGCCGAAAGAGGCAGCGAAGTGTTATGGCAAAAGAACATCAACGACAGTATTGGTAACTGACATCACACTCTAGAATCGGAAACTAAAATAAAGCCCTGATTTTGCATCTAAAAAATCACGTCGGATGCTGCTTGAAATTTCACACCATCCGACCAAAATAAGAAATGTCATCTCTTTGTCACGTCGTACTTGCAAAATGAAAGCAAACTTTCAATTCATGGGCACATTATGCGCATAATTGGTCATCGTGGTGCGCGTGGCGAAGCGCCTGAAAACACACTCGGTGGTTTTGAATATATTCAAAATATTGGCATTCGAGCGGTTGAGTTTGATGTGCGTCAACTCAAAGACAATGCCTTAGTGGTTATGCATGATGATCAATTCATTCGCACCACAGGACAAGACAAAGCACTGTATGAATGTAGTCTGGAAGATTTAAACCATTACAATCATGCGGTGATGTGGTCGGACTGGAATAAAGTCGAAACCACGCCCCTACTCAATCAAACCATGACCATTATTCAAAATTTTGATCATATTGAAGTAGAAGTCAAAGCGGTCAACTCGCATGCCGCTGCCGAAAAAATTACCCAAAGTTTAGAGCAACATTTGAAGGGTTTTGAACACAACGCCATCATCACCAGTTTTGATCCGAAAATTCACTGGGCTTTGCAACAACAAAAATCACGCTTTAAACGCGGTTTATTGGTTGAAGATGATCTGCAATATCAAGCCATTGATCAGGCTTTAGAATTAGGTTGTTGCCAAATTGGTTGGATGAACGAACTCGCAACCGGTGCGCTCATTCAAGCCACACAACAGGCCAAACTGAATATCAGCGTTTGGACAGTCAACCAGATTGAACGCGCCAAACAGCTTAAAGATTTAGGGATTCAGGGTTTAATTACCGATTATCCTAAACTGATGATGCAACACTTGTAAGCGGTAACCTTAAGCATATTGATGAATAAATAAATGATTTATCGTGCTTGTTTGGCTACCGTATATCATATTTCCGTAAAATCTCGCAGATACCATTATATTCTGTTACCACCCAGTACAATACAACTGTACAATAATGCTGTGATCGTGAATACGCTCATGCTAATATGCGAAAAAATTAATCCCTAAAAAATTAATACTATGATTTCAATCTATAGATCGGTCATAGCGTTATAACGGATTAAGCGTCCATTTATACCTCCCAAGGTTCTAGGAGTGCTGTTGGAGATGAATGCTCCCTTACCCAAAGCCCCAATCAACTGGATTGCCATCTTTGCACTGGTTTTCTTACCTATTGTTGCAGTGATCGCGATTCCTTGGTATGCCTATCACCATGATTTTAGCTTAGCCGCTTGGATCAGCATGTTTGTATTACTTGGCGTAAGTAGCTTGGGTATTACAGCAGGTTATCACCGTTTATGGGCACACCGTGCTTATGAAGCTACCCTTCCCTTGAAAATCATTTTAATGATTATGGGAACATTTGCCGTTCAGAACAGTATTTTGTTCTGGGGTTCAGGTCACCGCACCCATCACCGCCATGTTGATGATGTCGAAAAAGACCCATATTCAATTAATAATGGTTTTTGGTTTGCGCACATGGGCTGGATGCTACGTGACTACCCTGCCGCAGAGCCAAACTTTAAAAATGCGCCAGATTTGTTAAATGACAAGTTGGTGATGTTCCAACACAAATACTATATTCCGCTCGTAATTGCAGTTCACGTTGGCATTTTGGTGCCAATTGGTTGGGCTGTGGGCGATATGTGGGGCGTGTTGTTATTGGGCGGTTTAATGCGTCTGATTTTAAGCCACCATGTTACCTTCTTTATTAACTCGCTGTGCCACATGTGGGGTTCGCGTCCTTATACTGACGAAAATACCGCGCGTGATAACTTCTGGTTAGCAATTGCCACTTGGGGCGAGGGCTATCATAACTATCACCACATTTTCCAATATGATTATCGTAATGGCGTAAAATGGTGGCAATATGACCCAACCAAATGGTTAATTTGGACATGCTCAAAGTTGGGCTTAGCGAAAAACTTGCGTCGTATTCCAAGCTTTAATATTAAAAAAGCAGAATTGGCGATGCGTTTTAAATATGCAGAGCAAGACTTGGCAGTTTATGGTCACAATGTAAATGATGACATTGGTCAAGTTAAAAGCCGTCTTGCGCAAGAATATGATGCCTTTACCCAAACCCTGAACGATTGGGCAAAGTTAAAAGAGCAAGAAATTCAGGCGAAAAAAGCGTCTGTAGCTGAAAAAATTCACCAAATGGATGACAAATTAAAAGTTGAATTCCAGTTGGTTGAACAGCGTCTTTCACACCATCGTGAAACATTGAACTTGCTGATGCGTAACCTAAAAAAGAACCCTGTATCTGAATAAACCTCTGTTCTGATGCACTGCGAAAGCCCTGACCTGTTCAGGGCTTTCTGCATTGTTAGGCTACAGTTTTTAAAGTCCAAGTTTGCTATAGTGAAACTCACTTTGTGCCAAGCGCTTCATCATCATGCAATTTAATCCACGTTATCCGACCCTGCCCGCCCGTCTTTATCACATGCAGCAGCCTTTACCTTTAAAAGGTGCAAAAGCAGGACACTTTAATGCTGCATTGGCAAAAGAACTGCAATGGACAGCAGAGGAACAACAACAATGGGTTGAAATTTGCAGCGGACAAACCACGTTTAAAGAATTTCCTGCTTTGGCAATGGTCTATGCGGGACATCAATTTGGTCAGTGGGCAGGTCAATTGGGCGATGGACGCGGTTTACTTATTGCGCAAGTTTTGGACACACAACAACGTACAATTGATCTTCATTTAAAAGGTGCAGGTGCAACGCTTTATTCACGTATGGGGGATGGACGTGCCGTGTTACGTTCAGTGATTCGTGAATATTTGGCAGGTCATGCTTTAAATGCGCTGGGTGTGCCATCAAGCAATGCAGTTGGATTTACCTCATCTACTCAAGGCGTACAACGTGAAAAATTAGAACTTGGCGCAATGCTATTACGCACATCAGACTGTCATATTCGTTTGGGACATTTTGAATGGATCAATCAGTATCAACCTGAATTACTGCCTGAATTTGTGCAAAAGTGTATCGAATGGCACTATCATGAATGCTTGACAGCCGAACAGCCTGTACTCGCCTTTGCTACACAAGTCATTCAACGTACCGCTGTCATGATTGCCAAATGGCAATTGGTCGGTTTTGCGCATGGCGTGATGAACACCGATAATTTAAATATTACAGGTTCAACACTCGATTTTGGCCCTTATGGCTTTATGGAGCGTTTTCGTCCCAACTGGATCAACAACCATTCGGACTATCAAGGACGTTATACCTACCAACAACAACCGAGTGTGGCACACTGGAATTTGTGGGTTTGGTTGAACAATTTAATTCCGCTTGAACAAAACCCAGATCAGAAAGAACACTGGAAACAAGCACTGGCAGCATGTTTAGAGCATTTTGAACCGACTTTTTTAGAGCATTACAAACTTGGTTTATGTGAAAAAATGGGACTGCCAAGCTTCCATAAAGACAGTTTTGATTGCGCTACCAACTTCTTACGCATTTTGCAAAGTGAACAACTGGATTACACCCAGAGCTTCATCCGCCTACAAAATAAACAATATACTAAAATACTGGATGATTGTTTGGATCGTAGACAGTGGGAAAGCTTTTTGGCACAGTATTTACAGATTCGTGAACATCAAGATACCGATGCTTTAGATGCTGCAATGCAACAGGTAAACCCTCACTATATTTTGCGCAATCACATGGCACAAAAGGCGATTGAGCAAGCAGAACGTGATGATTTTTCAGAAGTTGAGCGTTTATTTAACTTGCTCAGCCAGCCGTATATTCAGCAAACAGCATTGGAAAAACCTGAAGATTTAGCACCTTTACCAAGTGATGTGCCAGAAGTGATGGTGAGTTGTTCATCTTAATACTGATGCACTCGCCAAAGGACGTTTAGAATTCCAACAAAGTTATACACATTTTCTGTGGAAAAAGCTGTGGTTATCCACAGGATAAACTTTTCGGGGAAAATAAGTGGCACAAACACCGTCATCTATGCATCAAATCGCAGCAAGGGTTGCAACACAATTGCCTGCGGTTAGCCTGAGCGAACCTTTTGGTGATGGCTGCTTGGTGCATAAAATTTTCGATAAAGTATTTATGCTGAGTCTGTATTTAAATGGTCATGCCATCATCAATCTAAAAGTTAAACCTGAGCATGGTGCGATGTTACGTGATTTTTATCCTTATATTCGTGCGGGCTGGCACATGAATAAACAACATTGGATTTCAATTTTTGCAGATGACAATTTAGATGAGCAATTGGTGCAAGATTTGGTCTTAAACTCGTATGAATTGGTGGTCGCAAAATTAAGGAAAGTAGAAAAACAACGGGTTGGGCTAATTAAAGCATTTCATACAAAATCACCCTAATATTCTTCTTTTGGAATCATTATATCTCACACCTATTTAAAGAAAAAAATATAATAAATAAGTTTTACCATTGATATTGTGCAAATAAATAGGCTTCCATTCTATGCGCTTGATTTGTGTTTAAATTATCCGTCAAATACTTCATTCCAATATTTTCATGCCTAAAAGAAACACCTAAGCTTTTGGTTTGTGGCTCAAAATGTAGACCTAATTGCAATGAGTCAGGTTGCCATAAAAAGTGCATTTGCCATAAACTTGTGAACGGGTTAGAAAAACTACTAACTCCTAATTGGATTTCTGAATGAATATTGTAAAGTAATTCGGTCGAAATTTTATATGGAATTTTTTGCTTATAACTCTTATCTGTAGCTACTGTGCCGGTTAAATTAATTCGAGGTCGAGAGTTTTGATCAAATGTTGCTTGGTATTGGCTATAGGGAGCTTCATCCCAATACATATAGCTAAAAATATCCTCCAATTGGAATTTCAAGTACCATTTTTCTAACCACTCCCCTTGTAAAGTAAGATCTAAAGCATAACCATAACCTTCTTTTGCTCTAAAATCTCCAAGACCTAACTCATCCTCTTTTAATGCTGGCTGGTCATAATAATAATTAAGTTGTCCATTCAACCATTGCACACGGTCTGCTAAACGAGGCATTAAATTAGTTTCACCAAAAGCATTAAATTGACCGTCTACAAAATGTCGACCATATAATGCACTTACACCGGCTGTAAGTATCCAATTTGATTGGGGCACCCAGTCATATGCTATACGTGCGCCAATACGCTCTAAATGTTGTGCATGTAGTGTTAATTCATACATACTCTCTGCATCTAAAGGCAAATCATTTTCAATTTGGTAATAAAGCTTTGCCATATCTGGACTAAATTTTAAAATGTAATCATAACGCCACAACCAACCTAAATTCCATTGATCTTGTTGCACAGAAAGCTGCATCAAACCATGAGCAAAGGCGTACTTGCCACTTTTAAAATCAGGATCTTGCCAATCATCTAAAAAAGCATCAATAGCAATAGGCTCACTATATAATGACGCATCCGCTCGATATTCCACGCTCGCAGCATAGGTGAAAACTGAAAAAAAACATAGAATTAAAAATAGATATTTCATAAAAAATAAAATGGTTTCTTAATTTCAGAAAAATCTATTTGTATAGACATCACTGTATCAAGAAACCATTTCCTTATAATATTAAGGAGCTATAACAAGAATCTGATTATCAACAAATGAAGCGATATAGTTTCCTGTTGAGTTTTTTGTCACCTTACCTTGAGATTTTCCATTTACCATAATATCTGCCTGAGTAAATGTATCAATATTTTCAATAGTGACCGAAGCACCTGTTTTATTTTTAATAACAGCAGATAAAAATGGTTCAGCATTCAACTGTTGTGCTACTAGATTAATATCTAGTACAGACTTATCTACGGCAACTTCAATATTCGCTGTTCCCTTAGTGAGTTCTGAACGCTTTGCATTTACACTTAACACAAATGGTTTTGTCGTAGCTTGAGCACCTTTTAAATTACCAGCTAATTTAAGATATACGCTTGCATCCATAAAATTATCTGGTGTTTCTACAAGAATATTATAAACTTTATTAAAATCATTATTTAAGTTTAACTTTGCATCTAGTTGAAGCAATTCATCATTGAGATCAAGACTACCTTTTAAAATAATTTCTGCAGGTATTAACTGATCATAACTAGCTACGCCATCAGTCAACTTTGCAACTTTAGCTTGAGCTGAAAACTCAGTCAAAATAGCAGTTAATCCTTCACTTTCAAACTGTACATTTAAAAACTTTAATTGAGCATTTTGTGGTAATTCTTCTGCAGCTCGCTCATCCATTTTCATTGCATCCGCATACGTTACTGCAATTGCACTGGTGTTACTAAAACTTAATTTTGCTTTTTTATTATTAGCTAAGTTTTGTACTTCTAAAATACTGTTAGCACCAATTGTCGCATTTAAAGTAGTATTTACCTGATCTAAAACAGGTTCCTCAACTGTAAAATTACCTACAGTAATAGCCATTTCATCACCATAAATAGCATATTCTGGATTTGAAAACCAACCATCAGGCCAATTATCTTGTTGAGCTTTATCAAAATCAAAATTCTGAAAAGTTTCAGCTTTTAATGTACCCGATACTTTTACACTATTTGCACTCGTTACCACCTGCAACGTATTATTTTTTATGTTGTACTCTTGAGTAAAACCACCTAATGCTAATAATTTTTCTAAATCTTTGGCTGTATATGTTTTATTACTCCCACCCGCATCTGCCTGTGCCAAACGTACTAATGTAATAACAATATCCGCAGCGTCAATCAAATCACTTGTTGTACCATTAATCGCCTGTATTGGTTGTTGATAACGTTCACTAATATCAGCAAAGCCATCATAATACGCAACAATATTATTTACCGTCTGAATCAACTCTTTTGCATTAGACAAATCATTGGCTGGTTGTTGAATGACACTACCATCTGCAGGATTTTTGGGTGAAGTGTCACTTCCACCACCACCACCACAAGCTGTCAAAATTAAGGCACAAGACACAGTTAAAATCGTTTTTTTCATCATGAGTTTCCCTCTAAAATAATTGTTATAAAAAAACGGTTGAAAAATATCACTTTTTCAACCGCTTAACAATATATTATAAATATATCTTTTATTCTAAATCACTCTTCAGGATACTCAAAACGATAGCCCACACCATACACCGCCTGAATCCATTCATGACGATTTCCCGTTTCGGCAGCGTCAGAAATTTTACGGCGCAAGTTTTTAATGTGGCTATCAATTACACGATCTGCCACTTCAAAACTGTCAGGGTTAATATGGTCTAGCAACTGCGCACGTGAATACACCTGCCCGACATGCTCTAAAAACAATTCCAATAAACGGAATTCGGTTGGGGTCAAATTCAAGGTTTTTTGCTGATACCAAATACGCTGCTGTGCTTTATCCATGCGGAATAAATCATTACTTTCTGGCTCATTTTTACGTTCCAGACGGCGCAATACTGCCTGCACACGAGCCACCAACTCTTTCGGGCTAAAAGGCTTACATACATAATCATCTGCGCCCATGTTCAAACCTAGCACCCGATCAATTTCCTCAGTACGTGCCGTGACCATAATAATAGGCACATCAGACTGTTCACGCACTTTGCGGCAAATGGTCAAACCATCCATACGAGGAATCATCAAGTCTAAAATCATCAGGCTTGGTTTACGCTGCAAAAAGCTGTCATAGGCCTCTTGTCCATCATGAAACATACTGACTTCAAATCCAGCAGCTTCTAAATAATCTCGCACCAATTGGGCAAGTTCAATTTCATCTTCAACCAGCAAGATATGTTTCATGCACGATTCCTTAAAGTCCTTCAAGATTTGATTTTTGGAAAACTTAATTTGCAGCGTAAACCACCCAACGGTGAATGTGCAAAACTTAACTCTCCGCCCAATGCTTTGGCAATTTTGACCGATAAAGCCAGACCTAAACCTGTCCCACCTGTGGCGCGTGTACGTGAATCATCGGCACGATAGAAACGCTCACCCAAACGTGCCAATTGTTCATCACTTAAACCAAACGGACTGTCATCTACATACACTGTCCATTCTGTTGCACTTTGACTGGTGTGAATATGCACCTGCCCACCCGCTTCGGTATAACGAATACTATTACTGAGCAAGTTGAGCATAATTTGTTTAAAACGGTCTATATCCAATTGTAATTGCGTGCCTTCACCCGACACGATCAAGTCCAACTGCGCCTGTTCAAATTTCGGCTTAAAGCTTTCGATTTCCTGCTCAATCACTTGCCATGGATCAATGCTCGAGAAATAGCATTTCAGCTGCATGGCTTCGGCTTGCGCCAAGTCCGATAAATCCTGTGTGAGTTTTTTCAGATTATTGACCTGATGCATCATCGCAGCCAAATGCTCTGGTGTGGCTTTGCGGATACCATCTTGCATGGCTTCAATTTGCGCCTGCAACACCGCCAATGGCGTTTTTAATTCATGCGAAGTATCTGCCACCCACTGACGACGTGAAGTTTCATGTTGATCTAAAATCACCGCCAAATGATTCAACTCGGTAGATAAATCACCCAACTCATCATTACGATTGACCTTGACCTGATGCTGATAATGGCCTTTGGTTAATTCACGTGTGCCATTTAATAAGCGCTGAATTGGCTTTTTAAAATAGGTCGCCAACAATAAGGCAGCAATCAAGCTCGCCAAAATACTTAAAGCATAAGCCAATAATAAATAACGAGTTTGTTTACTAAAAAAATTAATACTTAAAGCATCTTCCTGATCTAACACAGGTTTTAAGCCCAGATAACCCACGATTTTTTCACCGACCATAATTGGACGAAAGGAAATTTGAGTTTCAGCAGGCTCTCCCACTACAAATTGCCGCTGGGCATCATATAAAGATAAGCGTGAACTCAAGCCTAAACGGTCAGGCATCGAAATAAATTGTTTTTTTCCAGATGATTCTGTCGTGTTTTGGTGTCCTTCATTTTTACGATCAGGACGGAAAGCATTCTGATTGGCACTCAAAGGAAACACTAAACCTTCAAATGGCTGAAATTGTGAAGGTAAATTCAGCTCTAACCAGCGAAGTTCTTCCGCATTGGCTTGTCGTTTGCCTGGCTCAGGCTCGACTACACTTGAGTTTACATTGGCGAGGGTGTGTTCCTGAAAATAACGCTGCTGCAAAGCAATGTCATACTGACGACGTAACCACCACCGCGATAAACGGTCATAATCATCGGGCGCAGCTTCACCTTCAATTTGGAGAATTTGCGCCTGAATGGCGTTGCCCCAATCGTGATATACCGCATAGACTTCTGCCAAGTTTTGAATGACTAAGTCCAGCTTTTGCATTTCGACATCAGCCACGTATTTACTGAAATTACGCTGCATATTGACATGCAATACCCCCAAACTGACCGTGGTGATCAGTAAGGTCGTCAGCAGCACTGTGAGAAACAGGCGTAATGCGATGGGAATACGGCGAATTTTCAAAAGCGCAATCTCAGCTTTTCTTATTGATTTTGAGCATTGTAACCAACAGTGCTAGAAAAAACTCTCCATTGTTTCTTCATCTTTATTATTTAATCTTAACTGAGTGAAGTTAAAAGCAGGTTGGGGAGTTTGAAGATGAAACAGATGACGAAAATCGCATTACTTGGGGCAAGTGTTTTGGGCATGGGGATTTTAACTGCATGCCAAACCAGTAATGATCTGACCGAACGACAACAAACACGTATGTTTAAACAACATTATGCTCAAGATGGACAACGCTTCAGTCCTGAACAACGCGAGCAATATCGTGCCATGCGTGCAGAACACCGCGCATTTCGTGGGCAGATGCAACAGGCTTGTGACAACAAAGCAGTAGGTACAAATCTACAATTAAAAGTAGGTGATCAAACACTCGCAGGTACCTGTACGATGCGTTTCCAGCCTGATCGCCAGTCATTTAAACAACATCGCCAATATGCGATGCAACAACACCAAGCCATGCGTGCAAAAATGCCGCGTATGCAACAACGTGGTGAAGTGCTGACCGATGCGCAACGTGCTGAAATGACCAAACGGTACGATCAACGATTAGCACAACATCAAGCGCATCAAAAGGCCATGCGTGCTGCCTGTGAAGGAAAAATGCATGGACAACACGTTCAAGTGAAACTGGGCGAACTACAACTCAAGGGACAATGCTTGGTTCGTTTTCAGCCGAATCAACCTATGCAACAAATGAGAATATCACCTACTTCGCGCTAATGCATTCAGGTGAGCACACACTTACACGACTCTAAGGCACTCGATTGAGTGCCTTTTTATTTACCTTTTTATCCACTTCACTTAGACATATCTCTTTACGCTTTTTGACTATTTGTATCATTTCAAATTCAGCAAAACTGTTTACACTCAAGTAACTTAGCCATTTCAAGATAAAAATCTTTGACTTTGCAGTCACCAAGAAATGCTATGCAGATGCTTGTACCGAATTAGAAGATGTTGCACGATTACAACCATTCCAACATGGCATGTCTGAGAAGGCATGCGCTGAAATCCATTTAAAATATAACGCTGGTCAAACCAGTATTGAGGAAACCGATATGCCACAATACAAAGCGCCTTTACGTGATATGCAATTCGTTTTGCATGAATTATTAAATGCCGAAGATCACTATGCAAAATTACCTGCATTCCAAGAAAACGTAAGCCGTGAATTGGTTGACCAATATTTGGAAGCTGCAGCAGATTTCTGTGAAAACGAATTATCTCCGTTAAACCAAGTGGGTGACCGTGAAGGTTGTACTTGGAATGATGGCGTGGTGACTACACCAACGGGCTTTAAAGAAGCGTATCAAAAATATATCGAACTTGGCTTCCCGTCTCTTTCTGCTGAAGAACAATACGGCGGTCAAGGTCTACCTGTTTCTCTAGGAAACGTGATTTCAGAAATGGTAGGTACAGCAAACTGGGCATGGGGCATGTACCCAGGTCTTTCTCATGGTGCTGTACGTACTTTAGAACACCACGGTTCAGATGAACAAAAAGCAACCTATCTGCCAAAGCTTGTTTCAGGTGAGTGGACAGGTACCATGTGTTTAACCGAATCTCATGCAGGTTCTGACTTGGGTATTATCCGTACTAAAGCTGAACCTCAGGCCGACGGAAGCTATGCAATCTCGGGCGAGAAAATCTTTATCTCTGCTGGTGAACATGACATGGCAGAGAATATCGTGCACATCGTATTGGCACGTTTACCTGGTGCACCTAAAGGAACTAAAGGTATTTCTCTGTTCATCGTTCCTAAGTTCAACCTGAATGCAGATGGTTCTTTAGGGGAGCGTAATGGTGTACGTTGTGGTTCAATCGAACACAAAATGGGTATTCATGGCAATGCAACTTGCGTCATCAACTTTGATAATGCGAAAGGTTTCTTGATTGGCCCTGAAAACCGTGGTCTAAACTGCATGTTCACGTTCATGAACACTGCACGTATCGGTACAGCGGTACAAGGTCTTGCAGCATCTGAAGGTTCTTTCCAAGGTGCGTTGACTTATGCCAAAGACCGTTTAGCAATGCGCTCACTTTCTGGTCCGAAAGCTCCTGAAAAAGAAGCAGATCCAATTATTGTGCATCCTGCTGTACGCAATATGCTATTGACTCAAAAAGCGTTTGCTGAAGGTGGTCGCGCACTAGTGTATCTGTTGTCTCTACACGCAGATATCGTTGAACAAGGTGCAACTGAAGAAGAACGTAAGTTCTCTGACAACATCTTGTCTTTATTGACGCCTATTGCAAAAGCATTCTTAACTGAAACAGGTTCTGAATCTGCAAAACATGGTGTGCAAGTCTTCGGCGGTCATGGCTTCATTTCTGAGCATGGCATGGAACAAATTGTGCGTGATACACGTATTTCATGCTTGTACGAAGGTACAACTGAAATTCAAGCAATCGATTTGTTAGGTCGTAAAGTTTTGGGTACACAAGGTGCAATGTTGAAAGACTTCACCAAAATCATCCATAAATTTGCAGAAGCTAACAAAGACAACGCAGCAATGCAAGAATTTGTTGAACCGCTTGCAGCGCTCAATAAAGAATGGGGCGATTTGACTATGCAAATTGGTATGCGTGCAATGCAAAACCCTGAGGAAGTAGGTGCTGCAGCAGTAGACTACATGTACTTCTCTGGTTATGTAACACTGGCTTACCTATGGGCACGTATGGCATTGGTCGCTCAAGAAGCACTTGCAGCGGGCACAACCGATGTAGACTTCTACAATGCGAAAGTGACGACTGCACGTTTCTACTTCAAGAAAATCTTGCCACGTGTTCGCTCACACGTAGACGTGATTGCAACAGGTGTAGAGCCACTATTTGCATTAGATGCTGAACACTTTGCTTTCTAAGCGAAAATTGAAACTCGCTAAATATTGAACATATTTAGCGGGATATTCAAAATGTTGTACTCTTGAGTACAGAAATTGAGAAAGGACGGTCATAGCATTGACAGTCCTTTTTCTTTATAAATAAAGCATTCTTTCGCTTTAGTCGCCTACAACATTCACAATTGTAGATTACACTGAACTCAACGAATCAAGATTCAAACAATAAACAGGTGAACTCACATGCCAATTTATAATGCCCCACTTGCCGATATGAAATTCATCTTAAATGATGTATTCAATGCAGAACAATTCTGGCAAAACAATGAAAACCTCGCTCACCTTGATGCTGCAACGGCTGAAGCAATTTTGGAAGAAATGGCAAAATTTGCCCAAAATGTGACGTTGCCTATTAACCGTAGCGGTGATGAAGAAGGCGCGACCTATAACAATGGCGAAGTCACCACACCTGCTGGATTTAAAGAAGCATTTAAACAATATGCCGAAGGCGGCTGGATTGGTTTAGGCGCAGATGAAGAATGGGGTGGTCAAGGCATGCCAAAAATGCTGACAGTATTGTCAGATGAAATGCTGTTTGCCACCAACCCATCCTTCATGTTGTATCCACTGCTATCTGTCGGTGCAGGCATGGCATTAAGCAGTTATGCATCACAAGAACAGAAAGAAACCTATTTACCTAAAATTTACTCAGGTGAGTGGTCAGGTACCATGTGTTTGACTGAACCACATGCAGGAACAGACCTCGGGATTATTAAAACCAAAGCAGAACCAAATGCAGATGGTACGTACAACATCACAGGGACTAAAATCTTTATTACAGGTGGTGATCACGACCTCGCAGAAAACATCATTCACTTAGTTTTAGCGAAAACACCAGACGCTCCTGCAGGTTCACGCGGTATTTCTTTATTCATCGTGCCAAAATTCTTGGTGAATGAAGATGGTTCGTTGGGTGAGCGCAACCCAGTAGGTCCAGGCTCAATCGAACACAAAATGGGCATTAAAGCCTCTGCAACTTGTGTGATGAACTTTGATGGCGCCAAAGGTTACTTGGTCGGCAAAGAAAATGAAGGCTTGGCTGCCATGTTCGTAATGATGAACTACGAACGCCTGTCTATGGGAATTCAAGGTTTAGGTGCATCTGAATTTGCCTATCAAAATGCTGCACAATATGCGACTGACCGTATCCAAGGTCGTAGTGCATCGGGTGTAAAATCACCAAACAAAGCTGCAGACAGCATTTTGGTACATGGCGATGTACGTCGTATGTTACTTAATGCGCGTGCCAATAATGAAGCTTCGCGTGCATTTGCGGTATATGTGGGTCAACAATTGGATATCACTAAATTCTCTACCGATGCAGAAGTTGTGAAAAAAGCCAATGACCGTGTTGCATTGTTAACTCCAATTGCCAAAGCCTACTTAACCGATACTGCTTTCAATGCGACACTTGATGCGCAAATGGTCTTCGGTGGTCATGGTTATATCCGTGAATGGGGTATGGAGCAATGTGTTCGTGATTTACGTATCGCCCAAATTTATGAAGGCACCAACGGCGTACAATCGCAAGACTTGATTGGTCGTAAAACCATTAAATGTAATGGCGAATTTATTGCAGAATACATTGCAGAAATCCGTGATTTCACCAATGGTTTAGATGCAGACCTCAACTTCATTAAAGATGCAACTTTAGATGCAGCGACTGAAGTTGAATCCGTTACACAATACGTTTTAAATGCAGCTAAAGAAAATGTAGATTTCCCGAACGCAGCAGCGGTTGATTATTTACATGCGGTAGGTTTGCTCAGCTTCTCATATATGTTTGCGCGCATTGCCAATGCAGCCAAACAAAAAGAGGGTGAGTTCTATCAAAACAAATTGTCATTGGCACTGTACTTTGTACAACGTATTTTGCCAGAACTGACTTTACGCATTACCAAAGTGAAAGCGGGTGCAGAAGTGGTGATGAACTTCAGCGAAGATTACTTCACTAACCAGTCTTAATTAATACATTATCGCAAAAACGCCTGAATCATCAGGCGTTTTTTTGTACTAAATTTTATATCCCTATTCTAATTTGTGCATGAAATTTGCATCACCTTTGTTGAAGTCTGAATATCCATACTCAAACAGGAGGTGAAAATGGCAGTACGTCGTTCAAAAATAGATAAAAATATTCAAGCAGTTGAAAGCCTATTAGACAAATATGGCAATTGGGCTGTAGAAAGTTTTCATTATCTTGCGCTCTTTATCATTGGCTGTATGGTCATTTGGTCTGCTGGACATACGGTAATTGATATTTTCACCATCAAACAATATGCCACTATTGATGACATCTTATTGCTTTTTATCTATTTAGAACTAGGTGCAATGGTGGGTATTTATTTTAAAACCAATCACATGCCTGTGCGTTTTTTAATTTATATTGCCATTACCGCACTAACCCGTTTGCTAATTTCAGATATTCAACACGACCATAAAGCTGATCTCGACTTAGTGATTATTACTGGTTCAATTTTAATTTTAGCCGCTGCAATTTTAGTGGTGCGTTTTGCATCTTGGCATTACCCTTCCGTTATTCGAGACAAGCACAGTGAAAAGCCTTTAGCACAAGGCAAAACCCCTCGCCCAGAAGATGATGAATTGGCGTAAAAATCTAAAATAGGTCAAAAAAATGCTTCTAGATACTCAATATCTAGAAGCATTGATGTCTATGATTTCACTTTTTCTCAACGATTTGCCACCAACACATAACGCCCATGTTCAAAAATCCAGTACATACCTCGTGGCGGAGCGGGTAAACCCAAGTGCTGCCAGTCGGTCACCACACGATAGGTCGAACTTTCAATATGTGCGCTACTTGGCTCACCATTTACCCAACTGTAACTTTGGTGGTTATATTGCACAGTACTTGGCGCATTGTATTGAATATTGATGCCACTACGAATCGTGGGCTGCCCCCACTGCGGCACAGGTCGTTGATGGTATGGATAATGTGGTGGATAGGAATAGGGTTGCTGTGAATGATAAGGTCGATGCTGCGGATAAGCAGGACGATGTTGTGGCGAATAAGGACGATGCTGATCACGCTGTGTATTGACGCCTGTATATCCTGCCCAACGATTGGTTTCGGCCAAGCTCTGCATCGACACACCTAAAAATAGCATGCCACTCAATGCAGTTAAAATCGCCACTTTCATATCTAGCACTCCTATTTTTTTTCATATTTTTATTCTAAGCTCAAATTAAGGATAAACAATGAATAAAAAATCAGCAATTTTAAACTTTCGTCTCCGCAGATTTCACCGACACGGCTCGCCATTTATGAAATATCTCCAACCCCTATGCTAAGATACATTTTTTTTGAAATTGGATGAAACCTCGTGCCTGAATTAAATTTTGACCGCCTTCATCAGTTTTTCTGCAAAGTTCCGAGTGTACAGCAAGCCCGTGTAGACGCTTATGGTTCAGACGGTCAGCATGCATGGTGGTTCAAATTTCAAATTGATGTAGAACATCCGTTAGCATGGCAAACTGTGCAGGAATTGGGACATGTGCTGAATTATATTTCCAGAGATGAGCGCTTGCCGACTCAATTCTTACCTGTTTCACCGCCACCGTATATGAATGGTGAAGCCAAAGATTTTTTATCGTGGGTAATTCAATGCAACCATCCAGAATTTAGCCCAGATGTGGTTTGTGATTGGTTAGAAGCGCGTTTACCGAATCCTGTGGATGATGAAGCACAATGGAAAATCAAAACCGATATTGCCGAGTTAGATCAAATGAGTGATAAAGATTTGGATGAAATGGTGCCGCCAAATCCTGTAAAGTAATATTCGGCTCAAAAAAATCCCTCTTTCAATAAGAGGGATTTTTGAGTTCAAGGCATACAATTAAAAAATCAAAAGGTCGATAAACCACTCCATTCCATAAAGCGATACAGCGCATATTTCCACTTCGACTCATCGGCATAAACCGCATAATCCACACTCATATTTTTACCCTCAAGGTTTGACCATGCGGTATTAAAATAGTGTTGAGCATCCTGAAATACAGGGTCTTGCACCTGTCCGACCACACGCAAGTTGCTTTCTAAATTATAGTTTTTTAAATTACGTGCGGTGAAATTAGCAGAACCTAAAATCAACTCAGCCTGTGTGGCATTCGATTTCATCAGCATTTTATTGTGGCATTGCTCACCTTGGGTATTACACCAACGTACCTTCACCCCTGCAGCATGTAATTCTGCCGCCACCTGTCGGTTTGGAATGCCATTTTTTTCACGTCCAAAAGCATCTTTATTCGGGTCGAGTAATACCCGCACCTGTACGCCACGTTGCTGTGCAGCAATCAGTGCCTTGATGATTTGTCGCTCCGATAAATAGAACATCGCCAAATCCAGATGTTCTTGCGCTTTGGTCTGCCGAATCAGTGTCAAACTGCCCTCTAAAATGGCTTGTTCAGTGATGACTTGCACTTGAGGATAAGACGAATCTGCCTCAAACTCCCCCACAATCACCCCAGACAGATTGCCCTGCGACATACGCGCGACGGCTTGTTCTGTTTGCAACACATCTACTGCGGTATTGCCCGTCACCAATAAAGCGCTGTTAGAATGACGTGAACTGCCATCATGTGGATTAAACGACGTGACCAATGCTTTCCAGCCTTCGGCGGTATCGACCACCATGGTTTTACGATGGTTGGCTTTAAAATTAAGCAAGCTGAAATAACTACGTAAGGTAATTTTATCTTTGCCGAAAGGACTGGGTAGCCAACCCTTTTCAGCATTATTTGGAATGCCCTGACAGCAGAGATACCAAAACCCCGACCACAGCGGATTCGATGCGCGCAGCGGGGTTAAATCTGTTTCAATCACATCAATACCTGCCTGACGCAATTGACGATAATGTTCAGGTGCAATGCCACCATATACCGAATTAATGGGATCAGTAATGACTTTGATTTCAATATTTGGCTGCAGCTGACGTTTATGAATTAAAGCATCGGTGAGTTGCTGTGTCAGTGGCTGATGCTGCTGTTTAGATGTTCCCACTTCAGGATTAAACAAGAACATATCCAATACAATGGTGCTTTGTGCTGCATCAACCAGCTCTAAAATTTCATTAAAAATTTGATGCTGTTGTTGCTGAACACCTTGCGCGTCGATATAGGTCTGATCGGCAATAAATTTAATAGGCGCATGACGTAACTTTCCAGTGTAATTCAGCCCTTCGGGCAATGGTTTTAAGCTGTGGTAGGTCGCAGACGCCAAATAACCTAAAGCCAGAAAACTTATAATAAGTCCCACATACGCCCGAGGCGACCAATTCAATTTTTGATGAATTCGCTGAAAGATACGCATAACAAAAAACCTAGTCCGATGCGCTCAGACTAGGTTTAATTGTTTGGATTTTCAAGAGGATTTCTGTGTTTTCACGCAGACATCCTGCTCAAGGCAAATTGAATTTTAGAAGCCAAATTCCACGCCGACTGTAAAGTTACGACCCACTTGTGGAATATTCGACAAGAACGATGTATGTGAATACACTTCATCATCTAGCAAGTTGTTGGCTTTAAAATACACACGGTAATCTTGTTTGTTGGCATAGTTGCCCGCATAAGCCACACCAACATTGACCATATTATAGCCTGCTGTTTCTTGCTCATAAGCAGCAATTTTGTCTTGTTTGAATACACGGTAGTATTCCGCCATACCCGACCAACCGTCGGCAAAGTTGGCATCCACCTTAGTCCCCAAACGCCCTGCAGGTACACGTGGTGCATTTTGATTGTCAATTTCACCACGCACATAATCACCAAACACACTGAGTTTATAATCTGAGCTAATCTGATACCCTAGCTTGGCTTCTGTACCATAAAACTTGGCTTTGTCTTGTTGATAATCAATTAAACGGAAAGTTTCCTTATGGTCAGTAGTCGCACCATAAATATAGTTATCAAACCAGTTATGATACACATGTAATGAATAATCGAGTTTGTCAGCTTCATAGTGCAAACCAAGTTCTAAATTATTCGACTTTTCCACATCTAAATTCGCATTCCCACGCTCATAGGTGTTGGTTGCAAAGTGGATTCCATTGGCATAAAGCTCTTGCGCCAATGGTAAACGCTGCTGATGTGAACCTGTAAGGGATAATTTATAGTTCGGTGCAAACTGCCAGTTGGCTGCGGCAGAAGCAGATACACCTGTATCTGAATAATCTTTTTTCTGAGCATCGACATCAATTTTTTGATGTTCAACCCGTGCACCGAGTTCAACATGCACATCGCCAAATTGTTTATGCTCTAAACCGAATAAACTATATTTTTGAGTTTTGGTATCAGGCATAGGTACGGTTTCGTGAGAATGATCGCCGTGTTGTTCTACTTGTCCAGTTAAATCAATTTTTTGCTGACTATACTGTGTACCAAACACACCTTCCCAACCTGCAAGGGGTTTATGCACCAATTCTAAACGCGCATCATAGCCTTTACTTCTAAAGTTACTGATAACTTTATTTTCTTCTAATTCATCATGTTCATAATCAGTAAAGCTGGCGTGCGCACGTAGTTTATCAAAACCTGCAAAAGGCTGATCAAGCTCGGTACGTAAATCATAACGGTGTGATTCCAAATCAATCCACGGGCCACCATGTGTATGTTCGTGTTCGTCATGTGGATCTGGTTGTGGTGCAGGGTCATGACTTCCGCAATGCAATTTATTTCCATGTGGATGGCAATCATGATACTCATGACTATGCCCTGGCAAACCATATTTGTCCTGACGGTTACTGTACGACAACCCCACAAAACCACGGTCATGAATCCATGATCCACCAATATTCACCGTTTGGCCTTCGGCAAAGGTATTGTCTACACGGCGTTCTTTTACCAACTCTTCATGTTCATGTGTATGGGTTGAGCCATCTGGTTCAACATGTACTTCTGTATGATGATGCTCTACCCAATAGTTTGGGGTAATGTAATCATTGGCTTTACGTTTTGAACCTTCAATACGCAGCGCAAATTGATCACTGAGTGCTGCAGTTACCCCCGCACTCACTAGCTTTTCATCGCTACCCGTGTTGTAACGTAAACCCACCTGTCCTTCTAAACCATTATTTGGCATTTGAGTTGGAATTTTTTGATCGGTCACATTAACTAAGCCACCAACCGTTCCTGCACCATAAAGTAATGTTGATGGGCCACGAATAATTTCAACTTGCTTGGCTAAAATTGGATCGACGGTAATGGCATGGTCAGGTGAAAGTGTAGAAACATCGGCAGTTTCTGAAGCATGTTGCAGCACTTTAACCCGTGGGCCATCTTGTCCACGAATTACTGGACGGCTAGAGCCTGAACCATATTGATTGGAATATACGCCTAGCTCATCTGCCATCGCATCACCAATGGTGGTACTACGTTCTGCCAAAGTTTTTTGATCAATCACATGATCTGCCACTGCAAAATCTGCCGCAGTTTGCACCAAAGGATGTGCTTGTAACTGAATGGTTTCCAGTTGTGTGCTACTGCTTTCAGTATTGGCGAATGCTGCAGGTGTCAGCACTGAAAAAATGGAAAGTGTTATTAAATTTTTATGGAACGACATGACCCATGCTCAAATTAGCAAAATAATTAATGTTATAATATAACATTTCATTAACATTGCAATAAAAAACATTGTTATTCTGTATTCTCAATTAAGCTATTCAGCACAATTTATTTTGATTTTTTATATTCTTTACTTTGAATTGGTATGCCCTTTACGCTCTCACATGCGGTACTTGCCCCACCACTCGCCAAGCTTTCAGGACAACGTCTGCCCATCGCTGCACTCGCTATAGGCACGATGTTGCCAGATTTACACCGCCTGTTTACTTTGCGTCACGATCCCACTCCACATTTATGGTCGGCATTGCTGTATCCGAATTTATTATTGGGTCTTGTCTTTTGTGCACTGTGGTATTTACTCTATCGCCCTGCATTGTATCGCTTTGTGGGAATCCATCACCCGTTAAATCTAAACACGATAAAATCTGTACTTGGGTTTGTAGGTGGCTTGATTCTCGCCTTACTGATTGGCAATGCCACCCATTTAATTTGGGATGGTTTAACCCATCACGACTTTCGTAGTTTTGCCTTTCAGGATTTTTTAGCGCAATCGGTACAATTAGGCACAGGTATTTATCCGATGCATCGCGTACTACAAATTGGCAGTTCTATTTTGGCGTTGCCTTTTTTGTTATGGATGAGCCTGCATTATTATCGCAAGCATCGGCAGGTCAGTTCTGTAAGCACTAAAATTCGCGTTTATGCCATCGCTCTCATTCTCTTGTCGATTGTATGTGGTGGGTTTTCACTTTGGGATTATGCGCGTTATATCCCCGATGCGACCTGGCAAGCCGAACTGTATTACTTTATGGGACGTGCCATCAATGAGTTTAGCCAAGGGGCATTACTCATGTTCAGTTTAGGTTGTCTGTTATTTTTGTTTTTGGATCGGTAAGGGTAGATAAAATAAAGTCAAAGCTCATCACTTTATCCTGAATCTTGCTGCATTATCCTATTTCAGACACATTCCTTGTAAAAACCCACTGTTTTTGCAGCAGGTTCTTGTAGCCACATGCCCAAAGAGGCATAATCCTACCTTTGCTAAAGGCGGTGCGCTGTTTACGTATTCGCTTCCTTAACCCATATAGTTGGATTTTTAACGCTATGATGCGAACTCATTATTGCGGTTCTTTAACCGAAGCTCAAATTGATCAAACCGTGACCCTGTGTGGTTGGGTACACCGTCGTCGTGACCACGGTGGTGTAATTTTCCTAGACATGCGTGACCGCGATGGTCTTGTGCAAGTCGTAATTGACCCAGACACTCCAGAAGCATTTGCAACTGCAGACAAAGCACGTTCAGAATTTGTATTAAAAATCACAGGTCGTGTACGTCGTCGCTATGCAGGCACAGAAAATGCTAATATGGTCAGTGGACAAATTGAAGTTTTAGGCAAGGAAATTGAAGTTCTTGCAGCATCTGAAACGCCTCCGTTCCCATTGAACGATGAAAATACCAACATTTCAGAAGAAATTCGTTTGAAATACCGTTTCTTGGACATCCGTCGTCCAGAAATGTTAGATCGCTTACGTTTCCGTTCTAAAGTCACCAACCTAATTCGTAACTATTTAGACGATCATGGTTTCTTGGATGTTGAAACACCAATTTTAACACGTGCAACGCCTGAAGGTGCGCGTGACTATTTAGTACCAAGCCGTGTATCTAACGGTAGCTTCTATGCCCTGCCACAATCTCCACAATTATTTAAACAATTGTTGATGGTGGGCGGTATTGACCGTTACTACCAAATCGCTAAATGTTTCCGTGATGAAGATTTACGCGCAGACCGTCAGCCTGAATTTACTCAAATCGACATTGAAACATCGTTCATGAGTGACGATGACATTATGGATTTGATGGAAGGCATGACCGTGAAGATGTTCGATGAACTTCTAGGCGTGAAATTCGACAAATTCCAACGTATGCCATATTCGGAAGCGATGCGAGATTATGCGTCTGATAAGCCAGACTTGCGTATTCCACTGAAATTGGTAGATGTTGCAGACTTGATGCAAGACGTCGAGTTCAAAGTATTTGCTGGCCCAGCGAAAGATCCGAAAGGTCGTATTGTTGCACTTCGTGTGCCTGGTGCGGGTTCATTGCCACGTAGTGCGATTGATGAATACACCAAATATGTTGGCATCTACGGTGCAAAAGGTTTGGCGTATATTAAAGTCAATGAACTTGAAAAAGGCATTGAAGGTTTACAATCTCCAATCGTGAAATTTATTGAGCCAATCGTGCTTGATTTATTAAAACGTGTAGGCGCAGAAAATGGCGACATCGTGTTCTTTGGTGCAGATAAAGCCAAAGTGGTCAACGATGCGATGGGCGCACTTCGTGTCAAAATCGGTCACGATTTAAACCTTGCAACTTGTGAATGGGCACCGCTTTGGGTGGTTGACTTCCCAATGTTTGAAGAAACTGATGATGGTAAATGGACCTCTGTGCATCACCCATTCACTTTACCAAAATCAAGCGTTGAAGATGTGAAAAGCAACCCTGGTGAAGCTTTATCTGTCGCGTATGACATGGTATTGAACGGTACTGAAATTGGTGGTGGTTCACTGCGTATTTATACTTTAGAAATGCAAAAAGCGATTTTTGAAGCTTTAGGTATTGAAGAAGAAGAAGCCGAAGAGAAATTCAGCTTCTTACTGAATGCGTTGAAATACGGTGCACCTCCGCACGGTGGTTTGGCATTTGGTTTAGACCGTTTGGTGATGTTGATGACAGGTGCTTCGTCTATTCGTGATGTGATTGCCTTCCCGAAAACCAAGACAGCTGAATGTCCATTGACTCAAGCACCTGCACCAGTTGAAGCGACTCAATTGCGTGATTTGGGTATTCGTCTACGTGAAAAACCAAAAGCTGAATCTTAAGAATAAGTTTTGAGAATGTGAGAAGAACCCTGCAAATTTGCAGGGTTTTTTATGAATTGAGATATGATCTAGCTAGTGGCATAATAGCGCTTCGTTTTGAATTTTAAGTTGAGCGTTACTATGGCTATGCGTCCTGCAGTTCGTAATCGTGGCATTATGCTAATTGTATTTGCTGTCGCTCAATGGTTATTCATGCGTTATATTCTGGCCAATAACCTATTTGCCTTAGACACCAATGACCGTATTTTGTACTTTAGCTTAAGTTCTATTGGCGGCGCATTTGTGATTTTTGTGGGGCTGATTTATATGGTTTTAAAAGGCAACGCAGAGAAAGTCGAATAATTCCCTTCTTTAACCACTGAGTGGTGACTTTCCTCAGTGGTTTTATCTCGTTTTATTTTGTTCTGAAAATGTTTAACTCCTTATCTGTGATTTAGACATAAGGGCAGCATCATCCTTGCTGTAATAAAACTCTTTGCAAAATTTTCTTCTTATAACCAGTGTAGTTTTCAAAGAGTTACAACATTATGTATTTTTTCCTCAAAGTCATTTCCCGATTTCCGTTGTTTTTTTTACAGCTTCTGGCATCCTGCATTGCAATTCTGCTGTATTCCTTCAATTCCTCACTCAAACGAATTACCAGCATCAATTTAAAGCTGGCTTATCCCGAACTGGATGAAACAGCCTACCAGGCTCTCCTCAAAAAAAGCTTAAAAAGTCAATGCATGACGTATATAGAATCAATCAAATGTTGGGGTATGCCACCTGAATACAGCTTAAATCAGATCAAAAATATTTACGGAGAACAGCATCTTACAGAAGCCTTAGCCAACAAAAAAGGCGTTATAGTTGTGGTTGCACATTTGGGCTGCTGGGAGTTTTTAAATGCATGGCTGAATTTACATGCCGCCCCGATGATCATGTACAAGCCCAATAAGCATAAAGCGGTCGATCGCTTTATGCTAGAAGCGCGCCAGCGATTGAATGCCACGCTTGTCCCCACCGATGAAAATGGCGTGCGTGCCATCTTTAAACATCTGAAGCAAGGAGGATTAACGGTCATTTTACCGGATCACCTTCCTAAAGCATCGGGAGGTATTTATTCAGAATTTTTTGGGCAAAAGACCTTATCTACTACGCTGGTGTCAAAACTGGCCAGTAAGACCCAATGCAATATAGTAGGCCTCAGTTGTATTCGTGATGAAACATCAGGTTTTAATGTGTATTGCTCACCACTATCCGATCAGATTTTATCGAAAGATTTACAAACTTCAGTGGATAGCTTGAATCAAAATTTAGAAGACATGATTAATATCGCACCCGAGCAATATGTCTGGTCTTATAAGCGGTTTAGAAATGTTGAAGGGAATAAAAATCTTTATACATCTCAGGCACTGGATAAATAGCGATGCTATATTGCCATACACAACCATAGAATCATGCTGATTTTTTAGTCGCTCAGTGGTTATTTATGTACTCTATACTTGCGAATGATATCTTTATACTCTAATACCCCATTAGTCTATTATTTCTTAAAGAGTATTTTAGGTGCACTGGTAATTTTATAGGATAGTTTATATAGTGTTGAATAGGAATCTGGATAAATAATAATGGCAAAATTAAAGATTTTAGTGATTGGCAAACGAAATGGCATTCTCCAATGGTATGAAAATATATTGGACTCAAATGATCAAAGCGCTGACTATGTAATTTCAGGCTTTGCTCTCAATCATAACAATACACTAGAACGTTTTTTAAAAAAAATTATTCCCAACAAAGACGTATACACAGCGAAATTACTAGAGAAAAAGTTATATTCATTTCAACCAGACTTAATTTTAATTGTCGATTTATTTTACTTCTCACCCTCTTTAATAAAGGTTTTATCAAAATATCCATGTAAAAAAGCGCATTGGATTGGTGACTTCTTTGATCAAAGATTAGCTAAATCTAAAGAGATTATCGATTTATTTTGCTTTACAGATTCCAGCTTCATGGAGGATGCAAAAAAAATAGGTATTACAAATAGCCTGTATTTGCCATTAGCCTATAATCCCAATATCTTTTTTGAAGGCAATGAGTCGAAAGCTGAACGCTTATTATTTATTGGTGCGTGGTCACCTAACAGACAGGAACTGATTGAACAAATTCCTCTTCCTCTTACAATTTATGGTAAAGGTTGGGATAAACTCAAAAAAGCAGATAGTATTATTCATCCATACAATATTCCTTTAACGCAAGTAGCAAATCTTTACCGAAAACATAAATATATTTTGAATCTGATTAACAAAAAAAATATTAGGCAAGGTATGAATATGCGATGCTTCGAAGCACCTGCATGTGGATGTATATTAGTCAGTGAATATGTTGAGGATTTAGAATTAGTATTTAAAATTGATGAGGAAATTATTTACTTTTCAAATCCCCAAGAATTGAAAAGTAAACTTAAAGAAACCATAATTAATGCTAGATTAGCAAAAGATAAAGTCCATTATCACCACACCTATAAAAATAGGTTAAAAACTCTGGTTGAATTGTTACTTGATTCAAAAATTTCACAATAGATCTAGATAGGTTACCCATTCCGTGTTTGTTAGCGTCATTATTCCTTGTTATAACCATGAAAAATATTTAGAAGAACGCATTAAAAGCATTCTTAATCAAACTTTATCCGACTTCGAAATTATTCTACTTGATGATCTCTCTCCAGATAACAGTGCTGAAATATTAAAAAGATATTCCAACCACCCAAAAGTTTCGCATTGTATTATCAATGAAAAAAACTCCGGCTCAACTTTTTTTCAATGGAATAAAGGGATTGAACTGGCAAAAGGAGATTTAATCTGGATTGCAGAATCAGATGATGTTGCTGATCCACACTTTTTAGAGAAGCTGGTTGCTCCATTTTATAAGAATAAAAAGTTAGTCTTAGCCTATAGTCAATCTTATCGCATGAATGAAAATGGCATAGTGACAGGTTCATGGAAAGATGCTACAGATCATCTTAACCCGACTTTATTTGAAAATGATTTTGAGATGTGCGGCTTAGAATATTTTGAAAAGTTTTTAAACACAGGAAATACTATTCCAAATGCGAGTGCCGTAGTTTTTAAAAAACAAACCTATCTTGATGTCGGTGGAGCAAATCCACGCTTAAGATTTATCGGAGATTGGCAAATTTGGGCTAAAATCATATCTCAAGGTGATATTTTCTATACAGCAGAATGTTTAAATTATTTCCGTTACCACGATACGAGTGTCATTGCCCAAGCCAAAAAGAAGAAAGATCACTTTGAGGTCCGTCGACAGGTCATTCTATTCCGTGAAAGTATGAATACTTTTCTTAATGAGTATAGAAAGAAACAACCTCTAGCCAATACAATCTATTTAAAAAATAATAAGGCATTGTCTAAAGAGTTACGCAAGAATGCATCTCTAGCAATACGGCGTAGATATTATGACCGAATTATCCCAACCAGTATGCTTGCTTTACGTACAATCCCCTTTTATGTTGTGCCTTTTTATATTCTAAAATTGTGCATACAATTTCTAATTTCAATCATCCTAGTTGCACCTTATAAAATTATTTTTAATAAACCAAAATAAAAAAAGGAGCTACTGCTCCTCTTTTTATTTGAATTGATTTGCTTGCTGATCTTTCTCACTCACCAACACTTTATCAACCTGATTTAAAGGCCAATCAATTGCGAGTGTGGGATCATTCCAGATAATGGCATCTTCACTTTCTTTATTATAGTAATTGGTAGTTTTATACAAGAACTGGGTATTATCCTCTAATGCAATAAAACCATGGGCAAATCCTTCTGGAATCCAGAACATGGTTTTATTCTCAGCGCTAAGTTCTAGACCGACCCATTCACCATAAGTTTTAGATTCAGGGCGAATATCCACAGCCACATCCCATACCCGGCCTTGCACAACTCGAACCAATTTGCCCTGAGCATATGGAGTTTTTTGGAAGTGTAAACCGCGTAGCACTCCCTTTTGCGACAATGAGTGATTATCCTGAACAAATGTTGGTACGGGTAAATTTAACTCTTCAAGTGCTTGAGCAAAACGTTGATGATTAAAACTTTCCATAAACCAGCCACGATCATCACCAAACACTTGTGGATGTATAATCAGCAAGCCTTCAATTTTGGTTTGTTCAATTTTCATTGTGCTTCATCCGCAATTTTATACAGATATTGACCGTATTCTGTTTTCTTTAAAGCACTAGCACTGTCTAGTAATTGAATTTTACTAATCCAACCTTGGTTAAAACCAATCTCTTCAAGACAAGCCACTTTCAACGATTGACGTTTTTCAATGGTATAAACAAACTGCCCTGCTTCAAGCAAAGATTCATGCGTACCTGTATCCAGCCAGGCAAAGCCACGACCAAGTAGTTCGACATTGAGTGAACCATCTTTCAAGTAAGCATTATTAATGTCGGTAATTTCAAGTTCGCCACGAGCTGAAGGTTTAACTTGCTTGGCAAATTCAACGACACGATTGTCATAGAAATATAAACCTGTAACCGCATAAGGAGATTTTGGCTGTACAGGTTTTTCTTCAATACTGAGTACCTTACCAGTTTTGTCAAATTCAACCACACCAAAACGCTCAGGATCTGTAACATGATAGCCAAAGACTGTGGCTCCATGCTCACGTGCATTCGCGGCCTCAAGTTGCTCACTGAAGTGCTGACCGTAGTAAATATTATCACCCAAAATTAGACAGACATTGTCTTGACCAATAAATTCTTCACCGATCAGGAATGCTTGTGCCAAACCATCAGGAGAAGGTTGCACCTTATAGCTCAATTCAATACCAAATTGGGAACCATCGCCCAATAATTTTTCAAAGTTTGGAAGGTCTTCAGGTGTTGAAATAATTAAAACTTCACGAATACCCGCCAGCATCAATACAGAAAGCGGATAGTAAATCATTGGCTTATCGTAAATTGGTAGAAGTTGCTTGGACACACCTTTGGTAATCGGATGTAAGCGTGTACCGGAACCGCCTGCTAAAATAATACCCTTACGTTTTATACTCATTTGCTTAATAGCTCCGCTAGTATTCGTTTTACACCTTCTTGCCAATGCGGCAAATTCAATCTGAAGGTTTGCTGTAACTTTTGATTGTTTAATCGTGAATTATGTGGTCGTGTGGCTGGAGTTGGATACGCCATGGTAGGAATGGGATTGACCTTTTGTACAGCCAATTCCAATCCAAAGACTCGTGCCTGCTCAAAAACATAATTGGCATACCCAAACCATGAAGTTTCACCACTTGCTACAAGGTGATAAACCCCTGTTTTCATGCTGTCAGCCGCTGTTTGTGGAATGGCCTGTGCCGTAATATCCGCAATCAACTCAGCCGAGGTAGGGGCACCCACTTGATCATCAATGATAGAGAGTTCTTCTCGCTGCTGAGCCAAATTCAGCATAGTTTTCAAGAAATTTTTTCCTCGAGCAGCATAGACCCATGAGGTTCTGAAAATTAGGTAATCACAACCACTTGCAATAATTGCCTGCTCACCTTGCACTTTGGTTTGACCATAAACATTTAAGGGTGCAATGCGATCCGTTTCAAGAAATGAAGTCTGACCTAAGCCATCAAAAACATAGTCTGTCGAGTAATGCACAAACAGTGCATTGACTTGTTGGCACGCTTCAGCTGCAGCTTTTACCGTTTGATGATTCACTAAATCGGCTTGATCCTGCTCTGTTTCAGCTAAATCCACGGCTGTATAGGCAGCAGCATTCACGACCACATCAGGTTTTACCGTCATGATCGTGTTATAAATCGCCCGTGGCTGGGTCATATCACCAGACAGTCCCGCTAGACCATGCCGGTCTAATGCAATAACATCACCCAAAGGAGCTAGAGCACGTTGTAGTTCCCACCCAACCTGACCATTTTTTCCAAGCAATAAAATCTTCATGCTTATCCTTGGTATTGCTTATTTAACCAGGATTGATATTCACCACTTTGAACGTGTTCAACCCATTCATTATTGTTTAAGTACCATTCAACCGTTTTACGTAATCCCGTTTCAAATGATTCTTTCGGTGTCCAACCCAATTCATGTTCAATTTTTGAAGCATCAATCGCATAACGTACATCATGGCCTGGGCGGTCTTTTACATACGTAATTAAGTCTCGATAACGTTCAACACCTTGTGGTTTATTAGGAGCCAGTTCTTCGAGTAAAGAACAAATGGTAAGAACTACATCAATATTGGCTTTTTCATTGTGACCACCAATGTTATAGGTTTCACCTACTTGCCCCTGAGTCACGACAGTATAAAGTGCACGGGCATGATCTTCCACAAATAACCAGTCACGAATTTGCTGGCCATTACCATAGACTGGAAGTGCTTTTCCTTGCAAAGCATTTAAGATCATTAATGGAATGAGTTTTTCTGGAAAATGGTAAGGACCATAGTTATTGGAACAGTTGGTCACTAAAATCGGTAATCCATAGGTCCGATTCCAAGCACGAACCAGATGGTCTGAACTCGCTTTACTTGCTGAATAAGGTGAACTAGGAGAATAAGGGGTTTTTTCTGTAAATAAATCCGTTGTTCCTTCTAAATCACCATAGACCTCATCTGTTGAAATATGGTGAAAACGGAATGTAGCCTTCTTTTTTTCATTTAAGCCTAACCAGTAAGCGCGGCTTGCTTCCAACATTTGATAAGTGCCGATGATATTGGTTTCAATAAAAGCATAAGGCCCAGAAATCGAACGGTCTACGTGGGATTCTGCAGCCAAGTGCATCACTGCATCAGGTTGGAAATCTGTAAATAATTGATCTAGTGCGGCACGATTACAAATATCGGTTTGGGAGAATTGATAACGAGAGTAATTAGAAATGGAACTTAACGATTCTAGATTACCGGCATAGGTTAGTTTATCAACATTTAAGACTTCATGTTCTGTATTCTGAATAATATGGCGAATCACTGCAGATCCAATAAAGCCTGCACCACCTGTAATTAAAAATCTCATTTTCCCCCCAAAAAAATCTAGAGCACACAAATCATATCAAAGAAGAATTTTTAGAACATCGACATAAATAGTTAACTTCTATGGTGAGAGTTAAATATTTTTGAATTGATCGAGCAAATTCATTCTATGTTTCTGTGGTGTAATCTTCTCAACAACTCCAATTAGGTCTGCCATTTTATCTATATAAACCTTACTAAGCCATCGCTCTTGCTCAAACTTAGCTAGATAATTTTCAAGTTCCTTATCAAATACACTGGATTTGAATACAGGAATCAACACTTTCTTTTCACTCACCAACGCCTCACTGATCATCGAGGTTGATTCAGGTGAACAAATGATTAAGTCCGCTGCATAAATATAATCAGCAATATCACATTGCTGACCATGATTGACTAGTGTTAAAGCTATCTGTGGATTTCTAGTGAAGGCCTGCTGTAGATCCTTCTCAAAATCTTCGGGTGTACGCCTGGATGTACTGATCAGAATTTTCCAATTTGGATAGTTCCGCGCCAGGTACTTAATCCACTCAATCCATTCATAAGAAGTCCCAATTTTGGATGTTTTAGTATCTGCACCAATTAAAATAATCAGTACTTTCTGTTCCATACAATCCAGATTTTGCTTTGCTTGCTGAACTCTATGTTCCAATTGAAAAGTAAGTTGTTTATTTGGTGCAATTGGGTAATAAATAAAAGGTTTTTGATTTTTGTATTTATCATCAATAGTAAATACAGCATCAAAATAACAAGCTGGAATCCCTCTTAATGAGGTTGCAATCACATTCTTGGTAGCTTTCCCCTGCTGCTGAAAATACTTTTTAAGCAAGGCATTTGGCAGAAGTGTCTCCCCACCAGCTGAAACCAGGAGAATATTATCTGACTGAAAAGCTTGTAATTGAACAGTATCCAAATAAAAACCTAATGCCCATTTCGGGCTTACAATAGCCAAAAAAGCTTTGAGTATATGCTTAGTTAATTTACTGACTTTGTATATCTTAAGCCACTGCACTTCATATTGGTTGCCGTTATTCAGTAAGGTGACTATCCCTTTAGTTTGTGTTTCATGTCCTGCTTTACCATCCGTTAAAGCTAAAATCATCAGGTGACTATTTTCCATCTAACACCTCACGATAGACCATTTCAATATTATTGACCATTCCATCTAAAACTAGGTTTTTTTCTGCATCAGCAAATACTGGAATGAAATCCCGCTCTACTTGCTTTAAATTTTCTAAAGCATATGCGATCAGATGATGCAATGCATTTGCATCATTTTCAGCACAGAGATATTGCTTAGGTAAAATTTGAGCCATTGCCCCTACAGCTGTTGATACCATAGGTGTTTTACAAAGCAAAGCCTCTATCATGGTATATGGACATCCTTCATAATGAGATGACATCACATAAAGAGAAGCTTGCTGCATCAAATCAGTAATATCATTACGAAAACCCAGTAACTTTATACTCTTTTCCAGAGCAAGCTCATTAATAAGTGTTGCCAACTTTTGCTTTTCAAAACCTTCTCCTACAATCCAAAGCTGTGCATTTGGTATGTCTTGCCATGCTTGAATTAAAAGATCAAAACCCTTAACGGGCACTAATCTTCCTACAGCCAAAACGACAGGTGGAGTTATTTTATTAATATCGGAATTAAGCTCAGGCGGTTCAATTCCATTTAGAATAATGTACTTATTAGGATGTTCTAAAGTTTCTGCGGCATTGGGACTCACTGCAATCACCGCATCAAAACCCTTAAACATTTTGGTATTTTTTTTACGGCTATGTAAAGTGGCAACACTTTTAGTCGGTAGAAATTTTAAAATACTACCCACCATTGCAGCAGCTTTATTTCCATGTACATGTACAATATCAGATTGAAGTGCTTTCAATGCTCTATAAACTTGAAACAGAACAATAATATTTCTTCTGCTCTTCGACAGATCAATTGCGATAAATTCTGTTTTTAATCGACTACGGTACTTTTCATGTGCAACAACTGTGACTTGGTGATGTTTCATTAGACAGTTAGCCAATTCAACAACATGTTTTTCTAACCCTCCTTCTTCATCACCTGCCATGACCAATGTTACTTTCATCACCTAACCTTCCCGCTTCCCCAATTTCATTCGCAATTTAAAAGCAAATAATGAATCTTTTCCGCTGACTTTAATCCTCTGTAACTGCATAAAATCAGGCATTTTTTCATCTATACCTTCTTGTGTTGTTACTGCATTGCTATATCCTGCCTGCTTAGCTAAACGCACATCGCCCTCAGAATAAATGCCGAAAGGATAAGCAAAACTATTTACAGATTTTTGTGTTAAATGCTCTAGCTGAATTTTCGAATCAACCAGCTCATGTAAACATTCTTCATCATTCAGCTTATCCAAATTGGCATGTGTTAGTGTATGAGAACCTATTTCCACCAAACCAGAATTTGCTAAAAACCAGACTTGCTCATCACTCAGCTTTGGTTCACGCGCCAACTCACCACTGTTATGGTGCGCTTTCTTATATGTTGACCAATCTCGATCATGTCGGTCTACCACTACATAAATCGTCGCTTTGGCTTGGTATTTTTCTAAAATTGCAAAAGCATTTTCCAAGTTATCTAAATAACCATCATCAAAAGTGATTGCAACAGTTTTTGCAGGATGCTCCCCCCAATGGTCTTGTAATTCCTGCATAGTTACAAAGTTAAAACCTTCTGCTTTTAACCATGCTATTTGCTTTTCAAACTCAGTAGGCTTAACTCGTAATTTATTAAACTTTGCACCATCTATATGCTCACGTACCATGTGATACATTAAAATTCGTGGTCTATCCCAATCTACTGCTGGCTTCCACCATGCGTACTTATAACTGAATGCGAACAACAAGATAAATAAAACAATCAGAATATAAATCACGGTTAAATCACAGCTACTTGATTAAAAGATATGTTGCCACACGCTCAGCTTCTTTAAAAGCAGTAGTAGAATATAATTCAGCAATTTGTCTAGCATTCGATACAAGTTTCTGATCAATCAAATGCTGTACCGAACGCGTGATACGATCCTCTTTCGCTCGATCTATCTGAATAAGCCCGACTTTACAACCTGCGGTGAGTGCCTCATATATCATAGACACACTATCTTCAGTCACCCATACAGCTTCCGCTTTTTGCATCTCTTCAAAAATCCAGCCCTGCGGCGTTTCTTCAACTGGAAAAATTTGCAGTTGTGAAGCAAAACTTTGCTGAGCCACTGCAGGTAAAAAATCAGCAGGTGTACGCCTAGAACTCGTCAAAATAATGTCACACTGCATGTTCTGCTGCACAATCTGCTGAATCGCAGACATCACCTTATCTGCATTCCAAATATGCCGTTTAGATGAACCACCTAACGCAATCAAAATACGGTTTGCTATGTGTCGCTGCTCATTTTCAATTGGATTCAGCGCACCTTGTGTAACAATCACATTACCTTGTTCAGCAACACCATCATGTTCAGGAATAACCACATAATCAAACCAAGACAATGGATAATTTGGCTTCATTAAAATCACGGTTTTCGCTTGCGGAAAAACCTTGCCCATCAAAAAAACACGTAATTGGGTATGACTGCCTACCCCAAAAATATAATCTGGTGGCTGCGATACTGCTGCAAGTTTTTGTTTTTTATATGCAGTCAACAAACTCAACAGTGCTAACTGATCAATCGAAATTTCTTCAAGAGTGAGCTCAATATGTGTTTGCTTCTGCATTGCCTTAAAAAGACCCAATGCTTGAGAGCGATGACCTGCCTTACCATCGCTCACATATAAAATATGCATATTCACCCACCAGATCTAAAGCACGAATAGCATCATTTTACTAGATCAAAGCATTTAAAGTAAGCAAAGCTACATATCCTCAATGACTCGAAATATAAACTTCATTGAACTGTCACAGGGTTTGAATATTTTTTCACCACATTAAACACATATAAATAATAAGAAATTTGATTGAATATGAAAATCGCAATTGCAGGCACAGGTTACGTCGGTTTATCTAATGCCATGATTTTTGCTCAACATCATCAAGTTGTGGCTTATGATCTACAAGCAGAAAAAATTAAATTACTCAATCAACGCATCTCGCCCATTCGCGACCAAGAAATTTCTGAGTTTTTAACAAAACCTGAATTAAATTTTCAAGCCACACATTGCAAAGTCGATGCCTATCAACATGCTGATTTTGTGATTATTGCCACGCCTACCGACTACGACCCAGAAACCAATTACTTCAATACACAAAGCGTTGAAGCAGTCATTCAAGATGTATTGTCTATTAACCCCTTAGCAACCATGGTGATTAAATCCACTGTACCTGTAGGTTTTACCCAACACATCAAACAAAAATATCACACCGAAAATATTATTTTTTCACCTGAATTTTTGCGCGAAGGTAAAGCGCTACATGACAACCTTTATCCTTCGAGGATTATTGTGGGTGAAAAATCAGAACGTGCCAAACTTTTTGCGAATATGCTGTTAGAAGGTGCAATCAAAAAAGACTGTCCGGTGCTGTTTACCGACGCTACCGAAGCCGAAGCGATTAAGCTATTCGCCAATACTTTTCTGGCGATGCGTGTGGCTTATTTCAATGAGTTAGATACCTATGCTCAAATCTACAACCTAGACACACGGCAAATTATTGATGGTGCCTGTTTAGACTCACGAATTGGTCAGTTTTACAACAATCCATCCTTCGGTTATGGCGGATATTGCTTGCCCAAAGACACCAAACAATTACTGGCAAACTATGCTCAAGTTCCGAGCAACTTGATTAAAGCCGTGGTGGATGCCAATCAAACCCGTCAAGAATTTATTGCAGAATCGATTCGTAAACAACAACCCAAAGTGGTTGGAATTTATCGACTGACCATGAAAAGTGGTTCAGATAATTTCCGCGCCTCGGCTATACAAGGCGTGATGCAATATCTCAAAGCCTATGGCATACAAGTGATTATTTATGAACCTGAATTAGATCAAAAAAAGTTTTTGAATTCCAAAGTGATTCACGATTTAGCCGAGTTTAAACAACGTGCCGATTTAATTGTCTGTAACCGTAAATGTTCACTGCTTCATGATGTGCATAACAAGGTCTATACGCGCGACGTATTTGGGATGGATGATTAGAATTAATGCACAAGGACCCAAAACCCTACTGTGAATGAAGCACAAGGAATTCAAATCACTGCTTTAAATGAAGCGCAAAGCACGCAGCAATATTTACTTCATACGCAAAAAAATCTTATATCAAATAAGGTTTTTTTTTAAGATTAAACTAAAACTTAGTTTTTATCTTTGTCTACGATTTTATTTGCTTGAAACCAAGGTACGAAAAAAATGGGAAAGCACTGCTTTCCCATTTTTTAAGGCACGTAACGCAACCTTAGTTCTTTTCTTTGTCTACGATCTTGTTCGCTTGAATCCAAGGCATCATCGCACGTAACTTGTTACCCGTTACTTCAATACCGTGAGCCGCGTTTTGACGACGACGAGCAGTCATTGATGGGTAGTTCAACGCACCTTCTTGGATGAACATTTTCGCATATTCACCAGATTGAATACGTTTAAGTGCATTGCGCATTGCTTCACGTGATTGTTCGTTAATCACTTCAGTACCAGTTACATACTCGCCATATTCAGCGTTGTTAGATACTGAATAGTTCATGTCAGCGATACCGCCTTCGAACATCAAGTCAACGATCAATTTAAGCTCGTGTAAGCATTCGAAGTAAGCCATTTCTGGTGCATAACCAGCTTCAACAAGAGTTTCGAAGCCCATTTTAACCAATTCAACAGCACCACCACAAAGAACTGCTTGCTCACCAAATAAGTCAGTTTCAGTTTCTTCACGGAAAGAAGTTTCGATGATACCTGTACGACCACCACCTACACCTGAAGCGTAAGAAAGTGCAACGTTACGTGCATTACCAGAAGCATCTTGATGAATCGCGATAAGATCAGGAACACCTGAACCACGTTGGAATTCAGAACGTACAGTGTGACCAGGTGCTTTAGGTGCAACCATGATTACATCTAAGTCTGCACGTGGAACAACTTGGTTATAAAGTACAGAGAAGCCGTGAGCAAATGCTAAAGTTGCGCCTTGCTTGATGTTTGGCTCAATCACGTCACGATAAAGTTGTGATTGGAACTCATCTGGAGTCAAAATCATAACTAAGTCAGCTTGAGCAACAGCAGCAGGAACTTCAGAAACTTTAAGACCCGAATTTTCAGCTTTTTTCCAAGAAGCAGAACCAGCACGTAAACCTACAGTTACGTCTACGCCAGAATCTTTAAGGTTAAGCGCGTGCGCGTGACCTTGTGAACCGTAACCAATGATCGCTACTTTCTTAGATTGAATGATAGATAAGTCGCAGTCTTTATCGTAAAAAATTTGCATTGCTGTCTCCGCTAAAATGCTTAGGATTCCTATCTTACTCAAGTACTTGTCTATTCAGTACTTCAGTAAGCTCTCCATCCTTTGAGATGGAATGAATTCGATGAGTAAAATTAACTATGAAATTTAGTTAAATGGTTAAAACTTTTTCGCCGCGTGCGATACCTGACACACCTGAACGCACAACTTCTAAAATGGTGTTTTCAGCAATCGCGTCAATAAAACCATCTAGTTTTTCAGTTGTACCCGCAAGCTGCACCGTATAAGTCGTTGGTGTGACATCCACAATTTGACCACGGAAGATGTCTGCAGTACGTTTAATTTCAGCACGTGCAGCACCCGATGCTTTGACTTTAATCAGCATCAATTCGCGTTCAATATGCGGGCCTTCTGACAGGTCGACCACTTTAACCACTTCAACCAATTTATTCAGTTGTTTGGTGATTTGCTCAATTTTATGATCATCACCATAAGTTGTAAGCGTTAAACGTGAAAGTGTTGGGTCTTCGGTTGGCGCAACGTTTAAAGTCTCAATGTTATAACCACGTTGAGAGAATAAACCCACTAAACGAGAAAGCGCACCTGATTCGTTTTCAACGAGAACGGAAATAATGTGTCTCATTCTGTGCGCTCCCCTTTACCTAACCACATATCTTTCATGGATTGACCCGCAATTTGCATCGGATAAACGTGCTCTGTACGGTCAACCATTACGTTAATGAATACGCATTTGTCATTAATCGCCATCGCTTCTGCAAGCTTAGACTCAAGCTCATCGGCATGGTTAATTTGAATACCAACGTGACCATAAGCTTCCATCAATTTAGGGAAGTCAGGCAATGAGTCAACATAAGAACTTGAGTGACGACCTTCATAATTCATATCTTGCCATTGTTTAACCATACCTAAAGCTTGGTTATTCAAGCATAAGATCTTAACGTTTAAACCATATTGCTTACAGGTAGAAAGCTCTTGGATACACATCTGAATAGATGCTTCACCTGTAATACATACAACCTGTTGATCTGGATAAGCCAGTTTAGCCGCCATAGCATACGGTAAACCTACACCCATAGTACCTAGACCACCAGAGTTCAACCATTGACGTGGACGCTTGTACTTATAGTAGTTCGCGCCAAACATTTGGTGCTGACCTACGTCAGAAGTAATGATCGCATCACCATTGGTCACTTTGTCTAAAGCTTCAACTACTTGTTGCGGCTTCATCGTGCCATCGGTTGGTTTGTCATATTTCAAACCATGAACTTTACGCCATTCATTGATCTGATTCCACCATGCAGCAATCGCTTCAGGGTTTGGCTTGGACACATTTAATTGCTTCAATTGAACCAACATTTCCTGAAGTACAGGTTCAACCGCACCTACAATTGGAATGTGTGCCATGATGGTTTTTGAAATTGTCGCAGGGTCAATGTCAATATGAATGACTTTGGCATTTGGACAGAATTTTGCAGGGTTATTGGTTACACGGTCATCAAAACGTGCACCAATACACAAAATCACATCGGCATTGTGCATGGTCATGTTGGCTTCATACGTACCATGCATGCCCAACATACCAATAAATTGTGGATCATTACCCGGGAACGCGCCCAAGCCCATTAATGTATTGGTTACAGGGAAGCCCAAGATGTGTGCAAGTTCAGTCAATTGCTCAGAAGCATTGCCTTGTACAACACCACCGCCTGAATAAATCACAGGACGTTTGGCATTTAATAGCTCATCAATTGCTTTGCGAATTTGACCTGAGTGACCACGATGCGGTGGTTGATACGAACGCATCTTCACTTTTTCTGGGTATTCGTAAGCAAATTTTTCTGCTGGGTTGGTTGCATCCTTAGGAATATCAACCACCACAGGACCAGGACGACCTGAAGATGCAATATAGAATGCCTTCTTAATCACTGAAGGAATTTCGCTTGCATGACGCACTTGGAAACTGTGTTTTACAATCGGACGTGAAATACCCACCATATCGGTTTCTTGGAAGGCATCTTCACCAATTAAGTGTGTTGCAACCTGACCAGACAAAATCACCATTGGGATTGAGTCCATATAAGCCGTTGCAATTGGAGTTACCGTGTTGGTTGCACCAGGACCTGAAGTCACCAGTACCACACCGGTTTTACCTGTTACGCGCGAGTAGGCATCTGCCATATGACCAGCAGCTTGCTCATGGCGCACAAGATAATGATTAATTTTGTCTTGTTGAAAGAACGCATCGTAAATATGAAGTACTGCGCCGCCTGGGTATCCAAAAACATGCTCAACGCCTTCGTCCGCCAATGCGCGAACGAGCATTTCACCACCAGATAAAAGTTCCAACGTGATTCACCCTAGTCTTGTCACTGCAAAATGGGAGACACCTGCAGTGTTTTGTTCATTAATTCCTGCACTGTTATAGCACACATATTTCATAGTTTTCATGGCAATAGGAAAAATTTCTGATCTGATTACCGTATAAGCAATATGAGATCTAAAACGTGTTGGGGTAAACACATTTTATAAGCTTTGTTCAGCTTCTCGGCTAGAGAAGTTGCCCATTGCATGACATGACACTTATTCGAAGGGTGATCGATCTAAGGCACATAAAACTAAAGTGTGCATTTTTGTAGTTTACCCGACTAAAGTCAAGTTTAAAAATCGGCTTTTTCTGCTTTATTTATAAACTGGGTATTTTTTGCGCTTTGTGTCATCCATCACAATTTAATCCAAAGTCTAATATTTCCATATAAAACAAATAATTTCAGATATTTGCTGAATTTTTTATAATTTTTTCATATCACATACATAAAAATAAAGAATGAATTAAAAAATATATAAATCACTTGGTTATGATTCGCCAACGCATTTCAGCTTATTTTAACTCGCAAATAGGCAAGCTAATGCTCCAATTTTAAATAGGCACTATTGCAGATAAAAATCATCGAAAAATTGTCAACAAACCCTAGCTTCACGGGGAATTATTGCTAAAATTTAGCCAACATGATTTTTGTAATTGGTTTTCTGCCATTACTCTTTTTTGCTCAGGACTTCCAAACATGAAAACGCCAATGATCCGCTTGAGTTGTCTTTCTGCAAGCTTGATGTTAATTTTAGGCACCAGTGCGGTATCTGCAAAACAATACTATAAATGGGTCGATGCAAAAGGTTCGACGCATTACACCACCACACCTCCACCTAAAACTGCAAAAAAACAAGGAAAGGTCGATACCTACGGCTGGAGAAATTCTGCGCCGAACATTCCAAATCAAACTACAAATGCCACGACAGCAACTGCAAATGGCACAACGCCTGCAAATGTTAACAACAATACTACTCCCACACCCGTAATGGATCAGCAGCAACGTGAAGCCAATGATGCTTTGAATAAGGCACAACAAGAACGAGCCAATCCAGCCATTTTCTAATTTTTAGCCTGCAAAATATTGGCTACTTAAATTTTCCTGCACAATCCAGCGCGCAAAATTCACTTTTTACCGCATTTTGCGCTATGCTGTGCAACACACTTTTTTAACCGTTTATTCCTGATTTAACCTTATGACTACTCACATTGACCCTGAATATCAAGCCAGTGCGATTGAACCTCAAGTCCAGAATGACTGGGAATCTCGCAAAGCCTTTAAAGTTGCCGACACTGTCGAAGGTCCACATCGTTATATCCTCTCGATGTTCCCTTACCCAAGCGGCAAACTGCACATGGGTCACGTGCGTAACTACACCATTGGTGATGTGATTAGTCGTTTCCACCGTTTAAAAGGCGAAACCGTATTACAACCTATGGGTTGGGATGCGTTTGGCTTACCTGCTGAAAACGCGGCCATTGCCCATCAGGTTGCACCTGCTAAATGGACCTTTGAAAATATCGCCTACATGCGTGACCAATTGAAAAAATTGGGTTTGGCGGTAGATTGGGATCGTGAATTTGCCACCTGTACCCCAGAGTATTATCACTGGGAACAATGGTTATTCGTGCAACTGTATAAAAAAGGGTTAATTTATCGCAAACTCTCGACAGTCAACTGGGATCCTGTCGATCAAACAGTTTTGGCCAATGAACAGGTCGAAAATGGTCGTGGTTGGCGTTCAGGTGCATTGGTAGAAAAACGCGATATTCCAATGTACTACTTCCGCATTACCGATTATGCCCAAGAATTATTAGACGATTTAGAAACTTTAAAAGATGGTTGGCCACAGCAAGTCTTGACCATGCAGCGCAACTGGATTGGGCGTTCGCAAGGGATGGAAATCACATTCCCATCGGCAAATCCTGAAATTTATGCAGATGGTCTGACTGTATTTACAACGCGTGCTGACACGTTAATGGGTGCAACTTATGTGGCTGTTGCTGCAGAACATCCAATGGCGTTAAAAGCAGCAGAAAATAATGCACAATTAAAAGCCTTTATTGAAGAATGCCGCATGGGTTCTGTGGCAGAAGCTGACCTTGCCACTGCCGAAAAAAAAGGTATGGCGACTGGCTTGTTTGTGAAGCATCCAGTAACGGGTAAAGAATTGCCAGTGTGGATTGCCAACTATGTGTTGATGTCTTACGGTTCTGGTGCGGTGATGGCTGTACCTTCGCACGATGAGCGTGATTTTGAGTTTGCCAATAAATTCCAATTGCCAATTATTCAGGTGATTGATGCCAAAGGTGCAGACGATGCGGACTTTGACACAACCCAATGGCAAGAATGGTACGGTTCTAAAGAAGGTAAACTGGTCAATTCAGGCGAATTTGATGGTTTAGATTTCCAAGCGGCTTTTGATGCACTTTTAGCGAAATTAGAGCCACAAGGTTTAGCCAACGTAAAAGTACAATTCCGTTTACGTGACTGGGGTGTTTCACGCCAACGTTACTGGGGTTGCCCAATTCCAATGATCAACTGTGAAAAATGTGGACAAGTTCCAGTTCCAGAAGATCAACTTCCTGTCATTTTACCTACCGATGTTGTGCCAGATGGCTCAGGCAACCCGTTAAATAAAATGCCTGAATTCTATCAAACCACTTGCCCATGCTGTGGTGGCGAAGCACGTCGTGAAACCGATACCTTAGATACTTTTGTAGAGTCATCTTGGTATTACGCACGTTACGCATCTCCAGACTTTACAGGTGGCATGGTCAAGCCTGAAGCTGCACAAACTTGGTTGCCAGTCAATCAATATATTGGTGGTGTAGAACACGCCATCTTGCACTTGTTGTACGCACGTTTCTTCCACAAACTTATGCGTGATGAAGGCGTGGTACAAGGCAATGAACCATTTACCAACTTACTGACCCAAGGTATGGTCTTGGCTGACACCTTCTATCGCGAAGCAGAAAGCGGCAAGAAAACTTGGTTCAACCCTGCCGATATTGAGCTTGAAAAAGACGAAAAAGGTCGTGTTCTTTCTGCAAAATACATGGGCGATGGTCAAGCTGTGATTGTTGGCGGTCAGGAAAAAATGTCGAAATCGAAAAATAACGGTATCGACCCGCAAGCCATTATTGACCAATACGGCGCAGATACTGCACGTGTGTTTATGATGTTCGCTGCACCACCTGATCAGTCTTTAGAATGGTCAGATGCAGGTGTTGAAGGTGCGAACCGCTTCTTAAAACGTGTTTGGCGTTTGGCGGCAGGTTTCCTTGAAAAAGGCAGCAATGCAACTGCAATAGACAGCAGCAAACTTGCTACAGCAGCACAAGACTTACGTCGCAAAACCCATGAAACCATTCAAAAAGTGGGCGATGATATTGAACGTCGTCATGCGTTCAACACTGCAATTGCAGCATTGATGGAACTCTTGAATGCTTGCAACAAGTTTGAAGCACAGAATGAACAAGACCTTGCGGTTGAACGCGAAGCAATTGTGACGTTATTGACCTTGCTTGCGCCATTTGCACCACACTTGAGCCAAACCTTGTTGGCAGAGTTCGGAATTGAATTAACCTCCACCCTATTCCCTGTGGTCGATGAGTCTGCATTAACCCGCAATACTCAAACGATTGTGGTGCAGGTAAATGGTAAATTACGTGGCAAGCTTGATGTAGCAGTAGATGCATCTAAAGAAGACATTCTTGCACTTGCCAAAGCCTTACCTGAAGTACAACCATTCTTGACTGGGCCAACCAAGAAAGAAATTGTGGTACCGAATAAGTTAGTGAATTTGGTGGTTTAAGTGCTTTTAAGCCTCCCTTTTTAAATGGAGGTTTGGAGGGATTTTATAAAACAATCCCCCTAAACCCTCCTACAAAAAAGGAATTAAAACAATTTCCAAACAAAGCCCGTTGTCAGTCAATGGGCTTTGCACCTACAATCAAAATATTCTCAACTTCCGCTTTTAAACTTTCAAGAATATTACAGAGGACAGCACATGCACTTTAGCCAACGTCTAGCAGTCATTGTTTTAACTTGTGGACTCAGTGCTGGCTTAGTCGGCTGTGGTTTTCATCTTAAAGGCACCAATCCAAGCATTGCACCTGTGGCTTATTCAAAAATGAGTCTGGCTTTACCGAGCAATGCTGAAGAATTAGAAGAAAAACTTTCCATTCACATGGGTACAGCGGGCGTACAACTCAGCAATGACCCTAATGCCTATGTACTGCGTGTACTTGACTATACGCCACGTCGCTTGGAATTGAATGGCAAACTGGTAGAAACCTTATTACGTTTGAGTGTGACTTTCCGTATTGAAGATGCGCAAGGCAACCCGATCACCGAACCTCGTACCGTCATGGCAACGCGCAGTTATCAATACGATGTCGCAACTGTGAATACCGATGATCAGGAACAAAAATTCTTAAAAGAAGTCATTATTGATGATGTAGCACAGCAAATTGTGCGTCAAATTTCATCTAATCGTTTACCTTTGGTCAATCCACCTGTGTATTCAAACCCTAAATAAGTTTTCGAGTGCGATTTTTTTATGAAACTTGACTATCTACAAGCCCTCAAACGTGTCGATGAAGCACGCGGCGCATGGATTTTGCATGGTCAAGAACCCTTACTCGAACAAAACTTGTTGGATGCTTTTCGTGCCAGTTGGCAAAAACAGGATATTGAACGTCAGCGTTATGATTTAAATAGCGTTAGCGATTGGAAAAATGTATTCAATGCCTTAAACAGTCTGTCACTGTTTTCGAGTCAATTGGCGGTTGAAGTACACGGCAATATCAAGCCTGATGCCAGCACACTAAAACAACTGAAAAGTTATATTCAACACAATGAACAAAACTTGCTGTTGGTGGTAATGCCGAAACAAGACAACAATAGTCTGAAATCCAGTTTTTTTCAGTTGATTGATGCCAATGGGGTCAATGTTGCACTCACGGCGAATTATCCTAAAGATCGGCAGCAGATTTTAGGTTTGGAAGCAGAAAAGCTTGGCATCCAATTGGGACATGATGCGTGGCAATGGTTGGAACAACACCATGAACACAACCTTTTGGCTGCCAAAAACAGCTTGATGCGGGTCAGTGACACCTTTCCTGAAATTCAGCAGATTCAGATTGAACATTTACATGCCTGTTTACAAGATCAATCTCGTTATAGCACTTATGATTTAAATGATGCTTTACTGACGGGAAATCTAGCGCAAGCTATGAAAATTTTTCAATACCTCATGGCTTCGGGTGAAGCCATGAGTTTAATTTTGTGGAGCATCAGCAAAGAAATGCGCTTACTGATGCAATTATTTGAACAACCACAAAATGCTTTGCAACTGGGTATTTGGAAAAACAAAGTCAGTGTTTATCAGCAAGCTTTGCGACGTTTAAATCCAAATAGTTTCTTGCAATGGCCCGCCCTATTATTGCGTATTGATGCCGCCATCAAAGGGATGTCCAAGGAAAACCCTGAACATTTGGTGCTACAAGCCATTACAGAACTCTGTGGTAAAACGCTGTTTGCTTCTCACTCGGCTTAATTAAGCAGACTTCATCAAATAATTTTTAAAATCATCTGCTTTTCAGAGGATTAGCTAAAGAAACGTGCAAACCAACTTTTGCCTTTTTTCTGTTCCTGTGAACGCAAATAATGCAGCATATTGTCGCGTACCGCATCGACATAATCCTGATCATCATGCTGAATATGGTTAATCAACCATTTAGACAATAAACGATACAAGTCATGTTCTACCGATTCGCCATTGGCAAAACGTTGACGGCAATCATTCAAACGCTTCACAAAGAGTTCGTGAATACCGCGATGCGATGGTAAGTATTGATAATTGACCTGTGACAACAAGTTTTCTTCAAAGCTAAAATGCGATTGCGTATAGTCAATCAAGTCATCCAAGACTTCTTTGATTTGCTCCCGCGCACCTGTCGCTCGTATTTTTTCCAGCGCATTAATATAGTCCAGAATTTGTCGATGTTGATTGTCAATCACATCAATTCCAATATTAAATTTCTCACTCCATTCCATGATTTACCCCTCAGATTTTTTGCTTAAAGTCGTGTTTTATTGCATCGTCCCGATGCCGTATTATCCTAATGATTAAATCCATAATTATTTTATGGAATTTGATACTAGCCGCTTTTAATTTTTAAATCCATATAGAAAATAAGGTTTTTTAAGCAACTTAGACCATAGTTGTATTTTTCAGCATTTATCATAAAAATTCATAAAATTATCATAGAGATGAAACAAACTACCCCACCTCGTTAACAGATGCTATTTTCACTTTTTTTATGGATGTAATACCGTACTCAGACTGTATTAAATCTAGCTCAAACCACTAATAAATAATTCTCATTTGCAGTTTCTTCAAAAAATTCACGATTTATCCTTATTTCACTTCTATAATCCTTTTAATTTCTTTTTCTGTTTTTTGACTCATGCCAAAAATAAAATCGACCAAACTTATTGCGGGAATTATCATTGCGCTGATGCTGGCATTTGCCGCTTGGTATTTTTTAAAACCCAAAGAACAACAACCGCAATACATTACTGCCGAAGTGAGCCGTGGAGATATTGAAAGTGCGGTGTTGGCAACAGGCGTACTTGAAGCCACCAAAATGGTCAGTGTTGGTGCGCAAGTTTCAGGTCAAGTCAAAAAAATGTATGTTCAGTTAGGCGATCAAGTCAAACAAGGACAGTTGATTGCCCAAATTGACTCCGTACGACAGGAAAATGAGTTTAAAACAGCGCAGGCCAGTATTAAAAACCAACAGGCACAATTGGCGGTTCGACAAGCCAATCTCGCCAAAGTCGCAGCAGAATATCAGCGTCAACAAGCCATGTATGCGCAAGATGCGACCTCACGTGCCGAACTTGAAACTGCCTTAGCCAACTATAAAACTTCACAAGCAGAAATTGCTGCCATTAACGCTCAAATTGAACAGTCACGCCTAACTTTAGACACGTCTAAAGAAAATTTAGGTTATACCCGTATTCTTGCCCCAATGGATGGCACTGTCGTCGCAATTGTGACCGAAGAAGGTCAAACCGTGAACGCCAATCAAAGTGCGCCCACGATTGTTAAATTAGCCAAACTTGACACCATGACTGTAAAAGCAGAAATTTCTGAAGCGGATGTAATGAAGGTCGAAGAGGGACAAACGGTCTATTTCACCACCTTGGGCAACAGTGAGAAAAAACATTACGCTACTTTACGTCAGGTAGAACCTGCACCCAAATCCATCAATACCGAAAGCAATAACAACACCTCATCATCTTCAAGTTCTGCCGTGTACTACAACGCTTTATTTGACGTACCAAATGAAGACGGCAAGCTACGCATCAATATGACCGCACAAGTGTCCATTGTTTTGGCAGAAGCGCGCAATGTGCTGACCATTCCTGCTGCTGCGGTGCAAGGTGCAAACCGTTCACGCAGTCGTGGCAACAGCAATAATTCTGACAGCAACGCACGTGCTGAGCGCGACAATACCGATGCCAGTTCTGCCAAACGCCCTGCCCGTTTGGAATTGACTGCCAATGAAAAAGCCTTGATTGATCAAGGTAAAGCCTCTTTAGGCATGGTACGTGTACTGCAAGCCGATGGCTCAGCTCGACCTCAATCGGTATTGCTTGGCTTAAATAACCGTGCAACAGTACAAGTCATTCGTGGCTTAAAACTGGGCGATCAAGTCATTATTGCCGATGGCTCCGATACCTCAAACGATGCGGCGAAGCGTGGTGGTCGTGTTGGCCCATCAGTGAGAATGTAAGATGAGTCAGTCACAACCTCTGTTAGAGGTCACCAATCTGACCCGTGAATTCCCTGCGGGTGAATCTACAGTGCAGATTCTCAAAGGCATTGATCTGAAGATTTACCCAGGTGAATTGGTTGCGATTGTAGGTCAGTCGGGTTCGGGAAAATCCACTCTCATGAATATTTTGGGCTGTCTGGATCAACCCACCACAGGCAGCTACAAAGTCAAAGGACGCGAAACCCGACAACTTGAAGCCGATGAACTGGCACAGTTGCGTCGTGAATATTTTGGTTTTATTTTCCAACGCTATCATTTATTAGGCGATTTAAGCGCTGCAGGCAACGTCGAAGTGCCTGCAATTTATGCAGGTGCCGATGTTGAAGAACGACAAGCACGCGCGACTGCGCTGCTCAGTGACTTAGGTCTAGCCGATAAAACCCAAAACCGCCCAAGTCAGCTTTCAGGTGGGCAACAACAACGTGTATCCATTGCACGTGCCTTGATGAATGGTGGCGATGTGATTCTTGCCGATGAACCCACAGGTGCACTCGACAAGAATAGCGGTATTGAAGTGATGCGGATTTTGCGTGAGCTAAATACCAAAGGTCACACCATCATCTTGGTCACACATGACCATAATGTCGCTAAAAATGCCACACGGATTATTGAAATCAGTGATGGGCTTATTATTTCTGATCAGCCCAACACACCTGCCGATCAAGATGATATTACCCAACAAACCTTGCAACATCCGCCACAAAAAAGAACTTCAGCTTGGCGTTCTGTATTTGATCGTTTAGGTGAAGCCTTCCGCATGGCGCTACTGGCGATGAATGCACATCGCATGCGCACCTTTTTAACCATGCTCGGGATTATTATCGGGATCGCTTCGGTTGTATCTGTTGTGGCACTGGGCAATGGTTCACAGAAACAAATTTTAGAAAACATCAGCAGTTTAGGCACCAATACCATCACCGTGTTTCAAGGGCGTGGTTTTGGTGATACCTCGCGCTCATCTCAGCTTAAAACCCTAATTCCTGCCGATGCCGATGCTTTGGCAGAACAACCTTATGTGGATGGGGTCAGCCCATCGGTCAATAGCAACGTCACAGTACGTTTTAAAGACACCGAGGCTTCTGCCACAGTCAATGGTGTGAGCGAAGACTTTTTCTATGTGCGCGGCATGAACTTCCAGTCGGGTCAGCCTTTTGACAAACACAGCGTGCTGGAACAAGCGCAAGATGTGGTGATTGATCACAACACCAAAAATACATTTTTTAGTGATGGCAGCAACCCTGTCGGGCAAGTAATTTTATTGGGCAGCGTACCCAGCCGTATTATTGGCGTGGTCGAAGAACAAAAAAGCATGATGGGCAATGCCGACAGCTTAAATGTGTATTTGCCCTACTCTACGGTAATGAGCCGCATGCTTGGCCAAAGCCATGTGCGCAGCATTATTGTACGAGTCAAAGATGAATATCCAAGTGCTGCAGCAGAAAATGCCATCCTAAGTCTGTTGGTACAGCGTCATGGTGCGCAGGATGTATTTACTCAAAATGCCGACAGTATCCGTGAAACCATCCAACAAACTACCGCCACCATGACCTTACTGGTTTCTGCTATTGCAGTGATTTCACTGGTGGTCGGTGGAATTGGCGTAATGAACATCATGTTGGTCTCTGTCACAGAACGCACCCAAGAAATTGGGGTACGCATGGCAGTCGGCGCACGACAAAGCGATATTTTGCAGCAATTTTTAATTGAAGCCATTTTAGTGTGTATTTTAGGCGGTGTACTTGGCGTCTTGCTCGCACTCGGAATTGGGCAATTGATTAATCATGTGGCAGGTGGAACCTTTCAAATGGCGTACTCCACCACCTCGATTGTAGCCGCTTTTGTCTGTTCAAGCCTGATTGGAATTGTGTTCGGTTTTATTCCTGCACGTAATGCTGCCCAACTGAACCCTGTCGATGCGCTATCTAGAGAATAAGGAATTAGAGTAAGGAATGATGATGCGATTTAACCAGAAGTCACGACAATTCAGCCAACTCGTCACTGCGCTTTTTCTTGGCAGCAGCTTAGTGGGTTGTGCAGCCGTAGTCAAAACACCTTATCAGGCACCTGCTGCAAATATTCCTCAACAGTTTGAGCAGCAGCAAAAAAGCCAGCAAGTCCTTGCACAACTAAATACAGACCGTTGGTGGACACTCTTTCACGATGCTGCTTTAAATCAATTGGTTGAACAAGTCTTGGCGCGTAACAGTGACCTCGCGGTTGCAGGACTGAATTTACAACAAGCCAGATTACAAGCCAAACAAAGCCAAAGTCAGCAAGGTGTCCGGATTGGCAATGCAGGTATTTCTACAGGGCATCAATTTAGTTTAGAGGGCAATGGTGATACAGCGCGTGGGATTTCGCTGAATTATCCTGGACTGAGCTATGAATTGGACTTATTCGGTAAACTTGCCAATCAGACTGAAGCTGCACGTTGGGAAGCCTTAGCCACCGAACAAGACTTACAAGCCACCGCACAAAGCCTGATTGCAACCACTGCCAATTTATATTGGCAATTGGGTTATTTAAATGAACGCTATGTTGTCGCACAACAAAACCTTGCCAGTACGCAAAAAACGTATCAATTGGTCAGTGCGCAATATCGCGCGGGTGCAGTTTCAGGATTGGATTTAAACCAAGCCGAACAAGCCCTGCAAAGTCAAAAATCAACCTTGAGCCAAATTGCACAGCAAAAAGTTGAAACACGCACCGCCTTGGCAGTTTTACTGCATCAACCTGTGCAAATGTTGAATATCAATGAACCACAGAGTTTAGCCGCTGTTCGTTTACCGAATATTACTGCTGGCTTACCTGCAGAACTGCTGTCACGTCGTCCCGACTTACGTGCAGCCGAATTACGTTTACGTAAAGCCTTGGCCAATAAAGATGCCAATCGAGCCAGTTATTACCCATCCATCAGTCTTACAGGCACACTCAGTACAGGTGTCGGTACAGGCGCGCATACCTCTTTAAGCGATGCCCTAAAAAACCCAATTGCCACTTTAGGTGCAGGTTTAACCCTGCCATTTTTGCAATGGAATGATATGCAGCGCGATCTAAAAGTGAATGCTTTGGAATATGAAAAAGCCATTGTGCAATATCGACAAACTTTATATAAAGCCTTTGCCGATGTCGAAAATGCACTGTCAGCACGAACCGCGCTGAATCAACAAGTCGCGCTGCAAAGCCGCAATTTAGCACTGGCAGAGAAAACTGAACGCTTAACTGAGGTGCGTTATCGGCATGGTGCGATTGCCTTAAAAAACCTGCTAGATGCACAAGAAACCACCCGCAATGCACGTTTAAGTTTATTGCAGACCAAGCAAAACCAATACAACGCCTATGTGACTTTATTGCAAGCGTTGGGTGGTAGTCCGATTCAAAACATTCAATAATGCAAGAGTTGATCTAAATTGATCACGATAAAAAAAGCCTGTGGATGATTTTAAACATCCACAGGCTTTTGCTTGCTTTGTATATAAACTTTGAAATTAAGTTTTCTCAGATAATAACGCTTCTTTACTTAATACTTGATGGCTACTGGTCGCAATTGGCAAACTGACTTTAAAAGTCGTTCCCACACCTTCTTTCGATTCCACCACAATTTGCCCGTGGTTCAAATCGACAAAACGCTTACACAACACCAAACCTAAACCAATACCCTTTTCACCTGCAGTGCCTTTAAAACTAACAGTAAGTTTAGGCTCGAACAGCGTTTCGAGTTGTTGTGCAGTCATGCCCAAACCCGTATCTTGAATATAAATATCCACACTGGTTTCTGTTTGCTCTGCACGTAAAATGACTTTGCCTGTGCCATCGGTAAAGGTAAATTTCAGCGCATTCGACACCAAATTTTGAATCACCGAGGTAATCATATTGATGTCGGCATAAACTTTAATGCCTTCTTCAACTTGATCAATCAGTTCAATATTTTTCTTGATTGCCAAACTTTTCAACACATCGCAAACAATTTTGGTCGATTGCTTTAACTCAAAATTAATTGGGTGATACACAAAGCGTCCACCCTCTGCCATCGCCCAATTCAATAAACTTTCTAGCAAGTTATAGGTCGATTGTGCTGTGTCGAATAAATAGTCGGCAATATTTTGAATACTAGAATCATCCAAAGTTTCGCGCTCTTGCGCTAAAACTTCCGAAAACCCCAATAAGCCATGAAATGGCGCGCGCAAATCATGCGCAATAATTTGGAAAAATTTGGTTTTACTAAAATTCAATGCAGACTGCTGTTCATACAGTTCTTTTAAGCTTGCATAATCAACTTTTAATTCAATATAACGCACCAAACCTGCAGCAAACTCCGCCACTGTCGGCAAAGCACCTAAACTAAACGCTTCTTCACGATGATCAAATAACAACAACTGCCCAATCGACTCGCCATCGGTTTTGAGTAAATCCAGTGCAATTAAACGAGCCGCTTCTATCCCCAAACTTGCAATATGCTGCACAAAATTCGCATATTGAGGATGTTGAGGTTCAATCAGTTGCTGACCTTGAAAGAAAACGTCTAACTGTGCGGTTGGATTGGCATGAAAAGCTTTAAAAACTTGATTGGTGGAATACCAGATATATGGCTCATTTTTAAAAGTCAAAATGGCATGATCGACTTGCAACATTTGACGGGCAAACTTCAAAAAACCATCAATTTGGTTAGTTGGCGTATGTACGCCCAATAATAACGAGAGTGTGCAAGCACTGAGTTGCTCCGTTTCGGGACCAATTTCAAGCAACTGTATTTTCATTTTTGCCTCGTTAATTAAAGTTTGACACGTTATGAATTATTTTCTCTTCAAAATTCGTCCATTGAATTCAGAGTTAACCTACAAACTTTAACACAAAACATAAGCTTTCAAACTAATTTAAAAAACTGCGTAACAACTCGGCATTTCTTCTTTACTACTTGATTTTTTCATCTATGGATTAACAAGGGTTTAGCTCACGCTTGATTATGATTTTTGATGGATCAAACGGTGCTACAAACCCGCTAAAAAATACGCTTATTTTTGTAAAATTTGGACCATAAAAATAGATCTAAACTTTTAAAATATAAATCAGGCTTTTTATCTGTAGATTTCCCTCCGTTTTTGAAGAAAATCTCAACTTCTATACAAGAGTTTACATTGCATCACACTGTAAAAAATAGAAGCAACATATTGATAAACCTATAAAATAAATAGAATAAATATATCCACCTATCATTTTCATCGGTTATTTATCAAACATTCGACTTAAGTCGAACCCTCAACTGGTTAATTTATAATAAAATATACATATATTTTTGATGTCATATCTTCATCATACGATTTGATTAGTATTTCAACACTAAATACTCAAGGCGATTTTTAGGTTTAAATAGGCTCATTTTTACATTAAGCCGTGTCTTGACTCGCACAAATGCGACACATCATTTCGTAGCGAAATGGCGTCATCACTGTAATTACGTTGACTGAAATGCATTGAGAGTCGATACTCTCAAGGTTAAATTAGGCAAATCGGTTCGCAGGGGCTGAGTCATCATCTCGCTCCTAAAAAACTCAATCAAAGCAAGGGGCTATATATGGCTGGTGGAAAGTCAAAAATCATTTACACACTGACCGATGAGGCGCCATTGTTGGCGACCTACTCTCTACTGCCGATCATTGAGACCTTTACTAAGCCTGCTGGCATCGAGATTGTCAAGAGTGATATCTCTGTCGCAGCACGCGTACTCTCTGAATTCTCGGAATACCTAAGCGAAGAACAGAAGGTAGCCGACAACCTCGCAGAGCTTGGACGTCTCACGCAAGATCCAGATACCAATATCATCAAACTTCCGAACATCAGTGCTTCAGTTGCTCAGTTAATTGCATGTATCAAGGAATTACAAGCAAAAGGCTATGCAATTCCTGACTATCCTGAAAATGCGGATACTGAAGAAGAGAAAGCTTTACTCGCTCGTTTTGGTAAATGCTTAGGTTCAGCAGTAAACCCTGTATTACGTGAAGGTAACTCTGACCGTCGTGCACCTGCTGCAGTGAAAAACTATGCAAAAAAACACCCTCACTCTATGGGTGAATGGAAGCAATGGTCACAAACTCACGTTTCACACATGGATGAAGGTGACTTCTACCATGGCGAAAAATCAATGACGCTTGACCGCGCACGTAACGTAAAAATGGAACTCATCACTCATTCTGGTGAAACCATTGTATTGAAAGAAAAAGTAGCGTTACTTGATGGCGAAATCATCGATTCTATGTTCATGAGCAAGAAAGCGCTTTGCGACTTCTATGAAAAAGAATTGGATGATTGTAAAGAAGCAGGCATTTTGTTCTCTTTACACGTAAAAGCGACCATGATGAAAGTTTCACACCCGATTGTATTCGGTCACTGTGTGAAAATTTACTATAAAGAAGCGTTTGAAAAACACGGTAAATTGTTTGAAGAACTTGGCATTAACGTCAACAACGGTATGGCAGGTCTTTATGAAAAGATCGAAACCTTACCAACTTCTTTACGTGAAGAAATCATCGAAGATTTACACGCATGCCAAGAACACCGCCCTGCACTTGCAATGGTGGATTCTGCAAAAGGCATCACCAACTTCCACTCTCCAAACGACGTAATTGTAGATGCTTCTATGCCTGCAATGATTCGTGGTGGCGGTAAAATGTGGGGTGCTGACGGTAAACCTTACGACTGTAAAGCAGTAATGCCTGAATCTACTTTCGCGCGTATTTACCAAGAAATGATCAATTTCTGTAAGTGGAATGGTAACTTCGACCCACGTACGATGGGTACTGTGCCAAACGTAGGTTTGATGGCGCAAAAAGCTGAAGAATACGGCTCACACGACAAGACTTTTGAAGTTCCTGCTGCAGGTGTTGCAAACATCACCGACATTGACACGGGTGAAGTGTTGATGACTCAAAACGTAGAAGAAGGCGACATCTGGCGTATGTGTCAGGTGAAAGATGCACCTATTCGCGACTGGGTTAAACTTGCAGTAACACGTGCACGTAACTCTGGTATGCCAGCAATTTTCTGGTTAGACCCGTACCGTCCACACGAAAACGAAGTGATCAAGAAAGTTCAAAAATACTTAAAAGATCACGACACGACTGGTTTAGATATTCAAATCATGTCACAAGTTCGTGCGATGCGTTATACACTTGAGCGTGTTGCGCGTGGTTTAGACACCATTTCTGTAACAGGTAACATCTTACGTGACTACCTCACTGACTTGTTCCCAATTATGGAGCTTGGTACTTCTGCGAAAATGTTATCTATCGTTCCGTTAATGGCGGGTGGTGGTATGTACGAAACTGGTGCGGGTGGTTCTGCGCCTAAACACGTACAACAACTTGTTGAAGAAAACCACTTACGTTGGGATTCATTAGGTGAGTTCCTTGCGCTTGCTGCTTCTTTAGAAGAAATGGGTATTAAAGAAGATAATACTCGTGCGAAATTACTTGCATCAACTCTTGATCAAGCGACCAGCAAATTACTTGATAACGACAAGTCTCCATCACGTCGTACTGGCGAACTGGACAACCGTGGCAGCCACTTCTACTTGGCAAAATTCTGGGCAGAAGCACTTGCTGCTCAAGATGAAGATGCTGAGTTGAAAGCGAAGTTTGCACCACTTGCACAAGCTTTAGCTGCAAACGAAGACAAAATTGTTGCTGAACTTGCGGAAGTACAAGGTAAATCGGTTGATATCGGTGGTTACTACGCAGTAGATCAAGCTAAAGTGAATGCAGTAATGCGTCCAAGCGCAACATTCAATGCTGCTCTTGATGCAGCTCAATAAGATGATGCAAAACTAACCTAAGTTAGTGATGTAAAAAACCAGCGCTTCGGCGCTGGTTTTTTTACACCCTCATTTATATAGTGTTATGACAACTATTTCATTTTATGCTTAGATCTAAATTTTATGAATGTGAGTTATCAAAGGTTAGGATTTTTCATTCAACTAGAGCCATAAAATAAGGAAAACCTAAAATGGCAAATTCGTGGGGAATACCAAAGCACATAGAAGATGCGGTCTCGGAGCGAGACCTGTGCTGTGTATATTGCGGCAAAAAGTTTGGCACTGAAAGAGCTAATAAGAAGTCTTGGGAACACATTATCAACGATATAAGAATTACAACCTTATCCAATATTGCATTGTGCTGTATTGGCTGCAATGCATCTAAAGGCAATAAAGACTTAGCAACTTGGCTCCATTCTGAGAATGCTCGAAAAAGAGGCATCACCACTGAGACAATTGCAGATGTCATCAAAGTAGCTTTAGATAGTGAATAAAGCTTTTAAGTACTACAAGCCCTATAAGACACCCGATCAATCACATTTGATTATTGTATTGATCTAATAATTTAAGCTTAGCATCTGATTCCACCATGAGTACCAATGAAAAATCAGGTACTCATTTGGGTACTCATTTTCCAAAGTGACCACCTGAATTGTGGCTAATGGAATCATTAAGACTGGAGCTAAAAAATGGCACAACCCATTAATATACAGACAATAAAAAAGCCCCCAAGTCTTAATATGCTTGAGGGCTTTTCCTTTATATGGTCCCGAGGGTCGGACTCGAACCGACACGTCATCTCTGACAGCGGATTTTGAGTCCGCCGCGTCTACCAATTTCACCACCTCGGGTAGGTGTTGATGGGTATAATAAACTTTTTTGACAGCTTGTCAACGCAAGTTTTTTGCAATTGTTTAAAATTAAATCAGCTGTCATTTTTTTGATTTATAATCGACCAATTTCATCCATAAAACCTAAAAAAGCATATACTAGGCGCAGTTTTCCCAGTGTTCTAACTTGTTTTTATCATGCAGCTTTCTGACTTTAATTTTAATCTCCCCGATGAACTCATTGCTCGTTACCCACTAGCAAGTCGTAGCGCCTCTCGTCTGCTGCATCTTGATGCTCAAGGTCAGTATCATGACCATCAATTTACCGACCTACTGAATTTACTCGAAGCAGGCGATTTACTGATACTTAACGATACCAAAGTCATGAAAGCACGTCTTAAAGGTAAACGTGCCACAGGCGGTGCGGTAGAAGTCTTGGTTGAACGTCTGCAAGATCAATTTATTGCCCATTGTCATATTAAAGCCAGCAACTCACCAAAAGCAGGTGCAGAACTGTTTATTGGGCCTGATGCTGTAAAAGTGACCGTTCAAGGACGTCATGAAAACTTATTTATTGTCGAATTTTCACAGCCTATTTTAGACGTGTTAGATGCCTACGGTCAGCTGCCAATTCCCCCCTACTTTAACCGTGAAGCCGAAGCGATTGATACCGAGCGTTATCAAACCGTATTTAACGACCCAACAAAACTTGCTAGTGTTGCCGCACCCACTGCCAGCTTGCACTTTGATGAAGCCTTACTGCAACAGCTAGCAGATAAAGGCATTCAAAAAACCTTTGTGACCTTGCACGTGGGCGCAGGTACATTCCTGCCTGTACGTACCGATGATATTGCCAATCACATCATGCACAGTGAATGGTGTGAAGTTTCTGAAGCTGCCGTAGCGCTGATTCGTGAAACCAAAGCACGAGGCAACAAAGTTATTTCAGTGGGCACAACTGCCACCCGTGCCGTGGAAAGTGCTGCCCAAGCCCATGCAGGCAAACTTGCAGCGTGGTCGGGTGATACGCAAATTTTTATTTACCCAGGTTATCAGTTTAAAGTGGTGGATCGTCTAATCACCAATTTCCACTTGCCTGAATCCACCTTATTAATGTTGGTATCTGCGCTTTCAAGCCGTGAAAATGTCATGCAGGCGTATCAACATGCTGTGGCGGAACGCTATCGTTTCTTTAGCTATGGCGATGCCATGCTGATTGATCAAGCTCAGACTTAATTTTCAAACTGTAAAAGAAACCACCATGCCGCTCGATACCGTGCAACACTCCATTCATATTCGACGCAAGAAGAATCAACGGGTATTTCGTAATATCGCGCGGTTATGGGATATTGGAAAAAAAGCACAAAGCCATCAAGATATTTTAGATGGCTTACACCCTTGGCAAGATGACATCACCCTCAAGTTTGAAAATGTTTTGCCTGTCCTGCTTGGCATTATAGGTGTGTTGTTCTGTTTATTGCTCTTGATTCAACCGAGTAATATTTGGCTGCAATTCTGCTTGCTGATTGGGTTAGGCTGTATCTTCTGGGCATTTATTACCTATGAACAAGACGACCCCATTGAAGAAGTCATCACTTTTTTAGAACAAGAAAGCATTGCACAGCGCTATCAACTGGCATGGCAGCAACCACCGCAACATCTTGCCCGAACCCTACAACCCGTTTATTTGATTGCTCATTTAAAAAGTCTGTTTCCCTTGTTTAATTTGGGGAATCTGTCCAATGAAATTCGCCGTTACGCCAGTACTGTTTGGCAAGATCAACAAGGCAAGCAACATCAGGTTTTGGTCTTTGAATATCGCTATGTCAGTGAAACCCGCATTAAAGATCAAAATGGCAATGACTATAAAGTGCGTGAAGTGGTGCGGCATTTATCGGGCGTATTTGTCTTTGATGTGCAGCTACAAGGTTTAGCCGTTACCTCAAATAATAAAACTTTTGGTGCTCCTTATCATGTGCCGTGGCATACCAGTGACATTCGCCTGAATCAAAAACTCAACTTTTTTGGTAGTGATGCAATTCAACTGGCGCGCACCCTCAGCCCTGCAATGGTGTTAAAACTGGATGATTTTTTTCAGCATCAGCAAGGTGATTTGTTATTTCACCCTGAGCGGAACACGCTCTGTTTTTTAGGCAATCGCAACCTGTTTGAAATTTCCAGTAAAGCAAAAAATATTCAAGATATTTCCGCATTGCGTGGACACTTACGCACTTTTAAATTACCTTATTTAGAACAATTACAGACAGATTTGGTTGATTTTCTGGACTAAGAAAATCATCTTGGGGCAAAACATGGGTATCGCAATTTTTCTTTTGGTTGTCATCGTCTTGGTGATGCTGGGCATCATGATTCGTAACAACATCGTACGCCACCACAACGCCACCATCCGCGCTTGGGCAGATGTGACCAGTTTTGAACGACAGAAGTTAAAAACGCTTGAAGAACTTGCGCCAGTGGTCGAACAATATGCAGGTATGGAAAAAGGCACTTTAGAAAAAGTGACTGAACTGCGCCAAAATATTATGAACCTAAACATCAACAATGCCGATGTCAGCCAATTACAACGTGTTGAAGCCTTGAGCAAAGAATTGATGCGCAGCTTGAATGTGGTGGTCGAAAATTATCCTGAACTCAAAGCCGACCAATTGTATTTAAAAATGATGCATGAAATTGATGAGCAGAACGAAAATGTCGGTGCTGCGATTACTATTTATAACCGCAATGTCGAGTTGTTTAATAACTATATTCAGGTCTTTCCCAACAACATGATCAACACTGCAACCACAGCGAAAAAGCCTGTGCGTGCCTTTCGGGACAACGGTGCAGCACAAAGTTTTGATTATCGTCCAAACTTTTAAGCCATTTAATTCTAAACCGCTCATTTAAAATTATTTTTCAACGCATAAATAAAAACAGCAAGCACGAAGCTTGCTGTTTTTTTAGATTTCAACTAAACAAAAGACTGTGTCAAATACTGCACCTGATTGCGTCCCTTGTTTTTTGCTAGATACAACAACTCATCGGCTGAATGCAGAAAGTCGACCACATTGTAATATTGCTGATTTTGATGATAGCTATTTACGCCAATACTCACAGTGACTTGGGTAATCTCCCCTGTCTTGGTATGTGGAATTTCCAGCGCATATACTGCCTGCCTAAAGTTTTCAGCAAGTTGTACAGCATCTGCCAATGGTGTTTCAGGCAATAGCACCACAAACTCTTCACCACCAAAGTGAGCCACAAAGTCAGATGCACGCTCAAAGTGTTGTTTAAGCAACTGCGCCACACTAATCAAACAATGATCACCCTGTAAATGTCCATAATTGTCGTTATAAGGCTTGAAATGGTCGATGTCGATAAACAAGAGAGACAATGCATGTTGATGACGCACAGCACGTTTAAATTCGTTTTCTATACGCTCACTGAGCGCCTTTCGATTGGCAACCAAGGTCAGCGGGTCTTGTAAGCTCAAAGCCAGATTTTTGCGACTCAACGCTTCGAGTTCCAACTCCATTTGTTTACGCGCAGAAATATCAAACATAAACCCAATAATCGCCACAGTTTCGTTATTTTCACGAATCACATGCACCACATCACGAATCCAGACATAATCTCCTGTAGCGGTTAAGGCACGATAATCCGCTTCGTGGTCTGTGCCTTGATCGGACAGACTCACACACATATTCACGGTCTTGTCCCGATCTTCAGGATGCATCCGATCAATCCAATCTTGTGCAGTTTTCCAGCTGTCTTGCGTCCAACCCAGTAAAGACTCAATTTGTGGGCCAATATAGCTAAAAGCTTTGGTTTTCCAGTTAATCTGCCACGGAATTGCATTCGTGGTTTCCAAAAGTGTTTTATAGAATTGGTCTTCTTTTAGTGCACTGTTTAATTCACTCATAGCCCACCTCTATGAATTGATTTTAATTACAATTTAACAACTTAAGTGAGCTTTGACTACAATTTGTTTTGTCTTATTGACATTTTTCTCAGCTTTGACACAATCATGAGGTTGAGCAAAATATAAACAACAATTGCTCAAAACATAAATCCCAAAATAAAAAGTAAGCCGATAAAATGTTAGAACATATTCAGAACCTGAAAAACACCCTCATTCAAGAGTTTTTCCAACTCTATGAGCAATATGAACAAGACCAAATTTATGCCTGTGTACTGGTCTTTAATGAATATCTTGGGGTCGATTATTTAGCTGTTTCAAGCCAACGCAGCCTGTTTAATGAACAGGAAGATGAAGCACAATATTTATCTGAAGTAAATAAATGGAATATAGAAAAATGGCGTTATCGCACTCAAGCCAACAATTCTAGCGGTCTGCATCAATTTAAAAATATTTTTGCAGATTATTTTAAACAGCGACATATCTATGGCAATCCTCTGCTGAATTCCAATGACACGCTGCAATACAACCATCTTGAACTTTTACTGGATATATTTCAGCAGGCTAAACAATCTTTATCGGGCGCTTATGGCTTAGATTTAAGCCAAATTCTGTTTTTTATTCATGTGCCCAAACAGGTCGATGTAGAGATCCACTCAGCGCAATTTCTAAACACTCCAAGTGCTTTGCTCGATGAATTCCTGCACAACAAAGCGCCTCAAACCACGATGGAACAATCCACCGCACAACCCAAGCTCAAACTACAACAAGTGGATAAAGACTTGCTGATTGATCTGGCACAACTTTTAGAAGTGGAACCGTATGATTATTTGAGCATTGCACATGAAGCCTATTTGCTCACATTAGAACCGAGTTTTATTGACAGTAATTTATATATTCAGCGTTTAATTCAGCACGTTGCTGCAATGGACAATCATGAACAAGGTGAAATTGCCTTACATAAAGAAATTACCCAACGTATTCAGCAATTTTACGCCATGTAAGCACAATGGATTTGAACAAAATATTTACTCGCAATTTTTACCAAGGAAAACGTATCTCAACTGGCAATTCCGTGCAGAATCTAGGAAAATATTGCACTTTTAGCATGAACAATCAGCGAACTGTTTTTTCGCCTTGATTTGGAACATATATGAAGTTTGAGAAATTAGGTCAGTCGGGGCGCGCCCGTCGTGGTCGTTTAACACTTGCTCATGGTGTGGTAGAAACCCCTGTGTTTATGCCTGTGGGGACGTATGGCACAGTCAAAGGCATGCTGCCACGCGATATTGAAGAAATTCAGGCACAGGTTATTTTAGGCAATACCTTTCATTTATATTTGCGTCCAGGGCTAGAAGTGATTCAGCAACACGGCGGTCTACATGAATTCATCAAATGGGATAAGCCTATTTTGACTGACTCTGGTGGCTTTCAGGTGTTTAGCTTAGGCGCAATGCGTAAAATTAAAGAAGAAGGTGTGACCTTCCGTTCGCCTATTGATGGCTCAAAGGTTTTTCTTTCGCCTGAAATCTCGATGGAAATTCAAAAAACTTTGAACTCTGACATCGTGATGATTTTTGACGAATGTACGCCTTATCCTGCAACGCATGAAGAAGCACAAAAATCTTTGCAATTGTCTTTACGCTGGGCAAAACGCTGTAAAATACATCACCATGATGAACTACAAAACAGCAACGCGCTGTTCGGGATTATTCAAGGCGGTATGTACGAAGATTTACGTGTTGAATCTTTAAACGGCTTACTTGAAATTGGTTTTGATGGTTATGCCATTGGCGGTCTTTCGGTGGGTGAACCGAAAGAAGAAATGATCAAAGTACTGGATTATTTGCCAGCTAAAATGCCAGAAGATAAACCACGTTATTTGATGGGCGTCGGCAAGCCAGAAGATATTGTGGAAGCAATTCGTCGTGGCGTCGATATGTTCGACTGCGTGATGCCAACCCGTAATGCGCGCAATGGTCATTACTTTGTAACCGATGGCTTGGTGCGTATTCGTAACAGTAAGTATCGTCATGACCAAAGCCCGCTCGATCCGCATTGTGATTGCTATACTTGCAAGAACTTTACCCGCGCTTATTTGTTTCATTTAGAAAAATGTGGCGAAATGTTGGGGTCAATGTTGGGCACTATTCATAACTTACGTTATTACCAACGCTTTACCCAAGATATTCGCAATGCCTTAGATAACGGCACTTTCGATGAATTTGTACAGGACTTTTATGCCCGTCGTGGCCTACAAGTACCGCCTTGTCCTGAAGATTAGTCTTTTCAGTATTTGCGCTGAGTAAAAAGACAAGGTAAATTGCAGAACAAACCCAATTTATTATCAGATCACTGATCGCCAGTTTTTAGTTTAGGAAAATGAAATGAGCCTTTTTATTTCGACCGCTCACGCAGCAGGTGAAGCTGCACAACAACCAAGCCTTGTGGCTAACCTTTTAATGATTGCAGTCTTCATTGCAATTTTCTACTTCCTGATTTGGCGTCCACAATCAAAGCGTGCCAAAGAGCATCGTACACTGATTGAAAGCTTGGGCGTAGGCAGTGAAGTGGTATTCGCAGGTGGTCTTATGGGTAAAATCACGAAAATTGAAGGTGATTTTGCAGTGGTAGAGCTGAACCGTGGTGTAGAAGTAAAAGTACAACGCGCGAGTGTCATTTCAGTTCTTCCTGAAGGCACATTAAACAACCTCTAATCAAAAAGAGTCGTGCTCACGCACGACTTTTTCATTTTAAGAAGAAAATAAATGCGTTACCCAGCATGGAAATATCTGCTCATCCTCGTTGTTCTTGTGGTGAGTACATTATATGCCCTGCCTAGCTTGTATCCAGATGAACCTGCTGTTCAAATTTCAGGTGCCAAAGCTGGTACCCAAATTGATCAAAGCATCATACAAAAAGCAGAGCAAATTTTACAATCAGAAAATATTGCCAGTCATGACAACAGCTTTACCAACAATGCTGCATTGTTGCGTTTAGACACCTCAGAAGCCCAACTCAAAGCCAAAGAAGCTTTACGTCGCGGTTTAGGTGATGACTATGTCGTGGCACTGAACCTTGCGCCAACCACACCAGAATGGCTACAAAAAATTGGTGCAAAACCAATGAAACTCGGTCTGGACTTACGTGGTGGTGTGCACTTCTTATTAGAAGTGGATATGGACAAGGCCATCAGCCAGCGTATGGAAACTTCAGCCACCGATTTACGCCGTCAATTGCGTGACAACAAGCTGAAATTTAATAGCCTTTCGCTGAATAACAACACCATCACCCTACAGTTTGCCAATAATGCAGACCGTGATGCAGTGATGGATTTCTTACGTCGTAACGGCAATGAATACACACAGCAAGCTGTAGCCACCACAGAAGGCTCTAGCTTACGTCTGAACTATACCGATGTCCGTAAACAGGAAATTCAGTCGTATGCGGTCAATCAGAACTTAACTACTTTACGTAATCGTATTAACGAGTTAGGTGTGGCTGAAGCTTTGGTACAAACTCAAGGTAGCAACCGTATTGTAGTGGAATTGCCAGGCGTACAAGATACGGCTGAAGCGAAGCGTGTACTCGGTCGTACTGCGAACCTCGAATTCCGTTTGGTGTCTGACTTAAATGATCAATATATTGATCCGTACACAGGTCAGACTACAGGTACAGTACCACCTGGCACAGAAGCGTTTGCCTTTGAATCTTTGGACAGTGGTCGTCAGTTATTATTGAACCGCAGCCGTATTTTAACGGGTGAGCGTGTTCAAAATGCGTCGAGTGGTTTTAGCCAAGATACAGGCGGTGCAGAAGTTAACATTACCCTTGATGCTGCGGGCGGTAAACTCATGGCAGATGCGACACGTAACGCTGTGGGTAAACGTATGGCGGTATTGTTTATTGAGAACAAACAACGTATTAGCTATGTGACCGATGAAACTGGCACACAAACTGAAGTACGCACCCCATATACCGAATCTGTCGTCATTAATGCTGCAACCATTCAGGCGGTATTGGGTTCGCAGTTCCGTATTACAGGTCTAGATTCCCCACAAGAAGCCTCTGAATTGGCCTTAATGCTTCGTGCAGGTGCCTTGGCAGCGCCAATGTACTTTGTCGAAGAACGTGTGATTGGTCCAAGCTTGGGTCAAGAAAACATTGATAAAGGCGTATTGTCGACTCAGATTGGCTTCATTTTGGTTGCAATCTGGATGGTGGTGTTCTTCCGTCTGTTTGGTCTGATTGCCAACTTCGCTTTAGTGTTTAACTTAGCCATGATTTTAACCGTCATGTCTTGGATTGGTGCATCACTCACCTTGCCGGGTATTGCGGGTATCGTAATTACCATTGGTATGGCGGTAGATGCCAACGTCTTGATTTGTGAGCGAATACGAGAAGAAATTAAGTGGGGGGCCTCGCCCAAACAAGCCATTGTGGCGGGTTATGACCGAGCGTATAACACTATTTTCGACTCGAACTTAACCACATTCTTGGTGGCATTCATTCTGTTTGCGATTGGTACAGGTCCAATCAAAGGCTTTGCTGTGACGCTCATGATTGGTATTGTCTGCTCGATGTTTACTGCAATTACAGTGACCCGTGCAATTGTACAAATCATCTACGGCAAAAAACGTAACTTGAAAAAGTTGAGCATTTAAGGAGATCACTGATGACTGAGAATACTCAACTGCCTTCAAAAAAATATGGCCGCCCTGATGATGAGCGCGTGATTCCGTTTATGAAGATTGCTTTGCCTGCGGCATTGCTTTCTATTCTATTAACGGTTGCCAGTATCTTCTTCATTGCCACCAAAGGTTTAAACTTAGGTTTGGACTTTACTGGGGGTATTGCTGCAGAACTCAACTATAGCAATCCAGTAAAAGCCACCGATGTTTCTAACGCATTGGTCAAAGCAGGCTTTAACGACCCTGTGGTACAAACGCTTGGTTCAGACCGCGACCTAATGGTACGTATGCCTGTGCAAGAAGATGTTGAAGCAGAAGACTTAACCAAAGCAATTACTGCTGCGGTACAACTACCAAATAACACGGCAACTGTGCCAAAGGTAGATGTGGTTGGTGGTCAAGTCGGTAATGAGCTGTACGTACGTTCTGCGGGCGCTGTAGCTTTAGCGCTGTTATTGATGTTGGTATACGTCACCATTCGCTTTGAATTCAAACTGGCAATGGGTGCGGTACTGTCATTGTTCCACGATATTGTGGTGACACTGGGTATTTTTGCCATGATGCAATGGCCATTTGACCTGACTGTATTGGCAGCGTTATTGGCGATTATTGGCTTCTCACTCAACGATAACATTGTTGTATCTGACCGTATTCGTGAAAACTTCCGTAAAATCCGTGGTGCAACACCACTTGAAGTGGTAAACATTGCGCTGACAGAAACTTTACGTCGTACCATTCACACCTCTATGACCCTATTATTGGTTGTAGTCGCGATGATGCTCATGGGTGGTGATGGTCTGAAATGGTTCTCGATTGCGATGTTTGTGGGTGTCTTTGTCGGAACATATTCATCTATTTACATTGGTACAGCCTTTGCCTTATGGCGCGGTTTGAACCGTCAGGACTTCATTGTTCAAGTCAAACCTGAATTTGAAGGTGAAGAGCAAGAAATTCCTTAATGCATTTCTGCTGACACCAACATTCAAGCCTATCTTCGGATAGGCTTTTTTGTGCCTTAGCATTGCGATATTTACGCTGACGTTGCGATGTTAATGCTGAATAATATGAATCTGTGGAAACTGAAAGCCTACGCAAGATGGCGCTGCTCGCCATGCTACGGTCAACATACAATCTGATAAACGAAAGTTTTGATAGGCAAAATGCCCAATCTGTGGATGATGACAAATGCCGCCCTGTGCATTGGGATGCATACGAGTATCCAACTCATTCAGGCTTAAACGAATCCCTAAACCTGATGCTTTCAGCACTGCTTCTTTAGTTGTCCAGACACGAAACCAATAATCAGCGTCGTGTTCCAAATCTTGCCAGTATTGGAGTTCATTGGGATGAAACGCATGTTGTGCCAAGGCATCGAAACGCACCTTACGGTCTAAGTCCTCGACATCTACGCCAACATCGAGTAATTCAAAACTGCTTACCAAAGCATAATGCTGACGGCTATGACTATGGTTAAACTGCAATTGAGGGAATGCTGTCAAAAATGGCTTGCCATGTGGGTTACGCTCAATATCGCTGTTTTGAATATCGTGTTCTAAGTATCCAGAAAGCAATTGATTCCGATGCCGATAAATAGCCTGTTTTTGCTGTTGAATCTGTTCACTGCGTACAGCACTTGGATCGGGACTAAAAATCTGCTGAATGCGGCTAACATTCACACAAATTTTTTTAGGTGTTTTATTCATCCGCCCTTCTCCATTTTGGCTGAAATACGATAGAAAAAAACCAGCAAACATGCTGGTTTTTTAAAGCGTGCTCGCTTAGCTGCCTTGCACCAAACGACGTGCGCTGATAATCCCTGGTTGCTGCTCTAAACGTGCCAACAAACGAGAAAGTTGCGCCAAGCCTTTAACCTCAATTAACAATTTCATATTGGCGATACCATCACTTTCAGAAATAGTATTCACCTGACGAATGTTAATTTGATCGGCAAAAATCACTTGGGTTAAGTCTTTGAGCAAACCACGGCGGTCATAGGCTTCCACCACAATTTGCACGCTTTGACCACGGGTTGGCTGCATTTCCCAATCGGCTTCTACCGCACGTTCAGGTTCGTTGCCAATCATACGCACATAGTCCGAACACGCCACTTTGTGAATACTCACACCACGGTTCAGGGTAATATACCCCGCAATCGCTTCACCATGCACAGGCTGACAGCATTGTGCGATATGCAGTTCAACGTTATCCAAACCATCAATCAAAATGCCATGTGCCGATAAGGTATGGCTGGCACGTGGGTTCAAGGTTGGCTTCAACACCAGTTCAGGTTCATCCTGATCTAAGTGCATGTGACGATTGACCTGATTAATTAAGGCATGCAGGCTAATATCACCATTCACCAAACCAATCAGAATGTCTTCACCTGTTTTGACGTTAAAGTGATTGCAATAATCATTTAAATCAATACTTTTTGGATGAATCGCCAAACGTGACAGTTCTTTGTTGAGCACTTCACGCCCGACTTCCAGATTTTTACTGCGGTCTTGCTGTCTAAACCAATGACGCAGCTTATCGCGCGCACGTGCTGTTTTAATATAACCTAAAGAATTCACCAACCAATCACGGTTCGGTTCACGGTCTTTTTTGGTTAGAATCTCGACTTGCTCACCTGTTTTTAAGGTATAGGTAAGCGGCACATAGCGCTGATTGACCCGCGCGGCATAGCATTTATTGCCGACTTCGGTATGCACATGATAAGCAAAGTCCAATACCGTTGAGCCACGTGGCAATTCTTTAATATCACCATCACGGCTGAACACATAAATTTTCTCAAAATCTTCAAACTCTTGGATTTGTTCAAAGTTTTCAGAATCGTCATCTTCTTTATGTGCGCTGGCATCGTTACGTTCCTGATAGTGCTCCAAAACAGAACGTAAGGAATGTAAACGATGATTAAACGAATGGTCTGTGGCTTTAGAACCTTCTTTATAATTAAAGTGTGAACATACCCCAAGCTCGGCTTCTTCGTGCATATCTAGGGTACGAATTTGCACTTCAAGCGACTTGTTTTCTGCAATTACGGCAGTATGCAATGAGCGATAACCATTGGCTTTTGGATTGGTAATGTAATCATCAAACTGGTGCGGAATATGCCGCCACAATTGATGTACGATGCCCAAAGAGTGGTAACACTCTGGAATGGTTTTCACCAAAACACGTACAGCACGAATGTCATAGAGCTGATCGAAGCTGAGGTTTTTACTCTTCATTTTTCGATAAATCGAATAAATGTGTTTCACCCGCCCGCTAATTTCGGCATGAATACCATTATTGCCCAGCTCTGTACGCAATTGCTCAATTACGTTTTGAATGTAGTTTTCACGCTCCAAACGCTTTTCATTCAGTAACGTCGCAATTTCTTTATAACGGTCTGGCGCCAAATAACGGAAGGCTAAATCTTCGAGTTCCCATTTCAGTTGGGCAATGCCTAAACGGTGTGCCAATGGCGAGTAAATGGTTAAAATTTCTCGCGCCACACGCTCCTGACGTTCTTTGGAAGCGGTTGCCAACTCACGTAATGAATAGGTACGTTCTGCCAGTTTAATTAGCACCACGCGCACATCTTCCGTCATGGAAATCAGCATTTTATAAATGCCTGTTAAATGTTCACGCTGGTTATTATTAAAATGGTCTTCTAAACGCTTATTTTTCTCAATCAGTTCAGACAACTTACCCATCGACAAGGTGCCTTTGATCAAGCCATAAACTGCTTCACCAAATTCTTCACGCACTTCATCTAACTGCATGACATTTTCACGCACGCTACGATAGAGCATGGCTGCAGACAAAGTGTCTTCATCGACATGCAAGTGCGCTAAAATATTCGCCATCTCAATACCTGTATATAAGGTATGCGATGGATGACTGACGTCTGTTTCCAGCTCTTTTTTCAGGGTGTAATTGGCAACGCGTTCTAATTGTTCAAGTGCCGCCCCATCGTAAATCCCGCGTACTCGGTCTAGCCATTCTGCTAAATCCTGTCGGGCTTGCTCGGCATGTTCTACAGTCGTTTCCTCAGACAGTTCATTTAAACGTCCAGGAAGTTGTTCACGTACTGTGACCATACCCTTCTCCTACCTCTATGTACTTCATATTATAAATCGTTTATTTGCTTTTCTTTCTCAAACAAGGCAATGGATTCGACATGCCCCGTATGCGGAAACATATCCATCACGCCTGCTTTTTTCAATTGATAGCCCTGCTTGACCAATACACCTGCATCCCTTGCGAGTGTGGCTGGATTACAAGACACATAAACGATTCTATCTGCGCCAAATTTGGGCACATAATACATCACTTCCTCTGCGCCTGAACGCGGAGGGTCAATTAATAATGCCTCAAATCCTTGATTTGCCCAAGAATGATGCGAAAAATCTTTTGTTAAATCTTGTGAATAAAACTTAACATTGTCTAAATCATTACGTTGTGCATTCTCTGCACCACGCTGCACCATTTGCTCTGAACCCTCTACAGCAACCACCTTTTCTGTTGCACCTACACAACGTGCAAGCGGCAATGAAAAGTTGCCTAATCCACAAAACAGATCAAGCACCCGATCACCTGATTTTAAGTTAAGCAAATCACATGCCAGCTTAACCATTTGTGGATTAATTGTAGAATTGACTTGGGTAAAGTCTTGGGGATGAAAGCCAAAACTCACATCAAAATCATCTAAACGATAATGCAAACGCATTGCTGCATGCGGATCATCAACCCGATGCAAACTGTCTGGACCTTCAGGCTGCAAATACAATTGCCAGTGTTTCTGTAACGCAAACTGCTGTAACTGGTTGATATCGGCTGCAGATAGTTGTTCTGTATGCCGCACCACCAAAGCAATCTCTTGATCTCCCATCGCCAATTCTATATGACCAATATGGGCCTTGCCTGTTAGACTTTGGAGTAGCTGCTTGATTCGTGTTAACGAACCAAATGCCTGATCCAACACCATACAGCGGTCAATTGAGGTCAGTTTATTGCTATTGCGCTCACGAAAACCGACCACCAATTTGTCTTGACTGGCAATATAACGCACCCCAACACGGGCTTTGCGGCGATAATCTTCACGCTGTGAACGCAAAGGCGCTAACCATTCTTCAGGCTGAATTTGCGCAAAATGTTGCAGATGCGACTGCAACACCTGTTGTTTGAGATGAATCTGCTCATCCAACTGAATATGCTGCATGCTACAACCACCGCAACGCTGATAATGTGGACATTGTGGCGTAACCCGTAATGTCGAAGGCTCACCCAGCACTTCTAGACACTCGGCTTCTTCTAAGCGTTTGTTACTATGCGTAATTTTGGCGCGTACTGTTTCACCAGGCAATGCGCCCTCTATAAAAACTGTTTTCCCCTGCTTCTCGGCTGGATGACCCGACTGAGCTGTGTAGTGTGCAATCCCGCGCCCTTCATGTGACAACGATTCCACCTGAAAGCAATATTCAGCCTGCTGCGTGGTACGGTTTTTACTGCGATGTTTCATATCAGTCTAAATATCGGAAGATGGGGAAGATTGAAAAGGCATCACGGATTCATTTGAAGGCGTGGTGACACTTTGTTCAGGAAAATCTGTACGGGTAAATTCAGTTTGCTGCGAACTGTGCTGCCACACGCTTAAAAAGTCTGCATGCTGCGGCTGAGTATGCAAATATTGAATGGTATGCTGTACCCATAAAGTATGCTCTTCAAGCAGCAATTGCCCTTTGAGCAGCAGCCAACGCAAATAAATCAACCAAGTATTTAAGACATCGCCTTCACAATAACGCGTCAGCCTTGACCATTCGCCGCTTTGCATAAATGCAGGAACATGATAGCCCGCATCTACACGTTTACCCGGAAAACCTAGCAAATACGCAATGTCATCCAACTTTTGAAAATGACGACCATTAAACATTGCCATCACATCCATTAAATCGACATGACGCTGATGGTAACGGTTTTGATAATTGTTATAGCGCTTTTGCTGATCAATCTCGCCCTGATCAAATAAACTTGGTGCAGACAGCCCGTGATACATGGCGCGGAATAAAATCACTGGCAAGTCAAACTGCGAACCGTTCCAACTGACCAAAGTCGGATGACGCTTATCAAAAATAGACAAAAACTTTTTCAGCATTGTCGCTTCGCTGTCGTGTTCACGGCTAAAGGAAAACAGCTTCATGCCGTGTTCATCAATCCACAAGCCTGAAATACACACAATTTCATGCAAAGGCAAACGCTGAAAATCGGTTCCTGCCTCTTGGCGACGCAACTTCATTAATGCTTGTTCAAGCTCTGCTTCGGGTAAATCGAGTTGATATAAATGCGCGCCTGACTTCAAATCGGTAACGGTTTCTATATCGAAAATCAGCACAGGTAAACGCATAAAATCTTACTCAATGGGTGATAGAAAAATGAATATCACAATTCAGTATCTTGAACAGAGAACAAACCTGTCGATAAATAACGATCACCACGGTCACAAACAATACAAACAATCACTGCATCTGGATTTTCTTCGGCAATTTTTAAAGCTGCCCATACCGCACCGCCCGATGATGTGCCTGCGCTGATGCCTTCTTTTTGCGCCAATTTGCGCATGGTTTTTTCCGCTTCAATTTGCGGAATATCAATAATACGATCAACACGACTACGGTCAAAAATGGTTGGTAAATATGCTTCAGGCCAACGGCGAATCCCTGCAATACTTGAACCATCTGAAGGTTGTAAACCAATAATTTGAATCTCTGGATTTTGTTCTTTTAAGTATTTAGACACCCCCATAATGGTGCCTGTTGTGCCCATAGAGCTGACAAAGTGGGTAATTTTACCGCCCGTTTGCTGCCAAATTTCAGGCCCTGTGGTCAGGTAATGTGCTTCAACATTATCTGGGTTACCAAATTGGTTCAGCACCAAGCCTTTGCCTTCGCGTTGCATTTGCAAAGCCAAATCGCGCGCGCCTTCCATGCCTTGTGCTTTAGTCACTTCAATCAATTCTGCACCATAGGCACGCATGGCATCTTTACGTTCTTGGCTCATATTGTCAGGCATGATCAGCTGCATTTTATAGCCACGCATAGCTGCAACCATCGCCAAAGCAATGCCGGTATTGCCACTGGTTGCCTCAATTAAAGTATCGCCCGGTTGAATTTCACCGCGTTTTTCTGCCTGCATAATCATGTTGTAGGCAGGACGATCTTTAACAGAACCCGCAGGGTTATTGCCTTCCAGTTTTGCCAAAACCGTTGCCTGCGTATGACTTGCCAAACGCTGCAAACGCACCAATGGGGTTTTGCCCACATAATGATCTAACAAAAATTCATCACTTTGGAAATCTGATTGGGTATCAAGCATGGTCTGCACCAATATCAAGGTGGGCTTATTGTATGAAAATTTGCACCTTCCTGCACGTTTTTCACAGGCTTTTTATCAAAACAGCAATACTCTGCCGACAATTTATGCATCACTCACTGCCTACACAATTCTAGGCAAGATGAACACAATTTCAGATTGTCTTTTGCGGGATGGATGCAAAAAAATGCACACCGATTGATTGCGAGATGCAGCTGAACCACTCGCACCAAACAGATGAAAACACAGTCAGGAGAATTGACATCCTCCCCCCCTTAAAAGAGGGTGATTCCTACAGCTAGACGCTTATGCCCAAGCGCAAGAATGTTTAGAGCTGAGTTTATATCTCGATCATGAGCTGTACCACAGCTCATGCACTCCCATTCTCTTATTCCAAGATCTGTACTACCTTTGGGACTACTTGAGGTGATCTCACCGCAGCACGAACAGATTTGGGTGGTATAGGCTTCTTGGACTTCTTCAAACAATACGCCTGCGTTCTCGCATTTATACTTGAGCATTGTTTTTAGTG
>NZ_VOXY01000005.1:0-180987 GCF_013420525.1 Acinetobacter sp. YH01003 | reverse complement strand
GCTTGGCCAGAAAAATGAGTCGTTCTCGCTGTTCTAAACTAAGTGGTACAGAAACAATTCGAGGCATGTGTGAACATCTGTTAACTAAAAAAACTTTTTCGCATGATTAGTTATTTTTGTCAACTTAACGCAATCTGTGAAAGTTTTAGCCACATGAGCAAAAACAAAGCACTGCTTTGTTTGCTGCGCAAGGGTACAAGCATATTTTTTGCTGCTATTACGTTATGTGCCAGTCATTTAGAATGAGTAAATTTCCTGTCCCATGCCTTATATCAGCTAAAAAACCTTGCGAGATATATCTCTCATGTCGCAAACATAGACGAATTGTCAACAGACCCTAATTAAATCGTGCTGAATAAAAAACTCCTGAGAACTTGCTCAGGAGTTTTTGTTTTATACAATCAAATTATTGTTGTGCTTTTTCTTTCACATTTGCAGCACCTTGTTCAACCGCACCTGCAGTCGCAGCAGTTGCATCTTTAGCAGCTTGTACAGTCGCATCAGCTGCGTTTTCTGTTGCTGTTGCAACATTGTGTGCAGCATTTTCAGTTGCTTGCGCTGCGTTATCTACCGCAGTTGCTGTAGCAGTAGCAGCTTCATGTGTTGCATCTTTGGCATCATGTGCAGCTTGAGCCGCAGCGTTTTCTAAGTGTTCACCCGTAGTTGCCCCTGTTTCTGGTGCTTTTTCTTTTGCACAACCTACAAGTGCTACAGTGGCAGCAAGACCTAAAGCAATAAGAAGTTTATTCATTATCATGTTTCCTTTTTTTACATCCACTTAAGATGGGATAATGCGAATATAACCAAAAAACAATCAATTTGAAGCTTAAAATTGTTCAAATAATGTAATGGGTTTAGATATTTTTTTGTTGTGTAGATTAGAACGATAAATTAGAGAAAAATATGCCGATGCGATTCATTTTTTCTGATAAGGTGAAATCTTAAGAATGGTTACAGTTTTTATTGTACAGTAATGCCATTCTGTAAGATTGGGATTGTAAAATGCTTAAAAAAGGGATTTATCAACATTATAAAGGGCAATTGTATCAAGTGCTGCATGTGGCTACACACAGTGAAACCCAAGAGAAATTGGTGGTTTATCAATGCTTATATGGCGATTATTCTATTTGGGCCAGACCGCTTGATATGTTCACGGAGAGTATTACTTTGGATGATGACCGTGAACAGGAACGCTTTAAATTGATTCAAGAAGTGTATTAATATTTGAAGTTATTTACCTATTTAAAACGATCCAATCTATTTTTAGATTGGATCGTTATGTGGATGCTCAAAGTTTAATAAAATCAATTATTGAATGGAAATACGGTTAAAGCTTAAATCGTATGCTAAATATTTACTCACAAAAGCTGCTTTATCACTGCGTCTTAATAAGTTGTCATAAATAAATTGTGGTACAGGATGGAATAAATCCCCAGAGCCATTTTCGTAAAATATTTTTAAATAACGTGAAGATGCACTGTATGTCCAGGATGTCACGGCAAGTGTTTTACCCATAAGCAACTCCTTTATTTTTTATATTATTTTTCACAGAATAAATCTGCTTATTTTGAACATAAGTGAAGTGCTTGCTAAAAAGTATTACAGAATTGTAACTTTTGAATATAAGTTTTTTGCGCAACCTAAACGTGCCAAAAACGACAAAACTATTATGAAGCGAAATAAAACACCACATTTAGGATGTGGTGTTTATGCTTTGCACATGAATAGTCATTCATTTAAATAAAATGATTGAAAGACTAGATTTTATAGATGACGACATTGATCTTCTTTGTCACCAGAAACACGGTTTGTGCCGCCAGTCGGTTTTACGCGGTTATCTTCACATTCTAAATTGCCATTCACGCGGTTATTTTTTACAACGATTGAGCCTGAATTATCTTTAAGTTGAATATTGCCATTTACACGGTTTGACGTGAGTTGGATGTTACGCCCATCTTCGAGTTGGATATTGCCATCAATGCGGTTGGCATGTGCATTAACCTGACTAAAGTTTCCTTTAGATTCTAAATTGCCATCAATCGTACTATTTTTAATTGCCGTATGTGAGTTGGAATGCAACATTAGGTTGCCCTTAATAGTCACATGATCAAGAACACATTGTTTATGCACTTTGACATTATCATCAATAGTTCGATTTTTAATGCTGCCATTACAGTTGAAATCAGCTAAAGCTGGCACTGAAAATGCTATTAATGTTGAAAGTAAAAATAATTTTTTCATAGAACAGCCCTCAAAAATAAATCTCACAACTGTTACCGGTACAGATTCGATTGTAGTGTTGTAATGTTTTTACATTTTCTATTCTAGAGATGAAATATGAATAAATAAGGTAGAAAAGGGTGATGTTCTGATTAAAAAAAACCACGCAAAATATGCGTGGTTTTTTTGAGTGGTTTAATCTAAAACTTAGATTTTACCTACTAGGTCGATAGATGGGGCTAAAGTTGCATCACCTTCTTTCCATTTAGCTGGGCATACTTCACCTGGGTGAGCGTGAACGTATTGAGCTGCTTTAACTTTACGAAGAAGTTCTTGAGCATCACGGCCAATACCGCCAGCATTGATTTCGATGATTTGGATTTTACCTTCTGGATCAATTACGAAAGTACCACGGTCAGCAAGACCAGCAGATTCGATTAATACTTCGAAGTTTTTAGAAAGCGTCCAAGTTGGGTCGCCAACCATTACGTATTGGATTTTTTTGATTTCTTCTGAAGAATCGTGCCAAGCTTTGTGCGTGAAGTGAGTGTCAGTAGAAACTGCATAGATTTCAACGCCTAATTTTTGGAATTCTGCGTAGTTGTCTGCAAGGTCACCAAGCTCAGTTGGGCAAACGAAAGTGAAGTCAGCAGGGTAGAAGAATACTACAGACCATTTGCCTTTAAGATCAGCTTCAGTTACTTCAATGAATTGACCGTTGTGGTATGCATTTGCTTTAAATGGTTTAACTTCAGTATTAATTAAGCTCATCATTGTCTCCATGATTAAGGTTTGTATTTCGTTGGCAATAGAGTATCTAATTTTGTTTTATTGCTGAAATGGTATTTTTACATTACTAGCATCGGAAAAACAAATGAGTATGTAAAAAGCGTACACTTTCATCACAGTATTATTGAGTCTTTATTAGGCCTCAAAATGATGATGATTGCATGACAACCTATTTTTCAGGTTCAAATACAACCCATTTCAAGCAATTGGTGAACATACATCTATATGGGGATGCTATTTTGAAATTCAAGGGGGGATTTAAAACTTTTTAAATACGCATTCTAAATCACTGTTCTTTCGCTTAAAGGCATTACAGCGTAAAATACGCGTTTGTGTTTTGGTTAGGAAGCGTATTCTGTGCAGAGTCATTTAAATGTAGACCACCTCGTTTTGGCGCGTGATCGTCATCGTTTAAATCGACTACGAAAAGGCAAAGATGCCAATCCAAAGCAATATCAGGAATTATTTGAAAAATCTAATTTAAAAGTGTTGGAGCGTGCACAGCGCATTCCCAACATTAAGTTGAATCAAGATTTACCTGTGACTCAATCTGCCGAACAGTTGATTACTGCAATTCAGCAACATCAGGTCATTATTGTGGCGGGTGAAACAGGTTCAGGGAAAACTACACAGTTACCACAAATTGCAATGTTGGCAGGTCGTGGTTTAACGGGGTTAATTGGTCATACTCAGCCACGACGTCTTGCTGCGCGTAGTGTATCGCAGCGTATTGCCGAAGAAGTTGGCGAAAAGTTAGGTGAGTCCATCAGCTTTAAAGTTCGTTTTAATGAACAGGGTTCGCAAGATTCAATTGTCCGTTTAATGACCGATGGTATTTTGTTAGCAGAGCTTGCCAATGATCGTTATTTAAATAAATACGACACCATTATTATAGATGAAGCGCATGAGCGTTCTTTAAATATTGACTTCATTATGGGCTATTTAAAGCAACTTTTGCCACGTCGCCCTGATTTAAAAGTCATCATCACTTCTGCAACTTTAGATGTGCAGCGTTTTAGTAACTATTTTAACGGCGCACCTATTTTTGAGGTCGAAGGTCGAAGCTATCCTGTCGAAGTACGTTATCGTCCAATTTCTGAATTAAGCATTGGTGGTAGTGATGATGATGAGTTTGATGACTTTGAAGAAAACTTGCCACGCGCAGTGGTGCAAGCGGTAGAAGAATGCTTTGCCGATGCACAAGAAAAAGGTCATCCTGAACATGCCGATATTCTAATTTTTGCCAGTACTGAACAGGAAATTCGGGAGCTGCAAGAAACCTTGCATAAGCATGGACCGCGTCATACTGAAATTTTACCGTTGTATGCGCGTTTGGCTTTGGCGGAACAACAAAAAATCTTTAATCCTTCAGGTGGTGGTCGTCGCATTATTATTGCCACCAACGTCGCTGAAACCGCACTCACTGTACCCAATATCCGCTATGTGATTGATAGCGGTTTTGCACGTATTTCACGTTATAACTATCGCTCACGGGTGCAGCGTTTACCGATTGAAGCAGTATCTCAGGCAGCAGCGAATCAGCGTAAAGGACGTTGTGGTCGTATTGCGCCAGGCGTTTGTATTCGCCTGTATTCAGAAGAAGATTTTTTAAGTCGCCTAGAGTTTACTGAACCTGAAATTAAACGCACCAACTTGGCATCGGTCATTTTACAAATGCAAAGTTTGGGCTTGGGTACGCTCGAAGATTTTGATTTTATTGAGCCGCCAGATCATCGTTTAGTCAATGATGGTCGTAAGCTGTTGATTGAACTGGGTGCGATGATTGAGAAGGGTAAAGCCCCTCTTTTAGACGGAATGAGCAGCTCTGCGACGCAAAAGGGAGACAATCATCCGAATAATTCCACTAAATCCACCGCTAATAAAGGCGAGCTTCAAGGCAGCAGCTTAACCAAAATTGGTCAGCAAATGGCAAAAATGCCGATTGATCCACGATTGGCACGTATGATTTTAGGCGGTGCACATTTTGGGGTGTTAAATGAAGTCCTGATTATTGTAGCGGCATTGGCGGTACAAGACCCGCGTGAACGTCCTGCAGACAAACAAATGCAAGCCGATCAAAAACATGCACTGTTCCGTGAAGCAGATTCTGACTTTTTATTCTATTTAAAACTGTGGGAAACTTTGCACGAAAACCGTGATGGCATGAGTGAAAACAAACGTCGTACTTTTGCCCGTCAGCATTTTTTAAGTTGGTTGCGTTTACGTGAATGGAAGAAAACTCATGAACAATTGGTGGATTTGGCGCGTGGCTTAAAACTGTCGTTTAATGAGAAAAAAGCCAGTTATGAAAATCTGCATCGGGCGTTATTAACAGGGTTGCTTTCTTTTATTGCCAATAAAACCGATGAGCGCAATGTGTTTATGGCAGTACGCCAACAAAAAGCACGAATTTTCCCTGCATCGACTTTGCATAAAACCAATACACCGTGGGTCATGGCATTTGAGATGGTAGAAACTTCGCAAGTGTATCTACGCACCTTGGCAAAAATTGAACCTGAATGGATTTTATTGGCTGCACGTGATTTGCTGAAGCATCACTATTTTGAACCACATTGGTCTAAAAAAGCAGGCGTGGTGAATGCCTATGATCAAATTTCGCTGTTTGGTCTAATTATCGAGCCGAAACGTCCTGTCAATTACGAAAAGGTCGATCAGGAAGCCGCCCATGAAATATTCTTACGTGATGCTTTAACCACAGGCAACTTGGGCATTACCCCACCATTTTTAAAACACAACCTGCTTAAACTGGAAGAAGTGGAACGGGTTGAAGATAAATTACGTCGTCGTGATTTAGTTGTTGATGAAGAAACTATTTATCAATTTTATGCCGCCAAAGTACCTGCAGAAGTTGCAAGCCGTCGTTCCTTTGAAGATTGGCGTGCCACAGTAGAGCCGCAAAATCCACGTTATTTATTTGTGGAAGATGATGCACTTTGGCTGAATGATCGTCCGACCACGCAGCAATTTCCTGACTATTTGCGTAATGGTGAGCTGCGCTTGGCGGCCAGTTACCGTTTTGACCCCAGCCATGATGAAGATGGCGCAACCGTTAAAATTCCAGTGCAAGCGTTGGCACAGGTCGATGAAAATATCTGGTCGTGGGGTGTTCTGGGTTGGCGTGAAAATTTAATTGAAGCCTTGCTCAAGACTTTGCCTAAAGATAAGCGTCGTCATTTGGTGCCTATTCCAGACACAGCTCGAAAGTTGCTACAACGTGTTGATGCGGTAAATTTACGCGAGCACATTTTTAGCTTTTTGGCATTTCAATTACGTGCTGAACACATCACCGAAAAAGACTTTAGCTTTGAGCGGGTAGATGCGTATTTATTGCCGTTCATTAAAGTGCTAGATGAAAAAGGGCGGGTGATTGAGCAAGGTCGTGATTTATCTGAATTAAAAGCGCGTTGCCATACCGAAACGCATAGTCCTGTAAAGCAGGTGCACGGAGAATTTCAAACTTTTCCTGAACGATTTGTATTTGAAGCTTCGCAAAAAGTTACGGGCGTAGTGGTTAAGCAATATCAGGCGTTGGTACCAAGCAAAACATTTGCAGAGCTTTTACCAAAAGATGAATCGGGTGTGGTGATTCAAACCTTTAATGATCAGAGTGAGGCGATTCGTCAGCACCGTGAAGGCGTGATTCGTTTGCTATATGTGCAATTGGGTGATTTATCACGCCAATTGAAAAAACAAATTGATAAACCCTTGGCTTTGGCGTATTCGCCTTTGGGTGATAAAGCTCAACTTGAGCAAATGTTGATCTATGCAACATTGCAAAGCATTATTGGTGACTTACCAGTCAACTTGGAAGAGTTTCAAAAGTTGCAGCTTGAGGTAAAAAAGACTTTCCTCAGTCATGGTCAAACCACGCTGCGTATCTTTAATGAAATTTATATTGCATGGCAAGACATCCGCCGTCAGCTTCTTATGCTTGATGAAGCAGTTTTTGCTAAAAATATGGATGATATAGAAGATCAGCTGGACTTAATGCATCTGGCAGACTTTGTGTATAGCAAGCCTGTAGAGGTGTGGAGCGAATATCCGCGCTATTTGAAAGCGTTGTTATTACGTTTAGACCGCTTACCCAATAACTTGCAAAGAGACGATGCTGCCATCGCCCAAATTGACCCTTGGATGGACAAATTGTTTAAACACAAACAAGATGCCCGACTCAAGGAATTGTACTTTATGGTGGAAGAATTACGCATATCGCTGTTCTCTCAACCCATGAAAACCAAAATGCCAATTTCTGCAACTCGGCTGCAAAAAGTATGGGAAAAGCTCGGAATCAGTTAAGATATTAGTAATTTCTAGAAGGAGTTTTACATGGGCATTCGCATTATAGGTACTGGTCTTTATCACCCAGAAGATGTTATTACCAATGAAGAGTTGGTCGAAAGTTTAAATGCTTATGTGGAACAGTATAATCAGCTCAATGCTGACAAAATTGCAGCAGGTGAGCTTGAAGAACGTCGTGGCTCAAGTGCTGACTTTATCGAAAAAGCCTCTGGGGTAAAACGCCGTTACGTGTCAGAAAAAACAGGTATTCTGGACATTAACCGTTTACGTCCAAATTTGCGTGAACGCGGGGATGATGAAATTTCGCTACAAGCAGAATGGGGTGTAATTGCTGCAAAACAAGCCATGCAAAATGCAGGCGTGACCGCAGAAGATATTGATGTGGTGATTTTGTCTTGCTCAAACTTGCAGCGTGCTTATCCTGCGGTGGCGATTGAAATTCAAACTGCGCTTGGTATTCAAGGTTATGCCTATGACATGAACGTGGCATGTTCTGCTGCGACTTTCGGCATTAAGCAAGCGCATGATGCGATTAAAGCAGGTGCGCGCCGCGTACTGTTGGTGAATGTCGAAATTACCTCAGGTCATAACGATTTCCGTTCACGTGACTGCCACTTTATTTTTGGTGATGTAGCAACCGCTTCAATTTTGGAAGACACTGAAACCAAAGCAGGTTTTGAAATTTTGGACATGAACCTGTTTACTCAGTTCTCGAATAATATCCGTAATAATTTCGGTTTTTTAAACTTAAGTGAAAATGCAGATATTGACGATAAACGCTTCCATCAAGATGGTCGCAAAGTCTTTAAAGAAGTTTGCCCCTTAGTTGCCAAAATGATTACTGCGCAATTAGAAAAGAATCAGATTGCGCCAACCGAGGTGAAGCGTTTCTGGTTGCACCAAGCCAATGCCAGCATGAACGAACTCATTTTGAAATTGGTGGTTGGTAAAGAAGCAGCACAACCAGGTTTAGTACCTATTATTTTAGATGAGTTTGCCAATACTTCTTCGGCAGGGGTAATTATCGCTTTACACCGTACTGCACACGAAGTCGAAAACGGTGAATATGGTGTCTTGTGTTCATTTGGCGCAGGCTATTCAGTTGGCGCGATTTTGGTACAAAAACGTGATGCTGCATAAGCTTTGCCAAACCGTATAAGATCAGCAAACGCCTAAGTACAGGTATTAAAAAGTTCCTTCTCCTTCGGGAGAAGGCTTGGATCATCCGCGATATTCTCTTCACACAGACACATACAGAATAAAAACATCGAAAAACTTTATGAAAAATAATGCTTAGGTTAAGATGGAGCATCTTTTAATAGACCTATTTTGAAAACCTATGCAACCATTTGTTCTATATAACTCAGAGCAACGAAAAAAAGTTGAATTTGTTCCGCGTAAAGAAGGACATATCGACATGTATGTCTGTGGCATGACGGTTTATGATTACTGTCATATCGGGCATGCGCGGGTTATGGTTGCATTTGACTACATCATTCGCTTTTTGCGCAGTCAAGGTTGGAATGTGAAATATGTCCGCAACATTACCGACATTGACGACAAAATTATTAAACGTGCCAATGAAAATGGCGAGAGCATTCAAGCTTTAACAGATCGTTTTATTCAAGCCATGAATGAAGATGCGGCAAACTTAGGCTGTGTTGAACCTGATGCTGCACCACGTGCCACTGAATATATTGATCAAATGCAAAATATGATTGGTAATTTGGTCAATAAAGGCACAGCTTATCCTGCAAGTAATGGCGATGTTTATTTTCAGGTTGAAAAATTTGACAAATATGGCCGTCTTTCAGGTCGCAAGCTAGAAGACATGCAGGCGGGCGCGTCTGAGCGTGTTGATGTTGAAGTCGACAAAAAGCATCCATTTGACTTTGTTTTGTGGAAACATGCCAAAGAAAATGAACCATCTTGGGCTTCGCCGTGGGGCAATGGACGTCCGGGTTGGCACATTGAATGTTCTGCGATGTCGACTTGCTGCTTAGGTAATCATTTTGATATTCATGGTGGTGGTTCAGACTTAATGTTCCCACACCATGAAAATGAAATTGCCCAGTCTGAAGCATCAACAGGTGAGCAGTATGTAAATTACTGGATGCACGTTGGCTTTATTAATGTCGATGGCGAAAAAATGTCGAAGTCATTGGGTAACTTCTTCACCATTCGTGATGTGATGGAAAAATTCCATCCTGAAGTGATCCGCTACTTTATTGTGTCATCGCATTATCGTAGCCCTGTAAACTTCTCCGATGTAGCACTCAAAGAAGCCAAAACCGCATTATCACGTTTCTATCACTCATTTAAAGCTTATCAACAAGCGTACGGTACGCAAACAGTTGAGCAGTTAGATGAGACTTTGGTGGAGCGCTTTAATGCTGCAATGCGTGACGACTTCAATACAGCCGAAGCAATTGCAGTGCTGTTTGAAGTCAATAAAGAGCTGAACCGTGCGGTAAAAGAGCAGCAGGCAGATCAGGCGGCGGTGTACTATTCGACCTTGCGTCATTTGACCAATATTTTAGGTTTGGTGCAGCATGATGTCGATGAATTCCTGAAATCTGATATTGGTCAGGACGCTTTAGGTTTATCTGAACAAGCCATTGCAGACTTCATTCAGCAACGTCAGGATGCCAAAAAAGCCAAAGATTTCGCCCGTGCTGATGAAATTCGTCAGTCTTTGCTCGATCAAGGTGTGGTCTTGGAAGATACCCGTCAAGGTACAGTATGGCGTCGTGCTGATTAATTGAGCACTTGGGAGCATAGAGAGTTGACAGTTGTATGAAATTCTCTATAATTCACTTCCATATTGCGGGAATAGCTCAGTTGGTAGAGCACAACCTTGCCAAGGTTGGGGTCGCGAGTTCGAGTCTCGTTTCCCGCTCCAAAATTTTAAAAAACGCTTATCGAAAGATAAGCGTTTTTTTATGGCTGTTTGTTATAGCTTGCTTGCAGTCAGCTTTATAGATGGGTTTGATCCATAATTTTTAGAGCATTTTCGTTGAAATATGCTTCTGAGCTAGTTCTATCTTTAGCTTTATCTGCAACTTTGAATCAATAAAATAAATAGCCTAAGCTCAAATATGATTGTTTTTCATTTGAAACTCGAGTCAAAAAGCGAGTTAATTAAAACAGCATACAAAAATGCGTTAAAACAAAAAACACACGCAGAATCAAAGTGTAGAATTGCATAGATATGCTAAAATTGCGAAAATTAAATGTGCTTCAATAAATCGCTTTTATTGAGGTGTAGAAAATACTCAATTTAAGTTGAACGTTGAATGCCAAACATGTCAAATACCATTGATTTCCAATCTGTAGCCTTAGACACTTTAAGAATAGAAGAACAAGCATTACAAGTCTTGGCGACGCAAATTGATCAGCGTTTTAGCCGTGCCTGCGAAATCATGTTGCATTGCAAAGGGCGTGTTGTGGTCACAGGTATGGGAAAATCAGGTCATATTGGTCGTAAAATGGCTGCGACGTTTGCCTCTACAGGCACGCCGTCTTTCTTTATGCACCCGGGTGAAGCAGGGCATGGTGATTTGGGAATGTTGGTACGGGGTGATGTTTTAATTGCCATTTCCAACTCCGGCAAAAGTGATGAAATTATGATGTTGATGCCACTCATCAAACATCTGGAAGTTCCTCTAATCACAATTAGCGGTGATGATCGCGGGCCGATGCCACAAAATGCTGATGTCGCTTTAACATTAGGCAATATTCAGGAAGCTTGTCCACTTGGTTTAGCACCAACCTCAAGTACGACTGCAACCTTGGCATTAGGTGATGCATTGGCTGTAGCGTTACTTGATGCACGTGGTTTTACTGCCGATGATTTTGCTCGTTCACATCCTGCAGGCGCTTTGGGTAAGCGCCTGTTATTGCATGTGAAACATTTGATGCATACCGGTACAGAATTACCTAAAGTTGCACCAGATACACCAATGAACAAAGTGTTATACGAAATTTCAAACAAACGTCTAGGTTTAACCACAATTGTCGATGAAAATGACGTCTTGTTAGGCATTTTCACCGATGGTGATTTACGACGTTTAATTGATAAACAACAGGGCTTTGATGTGAATTTACAAGTTGGGCAAGTGATGACTCAACATCCTGCAACGATTTCACAAGAAGCACGTGCAGTTGAAGCTTTAGAGCAATTACGTGACCGTAAAATCAATCAGTTTGTGGTGGTGGATGATGCCAATAAAGTCATTGGTGTGATCAGTATGCATGACTTGATTCAAGCAGGGGTAAACTAAACAATGGCATCTTATATTTTATTAGAGCAAGCGCGTCATATTGAAGCTTTGGTTTTAGATGTCGATGGAATTCTAAGTGATGGTTTTGTCACCTTAACCAACAGCGGTGATGAAATTAAATCATTCGATATTCGTGATGGTTTAGGTATGAAACTGGTGCAACAAGCAGGTGTTAAAGTCATTATCATCACGGGTCGTAAAAGTAATATTGTCGAAAAACGCATGTCCGATTTAGGTGTAGATTTGGTCTACCAAGGACGTGAAGATAAAGGCACTGCATTGCAGGAAGCCTGTGCCAAGTTAGGTTTATCACCTGCAGATTGTCTCTATATGGGCGATGACTGGCCTGATCTTTCAGCGTTTGCGATTGCAGGGATGAAAGTCACAGTGCCAAATGGACATATTGAAGTGCGTCGTCGTGCCGATTTAGTCACACAGGCCATGGGTGGGCGCGGTGCGGTACGTGAAATCTGCGATATGATTTTAACCGCCAAAGGTGTGTACCAAAGCTTACTTGAAAAATATCTCAGCATCCCTCATTAATTAAGTCATACATTCAAAGGTTTGAGTTACAGCCCCACTTATGGATACTAAAGTTTTATACGTTACTGCGATTGCAATTGCAGCTGTAAGTGGTGGTTATTACTATTACAGCGGTAAAGGCAAAAAACTGGAAACTGACGCTGCTCGCTCTATGACTTATAGTGCAGAGCAAATTCATCTGACCCAAACAGATGAGCAGGGCAATTTATATGTGCGTGCGCAAATTGACCGTTTAGAGCAAGACATGCAGCAAAAAACCTCTAAGCTGGAAAATTTGAATGCCTCTATGTATAAAGCGGGCGCGGTGGATGCCACTTTTTTTGCTAAACAGGCACAAGGTTTTAATGACAATGAAAAGGTTGTGTTGTCAGATCAAGTGCTAGCAACCAAGTTACTCGCTCAAGGCAAACTGACGCTTGAAACAGTCGAGTTGAATGTGTTTCCTAAAACACGTGAAATCAGTACCGAAAAACAAGTGACTGTACAATCTCCACAGGCTGATTTTATCAGTCAGGGCTTAAAAGCCAATTTAAATGACGGGCAATACGAATTTTTTAATATTCGAGGAAAGTATGAACCATAAATCTAAGCTTACAGCTCCTAAAGCGTTGATAAAACAAGCAGCACTTGTGGGCTTGGCGGTGCTTTCATCGGCAGGTGCATGGGCAATTCCGTCAGACCGCAGTCAGCCTATTACTTTATTGGCAGACCGTGCGACCTTTAGTGAACGTACTGGCGTCACCACTTATACAGGCAATGTGGTGATTGAACAGGGCACCATGAAACTGCAGGCAGATTCGATTGTTGCTAATCTGAACAGCAAAAAAGAAATTAGTGTCATTACGGCAACGGGCAGACCTGCGCAATTCCAGCAAAAGACTGATCCAGCCAAAGGGCTTGCCAAAGGTCAGGCGCAAAAGATTGTTTACAATGCTGAAACAGGCATTATCACCTTAACGGGTGGCGCACTTTTAGAGCAAGATGGAGCCAGTATTCGTGGTAATACCTTGCGTTATAGTATGAACAGAGGCGATGTTGAAGCGATTGGTACACCGAACAAAACTGGTTCTGAAGCGGGTCGTGTAAAAATTGTGATTCCACCATCAAGTTCAAAATCATTCCCGGGAGCGCGTGATTAATGGATCAAACGAGCGCAGCACAGGACAGCGTCCAGCACGGTCAGCAGACTTTGTGTATTAAGCATTTAGCCAAAAACTATAATAAGCGCTGGGTGGTTAAAGACGTTTCATTTGAAATGAAAAGTGGTGAAATTGTCGGGTTACTTGGGCCGAACGGTGCGGGCAAAACCACCAGTTTCTACATGGTTGTGGGTTTGGTGCGTATGGATAAAGGCGAAATCCATTTAGATCAACTGGATTTATCTGACCTTGCCATGCATGAACGTGCGCGTAAGGGGATTGGTTATTTACCGCAAGAAGCCTCTATTTTCAGAAAGCTGACCATCGCTGAAAATATTATGGCTATTTTAGAAACCCGCAAAGATTTAAATAAACAGCAACGTCAGCAGCGTTTATCAGAATTGCTGGCAGATTTTAAAATCACGCATATTAAAGATTCATTAGGGATGAGTGTGTCGGGTGGCGAACGCCGTCGTGCAGAAATTGCCCGTGCTTTGGCAGCAGACCCTAAATTTATGTTGTTAGATGAGCCTTTTGCAGGGGTCGATCCTATTTCTGTCGGTGATATTAAAGATATCATTCGTACCTTAAAAGATCGTGACATTGGCGTATTAATTACCGACCATAACGTCCGTGATACTTTAGCCATTTGTGAACGTGCTTATATTGTTAGCGAAGGTTCAGTCATTGCAGAGGGTACACCGCAAGAAATTCTGGAAAATGAAATTGTGCGTGAAGTTTATTTGGGTGAAGACTTTTTTGTTTAAAGCTTGAATGTTCTAACCGTTATTGGTTTTCGTATGCTTACTGCATAAGTTGTAGAACAGAAAGTCGTGTAAACATTATTTAACCTTCTATACCTTTGAGGATAGAAGGTTTTTTCATGGTGGTTATCAGTCCAAATAAGCTATAACTCTAAATACGTTAGAGCGCTAAACACGTTATAATTATCAAGTTTTTATTTAACTGGTTGATTGATCTGGAGTGTTATGCCATTTACCATTGCTGCGCCCATCACTTTTGAAGAAGAAATTAAAAAAAGTCGATTTCAGGCAATTGCTGTGCCTGTAGATAATGAGCAAGCGGTAAAAACTTTTTTGGAACAGCAGCGTGATTCATCTACCACACATCAATGTTGGGCATGGAAAATCGGGCATCAATTACGTTTTAATGATGATGGCGAACCTTCAGGTACGGCAGGACGTCCTATTTTAGCCACGATTGAAGGCAATGAGTTGACTAATGTTTTGGTGTTGGTGAATCGTTGGTACGGCGGCATTAAATTGGGCACAGGCGGCTTGGTACGTGCCTATGGGGGATGTGCAGGGCAATGTTTGGCTCTAGCAGAAAAAATAGAACTGATTGAAAAAAAGACCGTGCAATTTTCCTGTCATTTTAATGAGTGGGCAATTTTACAATACGAGCTAAATAGTCAGCAGATTGAGTACAGCGAAGACTACACCGCCGAAGGCGTGTTGGTAAAGGCATTCATGCAAGTCGATCAAATAGACCCTTTAAAACTAAAATTACAAGATATTAGCCGTGGGCGTGAACAACTCAAAATCCTTGAGGATGATCAAGATGACTGAAGCAAATTCACCTGATCCATTATCGAAGTACCGTGAGCAGCATAAACACCGTTTAAACTACATGCCGTGGTTATATTGGTCATTAAAACCTAAACATCGTGTATGGGCAGAAGCTTGGCAGCAGGAATATCAAGCTTATTTAATGGCAATGGAAACGGTAGAAATTGGCAAAAACTGTTTTATTTCACCATTGGCACATATTTTTGCAGAACCAGGACGTAAAATCAGTATTGGCGATAATACCTTTATTGCAGCCGATTGTACTTTGCATGGCCCTTTAGAAATTGGCAATGAAGTCGCGATTAATCACCACTGTATTTTAGATGGTGGCAGAGTTGGAATTAAGCTTCATGATCAGGTGCGTATCGCAGCATATTGTCATTTATATGCATTTGATCATGGCATGGCTTTGGATCAGCCCATTTATCAGCAAGCGGTGCGTTCACAGGGCATTGAAGTTGGTAAGGATGTTTGGTTAGGTGCGCATGTTGGTGTTAAAGATGGGGTGAAGATTGCGGCACATGCAGTCGTTGGTATGAATAGCATGGTCACCAAAGATGTTCAGGAGCGGGAAATTGTGGTAGGAAACCCTGCCAAATTGATTCGTTATCGTGAGTAAATACGATGCAGCAAGGCTAAATCTTTAAACTTCATTACATTTTTTCATGTCCCTGCAACACGAGTTGTGTTAAGTTAAAAATAACAACTAAAAAATAGCCTGCAAAAGGCAGTAAGAGAGGCAATAATGAAACGTGTAATTGCTTGTATTGATTCTTCGCCTTGTATTAATGCGCTTGCTGAAGCTGCTGCGTGGATTGCAACACAAACTCAACGTGAATTGGTGTTATTACAAGTTTTGGATTATTACCCTGCCAGTTATCATTTGGGGGAAATTAGTGGCGTGATTGGTTTTGAAAGTAATGCGATGTTACTCAAAGAATTAGCTGAGTTGGAACAAAAACAAAGTGAATTAGCACTCGACTATAGCAACAATTTATTGCAGCACATTTCCAATATGATTCAGGAAAAATATGAAATTGTACCTACTCAAATTCAAGAAAAAGGCGATTTTCTAGAACAAAGCTTCAGTGTGTTGAATGAAGACGATATTGTGGTGATTGGACGCGTGGGCGAAAAATCTGCTGAACGCAATAAGGCTTTAGGGAGTAATGTCGAAAACTTTATTCGTGGTGCAAATTGTACCGTGATGACTGTGGGAGAGCATTTTAAAGCACCAACCCGCTTTATTTTTGCTTATGAATATTCCCCAACTTGCATCAAAATGATGAAGCGAATTGCACAAAGTGATTTGCTTAAATTACTGCAATGTCATTTGCTTTATGTGGGCGATCATCCTGAAGTTTTAAATGAACCTGCAGATTTTTTAACAGCAGCGGGTTTAGATGTGGTGGTTGAATATCGTTATGGTGATGTAGCTGAAAATATTTTAGATTATCAACGTGAACATGGTATCCAGTTGATTGTACTAGGGGCATTTAGCCACAGTAAAATTCATCAATTTTTCTTGGGAAGCATTACCACCAATATTTTCCGTAACTCAACTGTTCCTTTGTTGGTGGCAAAGTAAAAATCGTAAATGATTCAAAAAAGATCATTTCAAAAGATTGTTTAGTTGAACTGATGTAAATGCTTGCTGACTGTCCATGGTTATCCGCATAATTTGTGGATAACTGTATGGACAGTATATGTAACATTATAATATATAATGTAAAATTGCTTTAGGTTGTTTTTTAACCTTGTGTGGACTTTACTTTACAATCGCTAAAGCAAAGCCATCATGTCCTTTGCTGCCTACAGTTTGTAATGCTGTGCACGATAAAATTCGCGAATGATTTTGCATGGCTTTGAACATGTCACGAATCCCTTCAATGCTTGGTTTGTGATTGTCAGGATTTAAAATTTCCCCTGCACGAATTACATTGTCTAAAAAGATAATTGTACCTGAGCGTGAAAGTTTAAGACTCAGTTCCAAATATTCAGGATAGCTTTGTTTGTCGGCATCAATAAAAATAAAATCAAAAGCTTCAGTATCTTCTGGCAGAGCTGTTAGAATTTCTGCAGCACGACCAACTTTTAATTCAACCTTTTGTTTTAATTGAGCGCGGTCAATATTTTCCTGTCCCAAAGCTGCATGGGTATCACGTCCTTCAATCGTGAGTATATAACCATCTTCAGGCAGCGCACGTGCTAGCCACATTGTGCTATAAGCTGCGAATGTGCCCAATTCCAACACACGTTTGCATTGATTCATTTGAATGAGCATTTGTAGCAACATGCCCTGATTTGCCGCAACTGCAAGGTGATCTGGAAAACCTTTGGCATCGGTATTTTCTAAAGTTTGCGTCAAAACTGGGTCTTCGGGAATTAAATGTGATTCGATATAGTGATCGATATCCGTCCACATTTGTTGCATAGCGTGCTCACCTTTGTTGCGATGTGTGCATTGTAAACTTTTCTGCTCAGAGTGCAATTTATTCGCGGAATGGAGCAGGTGATAATCTATTTCGCAATAAAAAAAGAGGTCAATTTGACCTCTTTAGGATTTAATTCTAAACAACACTGAATTAGAAATTACACATAGATGAATGGCGGCTTAAATCTGGCCCCCAAGTTCGATAACCTTGTGTATCAATATGAATTTGTCCTGAAGCGTATAAGCCTAAGCCCATGTTTAAACTTTGACCATATTGCTGCCAGAACTGACACAGTCTGTATTTGGTACTTTCAATATAGGCATAGTCTTCGGCATTCGGGAATTGTGGCCCAATTCTAAAATCAATGGCTGAGTTAAATAAGTGACGCGATGAGTTCGCACCACCTGCACATTGATTCAGTGGTAAATCTCGATAGACAGAAGTGACTTCAAAATCAGTTAAGACTTTAGAGGCGACCAAATATTTAAATACACGCAAGGTAGGCACCTGATTTTGCCACAATTCACGACTTGGAATCATAAATTGCGAACGTCCACAGCGTTGCCAGTCACGTGCGGTACGCATTAATTCAAAACTTGGAATAATATTGCCAACACCGTTGTGTTCCAAGAAGCGTTCATATTCACGAACTTGGCGTAAATTGTCACTCACTGCCACCCATGCATTATACGAATAAGGCACAATTTTAGGTGCTACCTGACGCTCATAGGTGATTTTTTCTTGAGGAATGAAAATTCGTTTTCCATCGGGCGTGGTGATCGTTGTTGTTCTGTTTGGGGTTGAACTACAGGCAACCAAGATAACGGGAACAATGCTGAACGAAAACAGCGCCTTGAAAAATTTCTTCATTAGGCAAATCAGATATTTATTTAAAGTGGCAGTATTCTAATCGAAAATGCTGGTTAAAATTTGAAAATATTGCAATCAAATGTGTGTTTTAGGTATAAAAAAAGATCAGCACAGGACTGATCTTTTTCACAACAAGACGAACTTACTTTTCTAAGTATTGTAATTTGTCTGGTTTTCCATTCCATTCTTCACGATCAGCAGGTTGATCGCCAATTTGTGTAATGTTTGGCCAAGTCTGTGAAAGTTCAGCATTTAGCTCGATAAACACTTCCTGACCTTCTGGTAATTCATCTTCAGAGAAAATAGCGTTGGCAGGACACTCTGGTTCACATAATGCACAGTCGATACATTCGTCTGGATTAATGACAAGGAAGTTCGGACCCTCGTAGAAGCAGTCTACAGGACAAACTTCAACGCAGTCTTGATATTTACATTTAATACAGTTTTCAGTGACAACAAATGTCATGGCGACAGCTACCTAAAAATATGGTTCTAATTCAGAATAGTCTATTTTAGGCAAAAATCACTACAACTAACAATCGCTTTTACTGATATTTGATATAGACAGTGCTGCTAAATTTGATAAAAGGGGGATAAAATCATCAAAAAAACTTATAAATGACAAAGACTCTCAATTGAGAGTCTTTGTTTAGCTCAAATATTTTAGAAATAACAGCGGCTAAGCGTTCAATTGTTCCTTTAAAGCATACAATTGTTCCAGCGCTTGTCGTGGCGTTAAATTATCGACATCTATACTGCGTAATAAATCTAAAGCAGGTGATGGTTTTTCTACCTCTATTACACGTTCAATCACTTCTGGTTCAGCTGAGCTTGTTGCTGGTGCAAATAGGTCATCTTGAACGGCTAAATTGACATTTTTGTGCTGCTGTTTTTCTAAAATTCTTAAACGGTTTTGCGCTTCTTTAATCACATTGGCTGGAATGCCTGCCAATTTTGCCACTTGCAAACCGTGACTTTGGCTTGCAGGACCTTGTTGAACTTTGTGCAAGAGAATCAGGTTGCCATTCATTTCTTTGGCGGTTACGTGGTAGTTATCCACCCCAGATTCTTTGCTTAATTCGGTCAATTCAAAATAATGCGTTGCAAATAGGCATAAACATTTGATGCGTTTGCTTAAATCCAACACACATGCCCATGCCAAAGATAAGCCATCGTAGGTACTGGTTCCGCGACCAACTTCATCCATCAGCACCAAAGACTGTGAGGTTGCATGGTGTAAAATTTGTGAAGTCTCAGTCATTTCGACCATAAAGGTCGATTTACCTGTCGATAAATCATCGGCAGAACCAATACGGGTAAACACGCGATCAATAGGACCTAATACGGCTGTTTGGGCAGGCACATAACTACCACAATAGCCAAGTAGGGCAATGAGTGCGGTTTGACGCATATACGTTGATTTACCGCCCATATTCGGGCCAGTAATAATTGCCAAACGATGATTGTAGTCGAGTAAAGTATCATTCGGTGTAAAGGCGGTTTTACTCAAGGCCTCAACAACAGGATGACGTCCTGCAGTAATTTTAATTCCAATTTCAGGGCTATATTCAGGGCGTGCCCAATTGCGTAAACGTGCTTGATGGGCAAAGTTTGCCAATAGATCAATTTGTGCAATCGCGCTGCTCATCATTTGTAATTGAGCAATGTCTTGGCGTAATTCATCCAATAGCATTTCAAATAGCATCTTTTCACGGGCTAAAGCACGGGACTCGCTAGACAGGACTTTATCTTCAAAACTTTTTAGCTCTGGGGTGATGTAGCGTTCTGCATTTTTTAAAGTTTGACGACGGATATAGTGTTCAGGTGCTTGCTCGGCTTGGGCGCGAGTGAGTTCAATGTAGTAACCACTGACACGGTTGTAGCCAATTTTTAACGTTGGGATACCGCTTTCTTGGCGCTCTTTGACTTCTAAATCAATCAGGAATTGCCCCGCATGATCACGGATTTTGCGTAGTTCATCGAGTTCACTGTCAAAACCCTCTGCAATGACATTGCCATCACGCAATAGTACAGGTGGGTTTTCTACAATTGCCTGCATCAGCCGTTGATGCAGTCCATGAAAATCGCCCAGTTCTTCATTCAGGTTTTGAATGAGTGCGGATTGTTGTGCAGAAACAATGGGCTGTAAGGCATGACGCAAATAGGGAATTTGCGCACAGGCCTGACGTAGTTGTACCAAATCACGTGGGCGTGCGCTACCGAGTGCGACACGACTCAGCACACGTTCAATATCACTAATTTCTTTCAGTACCAAACGCACAGGCGACTCATGGTAACCTTGTATTAAGGCTTGAATTGCATCCAGTCTTGCATCTAACAATGCCGTGTCACGCAAAGGTTGCATCAAGGTACGACTCAGTAAACGGCTACCCATGGCAGTTTGGCAATCGTTAATCAGTTGGAATAAAGAAGTGCCGTGTTCAAATAATGGTTCAACCAATTCCAAATTACGTCGGGTCACAGGATCAAGCGCAATAAAATTGCTGCTTTGTTCTAATTGAATACTGCGAATATGTGGTAAAGCCGTTTTTTGGGTTTCTTTGGCGTAGTGTATTAACGCTGCCGCTGCTGCTTTGGCTAAGGGCAAATGATCAATACCAAAACCTGAAAGTGTCGATACAGCAAACTGATCACAAAGCGTTTTTTGCGCATTGTTTAGGTTGAAATCGACATTTGGGCGTTTGGTCACAGGGCAGTCAAGTTGCTTTTTAACCTGTTCAATAATATTCGGATCGACAATATCTTCATCGACCACAATTTCGCTTGGCATTAAACGAGAAAGTTCAATCGCGAGTTGTTCAGGCAAATAATCCATTTGCTGAACTTTAAAAATCCCTGCACTTAAATCCAGCAACGCGATACCAATTTGGTTTTGCTGTAAGCATAAAGAGACCAAGTTGGAAGATTGATGACTGTTGAGCAGGGCATCATCGGTGAGCGTACCAGGGGTGATAATCCGTACCACTCCACGCTCTACAGGACCTTTGCCTGTTACCTCGCCAATTTGCTCACAAATTACCACGGTTTCGCCTTTTTTAACCAAGCGAGCGAGATAACCTTCGGCAGCATGATACGGTACGCCTGCCATTGGGATAGGTTTGCCGCTGGTTTTACCTCGATGGGTGAGGGTAATGCCTAAGAGTTTGGCGGCTTTGTGTGCATCATCAAAAAATAATTCGTAGAAATCGCCCATGCGATAGAACATTAAAGAATGTGGATGTTCCATCTTCACCCGTAAGTATTGCTGCATCATTGGAGTGTGTGAAGATAGATCAGCCATGATTTCTGTCATGTTCATGCAGTTGAAGTCCTTTAATTTGAAGCGTAATTTAAGTGTAAGTATGTGACTAGCTTATTTTACGCCATCTTAGTCAAATTAGTGAACCTGCATGTCATTGTTGCTCGCTCTCTAACGAGTCGAACATCGAGCGGTTTAAGCTTTTAAATGGATAATATTCAATTGATCTGGTGTGTTAGTGAGCACACAGCCATAAAAAATATCGCCCATAAAATCTAAACCGACAGTTTCAAAAATGATATCGCATAGCTCAAAGAGCTTAGCTGTTGAAAATGTATGATTTGCGAAGTTAAAAGTGAAAATTATTGTGTCATTTGGCTGAATTTTACTGAGTTTTTCGTGTAATTCATCGTTATAAAAAGCATCGAAATTTGATTGTTTTCTATGGATTCATTTAGAAAGTAGTGCATGTTGTAACATTATGCTTTGCATGGTCTTATTTCTAGCTAAAGCCGTACTTTGGAAAAACTTCATCACAATCAAAGTAAAAAAAGCCATCATCTTTTCAGATCATGGCAAGCTATTATTCAAACTCAAGCTATGTAGAATTTAAAAATTCAAACTATATGACACGCCCAAAATATTTTGGCTCATGCTTAAATTGGCTTCGCCACCACCAAAATCAGCGGGGATAGAGTTGTTACCTTGCACTGTTTCTTTGAGTGCGTGTGTATAAGCCACACTTACATTTTGTTGATCATCGAGTCGCCAAGTTGCACCAACACTTAAATGCTCTTGTACCACACCTGGTGCCAAAATATTTAGGAAGGTTTGATCATTTTTAACAGGCTGATCGTTATAGCTATAACCCGCACGTAAAGTCAGTTTTTCTGAGGCTTGATAAGTCGCTGAAATTTTATAGACATTGATGTCATCCCATCCAAAACCAGGACCTTGTGTTGTGCCAAATTTATTGTTTGCGAATAATTGATCCAGTTTATTGCCAACAGAATCTACATCTGAATAATTAATGCGTAAGTAATCTGTCGCGACTGATAAAGCAGGGGTAAGTTGATAATTTAAACCTACACCATAGCTTTCAGGTACGTCAAAATCACCTTGTTTGGCAAATAAACCTTCATATTTCTTAAAGCGGCTGGCATTAATTTTAGATGAATAGCTTGCACCAAGGGTCAGTTTCTCATTTGGTTTTGCAGACCAGCCAATACGTGCACCTACACCGTATGAATCGTCATTGCCACGGTCGCTAATTGCTGCATCGTTGGACGAAGCACCACCAAATACATCACCAGCAAAACCTTGTGCGCTAAAACGTTGATATAAAATATTTGCAGCCAAAGCTATAGATTGATTTTCTGCATATTTCCAAGATAAAGCAGGTGAAATAAAGGCTTGGGTTAATGAAATACCTGCGCTTCCTGTATTATCATAAACTGCATAAGGATTATTTTTATAATTGGTATTCATGCCACCATTGCCATAAACCGCAATACCCGCAGTGACTTGTTCATTCACTGGGTGAACATAACCTACATCTGGAATTACAAAGTATTTACGGCTATTGCCATCATACTGACCATTTGCTCCATAACCATTTCCTGTAATTTCAGACTCACGATCTGGAGAGAAAATAGTTAAACCTGCATCAACACGCTTATCTAACCAGCTCAAACCCGCTGGGTTGCTTGCAATAGTCAGACTGTCCTGAAAATTGGCAATGGCTGTGCCTGCATTTCCTTGAGATTTCGCACTATATGCATGCATGAAATATCCTGTTGTTGCAAAAGCAGATGTTGAAAACAAAGGTGCGATAACAGCAATTGAGATAAAAGAAGATAGATATTTCATGAGAATATAGATCGAGTAAAAACAATATATGCGGCAGTATATTGAAAAGTTATATTCTTGTATTTGAATATAAATTCATATCTTTATTATATTTTTGAATATAGAGCTATGAAAACAGCAAGGGTATTCATTCTATATGTATATCAAAATGATGCTTCAAATCTTTTGACCAAAGAAGCTCCCTTGGGAGCTTCTTTATTGATTTACATTGCTTTAATTCATAATTATCAAGTGCTTTATGCCAAATTTTCTAACACAAATTGTGGCGATTTAATAAATAATCGAATTAATGCTTGAGCAGAACTCGAGGGTTGACGAACACCACGTTCCCAACTTTCTAAAGTTCGGGCAGAGATACACAATTTTGCCGCAAGTTCAGTTTGTGAAATATTCATTTTTTGCCGAACTTTAATGATCTGTTGTGCTAAATCCAAACAAGCCGTTTGCTCTACAGTATGATTCACATGATTATGACTGTGTTGAAGCAGATGCATAGTTATCTCCTCCTTAGGGTCGAATAAACAAGTCAATGAGTTATTAAAATAAGTATTGTCCTACAGCTGCATAAATTTGATACTGCAAAATTTACACTTTAGAGTGAAGCAAAGATGGCAACACTGTAAGAAATGATAAGAAAATTCAAGAGTCAAAACGAGGCGGAGCACGACCTTGTGGTAGAATAAAAAGCGGCTCAGTTTGAAATAGTGTTGGTGTAAACGATGTTTTAAAAGACAAAATCCGAATTTGCGTTCGGACTAAAATTGGTCTGAGTTTGTTTTCAAATAATGGTAGTGCAAAACTATAAACTAGACAGTATTCACATTCATGATCTGTATGCGCCGCATCTTCAGATGATGCATGTTCGTGTGAACTTTCAAGTTCCAATGCAACATGAGTCGCAGTTTCATGGTGTGTAGATGAATACGAAGAATGGGGTGCGGTGCGTTCTAAAAATAATGCTTGGGCAATAGTTTCACAGACAGAGGAAAAATGTTGTTTCTCTGGCAATAAAGGCTGTAGGAACACAGCGACTTGTAACAAGATTGCAAATAATCCTAGCAATCTGCCCAACATCATAAACACTGTATCAATCTTTTATTCAATTTATTCATGTAATACTATAACAAAAATGCCAATGATAAATATTGAAGTATTACACGAAGTTTTAATTAATATTTAACCTTAATATTGAGCGTTATTTAAGCATTCAACAGACCCTAGTATCATCTTGTAAAAGAAACTGTCGGAAAACCTGCTTCCAGCCAAGCTTGCATACCACCTTGCATTGAATAGACTTTCTCGAAACCCATTCTTTGTAAGGCTTGAGTGGCAAGTGCAGAACGCGCACCAGTACCACAAAGTAAGTAAATATCTCGTTCAGCCAGATTGGTAAGGGCACGTTCAACATCGCAATAGTGGTTTACTACAGGGTGTTGTGCAATTTTCATTTCTAACATGCCGCGTGGAAAATTCACTGCACGGTCTATTGCACAAGCCTGATGTTCTTCAGGTTCTCGTACATCAATCAAAATAATATCGGGATGTTGCAAATATTTTTCATGCAATTCTTGCACGCTAATTTCTGTAATTTCACTTTTGGCTTCAGTGATTAGTTGATCTGGTGTTTTCATTCATCCACACTCATTTATTTTGAGTCTATATAATATAATCTTATATATTTAATAAGATTTTATTATTGTTAGGAAATGTGTCTGATCGAATATCGTTGTGATTTTCTATAAAAAACATTTTAAATCAGGTGTTTAAATCCTAATAAAATTTAAGCCATCAATTGATCAAAAAGTCATATCTTATTCAACTATAAGGTATATACTAGATCTAACACTTTTGTTCGATTGTTCAGGGGACGTAAAATGCCTGCAAGATTTTTTGGAATTTTTCTGGGTTTAATTGCAGCGGTATTAATCATTGGTGGATTATTCATCAATATGATCAGTGGTGAAGCTACCGTCGTGGAATACTGGATTTTATTGTTGCTTCCATGTTTCGGTGTGCCAATTTTATCTGCAGTGTGCCTAAAAGAAATTGACTAAGCACAAAAGTACAAGTTTTCTTTACATTAAAATTGATAGCTGATTTATTCATCGCATTTGATTTTAATAATACAAAAACCCATGAGATCATGGGTTTTTGTATTTATAGCAAAATAGTTTATCTCGAGTCTTTATGTGAATATTTGCAAAGCAGCGTTGCAGAATTGGGCTGTTCAGTAGCCTAGTCATAGTTATATGCTATTAAAATGTAACGACAATATTTAAGCTCAATAACATGCAAGCATTCCATTATCAGGCATTGCCAATCGATGTTCACTTTGGCGTAGGTCATCTGCAAAAAATCCAAGAGATTTTACGTCCTTATGCCTATCAGCGTATTTTAATTATTACTACTGCAGGGCAACAAGCCGCAGGCGAGCGTTTATTGGCACAAATCCAAGACATGGCTGTAGCGGTCTATCCTCATGCGGTGATGCATGTGCCAAAAGAGGTTGCAGATCAGGCCATTCAAGATGTGCAGCGTTTAGGAGTAGATTGCTGTTTGGCATTAGGCGGTGGCTCTGCGATTGGTTTAGCCAAAGCGATTGCCTTAGAAACTCATTCGCCGATTATTGCAATTCCGACCACTTATGCAGGTAGTGAAATGACAGCGGTGTATGGCATCACCGAAAACCAGCTGAAAACCACAGGCAAAGCAGCTCAAGTTTTGCCTAAAGTTGTGATTTATGATCCTGAATTGACACTCAACTTACCCACTGAAATTTCGGCATGTTCGGGCATGAATGCGATGGCACATGCAGTTGAGGCATTATATGCACAGGATAAAAATCCCATTGTAAGTTTAATGGCGCTAGAGGCGATTACTCAACTGGCACAGGCTTTACCTGAAATTGTGCAAGCGCCTCATAATATGCAGGCACGTGAACACGCTTTATATGGTGCATGGTTGGCTGGTGTGTGTTTGGGTTCGGTGGGGATGGCAATTCATCATAAAATTTGCCATAGCTTAGGTGGACGTTATCAGTTGCCACATGCGCAAACCCACGCCATTGTGTTGGCGTATTCAGTGTATTACAACCGACATGCAGATATTGCTGCAATGAATCAACTGGCAGCGGCTTTAAATGTGTCAGATCGGGAACAGTTGGGCTTGGCGATTTATCAGCTTAACCAAAGATTGAATATTCCAATGGCACTTAAAGATTTAGGATTACCCGAAACAGCACCTGCCCAAGTGGCACGTATTATCTGCGATAGTCCATATTATAATCCACGCGAATATGACTATGCCGAATTAGAGGCCTTATTGACCAAAGCTTATTGGGGACAAGCACCAATCTAATACTGCTGAGAAATAGCATGATAGATAAAAAACCGAAGCCACTTAGACTTCGGTTTTTTATTTGCCGTGACGGATTACGGTTTATACAAGCCTAAATCTTGCAAATGTAATCTAAGAATACGTCGCAGTTCCAATACAGCTTCTGGCGTTTCCTGAATGGAATGTCCGCCTTTAATAATTTTTTCTGAAACAGCGCCATCTAAGTGGGCACTGTTGTAATGCACCACATCGTCATTCATTAACAGATGCTCAGTGCTGTCGGTATTATTGCCAATAATACTGTGATATTTAAATCCTTTGACAGGCAAAATATCTTCAGTTAATTCCGTAAATTTGGAATTTTTACTTAAATCACTCGGTCCATTTTGAATGACGCCATGCCCAATTTCTTTGGTTAGATTTTTTAAATCGACTTCATGTTGCTGCAAGGTATCCGCAAACGCGCTTAAAAATGCAGTCGGTAAGCGAATGACTTTACGTGCTGCAAGGGTGAACCAGCGGTCTGCAAACTCTGTACCTTTATGCGGTGCAGCCAAGAATATTGCACGGTTAAAATTGGTGATGGGTTTAAGGCGCAAACGTGCTTGCAACAAAGGATCAGATTTAAAGCGTTCCAGACGTCGGTTTTTAAGCATTTGCATGGCAGGTTGAGTTAAATCAGTATCGCTGACCAACAAACGTGCCAAAATACCACCCATGCTGTGTCCAATTACTACAGCATCTTTTTTGGCTGCAGCAGAAGGACTGACCTGTTTAAAGCCTTGTTGAAGCAAGGCATAAATTTGGAAACGGCTTTCTAAAATTGGCATATTGGTCGAGTAAAACACTTGCCAGACTTGAAAGTTTTCCCGCAATACAGGATCGCCCATAATATCGTTGGTTAAGCGAATCCACGCTTCGGGGCTACTGGCCAAACCATGAATGAGGACAATGACTTTTTTATTCGGATTATACGGCTCAAGTAAGTACAAATGCGGCATACTGAGTCGTTCTTCACGATCAATTAAGGATAAATAAGCCGATTTACCTAAATTATTTTGCGCTAACCACAAGCCATAAGGTGCAGAAAAGTTAGCTGCAAGCGGGTAGTTCTTTTGTGCAATTTGGGCAGATTCATATTTATACGGATCATAAGCCTTGAGCTTAAAATGCGGCCGATTCAAAATATCTTCAATGGAATTGGCGCTATGTGGTTCTGCAGTGATTGTCGCGGCTAAATAGCGAGCTTGGTGAATATTTGGATTTTTTCCTGCAGGATAATCATATTTTAGCGGATCAATAATATATTTGCTTTTGCTCAGATCATCGTTTGGATTTTCAGGCAATACCACCAGAAATTCAGACCCAAAACCATCACGGCGCGTGACCGAGCGCAAACCCGAAAAGTTCAGGTTATAGGTTGACATCAACTGCTGAATTTTTTGTTGTTTCAGCTGCGGGTAGTACTCAAAATCAATGTCATAAATGCTGTTGCCAACACGAATTTGTTGTTGCAATTCATCGTGTTTATAGCGCAGCGCATAGCTGCTGACCAATTTGGCAATCGCCTGATTATAAAAATCCCGAATTTGGACTTGTCTGTTATCAAAAAGACGGTCTTGCGGCGCACGTTTGGTTTTAAACATGTAGGCGTAACTATAACGAATACTTTGATCGAGCATGTGCAATTGCTGATCTAAACATTGTTCATAATTGGCCTGATGAATTTTTTGTTGTTCTTCCGATCTTTTACTGTTCAGAATACTGATTTTACAGGACGATGAATTTTCCAGTTCAATCGCTTTCGCTAAATATAATTCACTGGCGGTTGAGAGCAGTTGTTCATCCTGAATTTGTGGGATTTGCTTGAGTGCACTCACACATTCTTCAGGTTTTTCGGCACAAATATTGGCTTCACGTCCTGTCATCGACAAGACATTTAAACTGGCTTCACTCAGTTTTTTGCGCGATAAAATACTATCACGTTCATTGGCAATACTAACTTTTAACGCCTGATTTTTAACACTGACCACCTGACAACCAGACAGCAGTGTTGTACTGAGCAATGCAGCAATCACAATTTTATTCATGGAAAGTCTGGCTTAATTTTTAAGATTTTTTTCCATCATACGTTTTTTTAAAGCTTTTTCAATTGCGTAGAAAGCAAAATAGACCGTCGAAACGGTCTATTTTTAGGTATTTTTGTATCGATTTTTTATTAAGTGCGTGGTGCGATCACTTGCCACACATTCCAGCGACCTTGCTTTTCAATTTCAGCAATCAAACGGTCAGCCACTTCGGCTTCTTGCGGGTATTTGATTTTATAGTTTTTCAAAGTTTGTACTGCATTTTTCTTTTGTTCCATGGCAATATAATTGTTTGCCGCAGACAAATAAGCTTCCTGCACACCTGCTTTCATGGCTTTGTCTAAATAAGGAATGGCTTCACGATGACCGCCACCTTCAGACAGACCGAAACCAAACCAGAAATTCGCTTCGGCATCTTCCTGATTAATTTTTAAGATACGCTGCGCATAGTTAAGTGAGCGTGTGGTGTAAACAGAGCCTAAGTCTAGATTACGTGCCATAACACTGGCTTTAAATGCACGCATCAAAATATCAAAAGAGGCATTTTCATTGGCTGCCAAAGTGTCTAATTGTTGAGTCAATTCTTTGAGCTTTGCCTCGAAACCACGACGTTCCTGACGTTCGCTAAAACGTGGTGGATAGTGACGTGCTTTGCCTTCGACCAATTGTAAGAAGTCATCAATTTCGGTGATGTCAATTTCGTTTTCACCTGCCAAAACTGCAAACTTCAAGCTACGGGCATTGTTATTGACCGTAGGTACAATCAATTTGTTTTGATCTAAGGTAATGCTTTTGCTTGGATCATTTGGGTTAGTAACCACCATTTTAGTCACAGGCTGTGCTGCTGCTTTTTGTAGGTTAATTTCAAATGGTGGTGGGGCATCATAATTAAATGGATTTAAGGCATAGAATGGTGCACTTAATTCAGGTTCGGTAAATACGATAGGTGGTTTTACTTCTTGTTTTGGTGGTGCAACACAGGCGCTAACGAGCGTTGCGGCTAGAATACTGAGTGCCAAAGGCTTAAGAGTCATGGTGTTCTTCCGTTCAATTTATTTTAAAAGTGAGAGGTGATTGTGTCGGATTAAAATATTGCATGTCGGTCAGTCTAAGAAATCTGTTCCGAACATGCAATACAATTGAGGGGGCTTAGTTACACAGTGATACGAAGTTTTTTTAAGTATGTAGGATTGATCAAATAAACAGCCCTATTTACTTTGTGCTTCACACTCACGTCTAACATCTTCAATTATTTTTAATTCTTCTGCACTATAAGGTTGTTCATTTTGCTGTGGGTTTTTAAAGCTTGGGTCAAGTAAAGAGAGACGCTGACATAATAAATTCATACGTTTTTCATTTTGTTCCAAGCGATCTAGTAATACTCGCATGCCGTCCAATACTGGGTCAGATTGGTCCTGCGTTGCTGCATAAGGTTGGAAACCAATACTGGCAGCATAATCACGACGACGTGCTTCCTGATCATCGGCAGGTTTATTTTTCATAATAAAGCGCGCAGGGTTACCCACAGCAGTTGCGCCTTCAGGTACTTCTTTGGTCACAACCGCATTAGAGCCAACTTTGGCATTTTTATGTACGGTGAATGGGCCTAGAATTTTCGCGCCTGCACCGACTACTACGCCATCTTCCAAAGTTGGATGACGTTTGCCTTTATTCCACGTTGTGCCGCCTAAAGTCACGCCATGATATAAGGTGACATCATCACCAATTTCAGCAGTTTCACCAATCACCACGCCCATGCCATGGTCAATAAAAAAGCGACGACCAATTTTTGCACCGGGATGAATTTCAATTCCTGTAGCAAAACGGCTAAATGACGAGAGTAGACGTGCCGACCCCTTGCAGTCTTTGTTCCATAATTCATGCGCCACACGATGCATAATTAAAGCGTGAATTCCTGGATAAGTGGTTAAGACTTCAAGTGTATTTCGAGCAGCAGGATCGCGCGCGAAGACAGCTTGAATGTCTTCTTTGAGCTGTTTAAGCATTAGTTTGATCCTCGTCCTGTGTTGATGTAGATTTTTTCCATGAACCGTTATTCATTGCTTGTACGCGGCTAAAAATACCGCGAAGTAAATGGTATTCCATACGATCTAATTGTATACGTCCGAAAAGCCGACGCAAGCGCAAAGGCAATAATCGTGGATTTTTTGGATCCATAAATTCAATTTCTGCCAGCATTTTTTCTAAATGTGGATAGAACTGTTGCATTTGTTCATGGTTGACCAAAGGTTCATCCCATTGCATCGCTTCAGAATCTGTCACTTGCATCGTCGCTGCAGGATCGGCAATTTTTCCGACAATATCGATGGCAGCCATACGCATTTCATAGCAAATCACTTGAATGGCTTGAGCAACATTGAGCACACCATATTCTTCATTGACAGGAATCGTCACGTGATAATTCGCCAAAGCCAGCTCTTCATTGGTTAAACCACGATCTTCACGTCCAAAAATAATGGCAACATTTTGCCCATGCTGTGCCACAGCATTTAACGACTTTTCTGCCGCAGGGCGTGCATCTAAGAGTGGCCAAGGAATAGTACGACTACGTGCACTGGTGCCAAAGACCAAATGGCAGTCGGCAATTGCATCTTCGAGCTGTTCAACCACTTCAATCTGTTCAATTAAATCGGTTGCACCTGCCGCCAAAGCATCAATATCTGGATGCGGATAGGTTTTTGGATCAACCAAAACCAATTTACATAGCCCCATGGTTTTCATGGCGCGTAAGGCGCTACCGATGTTGGCAGGCAGGGTGGTATTCACCATGACAATACGCACGTGGGAGAGGTGTGCGGCAACAGCTGCATTGTCGGTTTGACTCATAACAAATCCAGATGGGTTAAATTTTTAATTAAGAATATTGATCAACTTCGGTATGGTATAAATCTATAGCATCATCCATGCTCATATCAGCAGGTGGTGGAGCAATCGATGCAGGTTTCGCCACATCGACAGCTTTCGCGGCTTTGGATTTCACTTGATATTCGATATGCAGGCTTTCTTTACCAAAATAGTCACGCAATTTGACCAAGGCTTCATCTAAGGGTGCGATTTTCCACTGAATGCCCAAATGTAATTCTGCAGTGGCATAAGCATAGTCAAGGTGCAATAAAACAGGAATATGCGTGCATAAATCCACATTACAATAAGGCAGCAACATATTTTGTAAGTCTTGACTCAAGGTCTTGCTTAAATGTTCTGCATGCAAGTGAATTTGAATACTATTGGCGCGTTTTTGACGAATTTCATTCAAGCTAAACGCTTTGGTTAAGCGTCCCATTGGGCGGTCAAAACCTTCACGTTCGTAAATTTCGCCTTCAATCACCACCACTTTTTCAGTTTGTACAATATCTTTAAAGCGTTGGAAGCGCTCATGGTTGGCAGATACTTCAATACGTGCCGTACCATCATCTAAAGTGACCACCATCCGATTTGGGAAGTTGGCGACATCCACCACCAAGCCTGCAAAGACGGTGGTCACGCCACGACGGGTTGGCGTCAGTTCATTAATTTTACTTGGAATAAAGGCTTTTAATTCATTGCGATAGACATCAATCGGGTGACCAGTGAGGTAAAGTCCAAGTGTGTCTTTTTCACCTTTAAGTCGGACTTCATCTGACCATGGTTTTACAGGTTTGGCAGGCTTACGTTGTACTTCTTCAACTTCACCAAATAAATCCATGATGCCTGTTTCACGGTTGGAACGTGCTTGTTCCGCCGCTTGTACCGCTTCTGGCAATTGTGCCATTAAACTTGAGCGTTCGATGCCTAAACAGTCTAATGCACCCGCACGAATTAAGGCTTCAAGGGTTCGTCTGTTGATTTTTTTCAAATCAATACGATGACAGAAGTCAAATAAATCGCGGTATGGACCTTCTTTTTGGCGAGAATCAATCACTGATTGCATGGCTTGTTCGCCCACGCCTTTAATTGCGCCAAGTCCGTAGACAATGGTGCGTTCATCGCTGGCGTGGAAATGATACAAAGACATATTTACCGAAGGTGGTAAAACTTCCAGACCATTGTGGCGACAGTCATCAATCAGGAACACCACGTTATCGGTGTTTTGCATTTCCGACGACATTACCGCAGCCAAGAATTCGGCAGGGTAATGTGCTTTCAGCCATGCCGTCTGATAGGCAACGAGGGCATAAGCAGCCGCGTGGGATTTGTTAAAACCGTAGCCTGCGAACTTTTCCATATAGTCGAAAATATGGTTGGCTGTGGCGGCATCAATGTCTTTTTTCGCAGCACCTTCAATAAAGATTTGGCGCTGTTTCACCATTTCTTCAGGTTTTTTCTTACCCATAGCACGACGTAGTAAGTCCGCACCACCGAGGGTATAGCCTGCACAATACTGTGCCGCCTGCATTACCTGTTCCTGATAAACCATAATGCCGTAGGTTGGTTCAAGCACACCTTCTAGCAAAGGATGCAGATACTCAAACTCGCCACCGTGCATACGGTGAATAAAGTCTGGAATGAGATCCATCGGGCCAGGACGATACAAGGACACGAAGGCAATAATTTCCTCAAATTTGCTTGGGCGTGCTTCTTTCAGCATCTTTTTCATGCCCACGGATTCAAACTGGAATACCGCTGTGGTGTTGGCATTGGCAAAGACTAAATAGGCGTCTTTATCGTCCAATGGAATATGGGCAATATCTAGCGGTGTATCGGCTTGGATGCGTTTATTGATATTTTGTACTGCATCTTCAATAACCGTCAGGTTACGTAAACCCAAGAAGTCAAATTTGACCAAACCTGCCGATTCAACATCGTCTTTATCGTATTGTGCAACACGGGCGGTTCCATCAGCATCGCACATAACCGCAGAAAAGTCGGTGATTTTGGTTGGTGCAATGACCACACCACCTGCGTGTTTGCCTGTGTTGCGGGTAATGCCTTCAAGTTTTAAAGCCATTTCCCAAATTTCTGAAGCATCGTCATAGTCTGGGTTAGATGGATTGGTCACCACATCTTTCAGCTGTGGTTCGGCTTCAATTGATTCTTCCAAACTAAGCCCTAAAGGTTTAGTTGGAATCAATTTAGAAATACGGTCTGCCAAACCATAAGACTTGCCCAAAACCCGTGCGACATCTCGAATCGCACCTTTGGCGGCCATAGTACCGAAAGTGGCAATTTGTGATACCGCATCACGTCCATAGGTGCGTGCCACATAATCAATGACTTTATCGCGTCCTGCAATACAGAAATCGACGTCAAAGTCGGGCATGGATACACGTTCTGGGTTTAAGAAACGTTCAAAGAGTAGTTCATAACGCAATGGGTCTAAGTCGGTAATTTTTAAGCTATAAGCGACCAATGAGCCTGCGCCTGAACCACGACCCGGCCCAACAGGTACGCCATTATTTTTAGACCATTGAATAAAGTCCATGACGATGAGGAAGTAACCCGGGAAGCCCATCGAGTTAATAATATTAATTTCGTATTCAATTCGTTCATCATAAGGTTTGCGAATTTCTGCCCAGTCTTCATCGCGCTGTGTGACAGGATAGAGCACATTTAGACGTTCTTCTAAACCTTGTTTGGATAGGTGCGCGAAGTAGGTATCAATGGTGTGTCCGTCTGGAATTGGATAATCTGGAAGGAAATATTTACCCAATTGCAGCGTGACGTTACAGCGTTTGGCAATGTGATAGCTGTTTTCAATAGCACTTGGAATGTCGGAAAATAATTCCGTCATTTCTGCAGTAGTTTTAAAATATTGCTCAGGACTATACGTTTTAGGACGACGGTTATCCCCTAAAACATAACCATCGGCAATACAAACTCGCGCTTCGTGCGCTTCATAATCTTCACGGCGGACAAAGTGCACATCATTATGTGCCACCACGCCAATATTATATTTTTTAGCTAATTTAACCGCTTCGGCAATAAAAGCATCTTCATCGGGACGATCTGTACGGGTCAGCGCCAAATAGACCCGATTACCAAATTTTTCTATCCATTCTTCTAGCAACGGTTCGGCTTTTTGTGGATTGGACGTGATCAGCATTTTGCCGACATCACTTTGAATGCCGAGTAACAGAATCAGATCATCGGCTTGTTCTAAAATCCATGCTTTATTGACGCAAGGGATATTGAGTTGCTGACCTTCAATATAGCCACGCGACACCAGTTCGGTCAGATTGCGCCAGCCGTGATTGTTCATCGACAATAGCGTCACACGATGATCGGCATCATTTAAACGCAGCACTGAACCTAAAATCGGTTTGATGCCTTGTCCCAAACATTTGCCATAAAACTTTACGGCAGCGTGTAGGTTAGAGAGATCGGTCAATGCCAAAGCAGGCATTTCTTCATTGACTGCAGCTTTAATCAAGTCAGGTATGCGTACAATCGACTCGGTAATCGAAAATTCTGTATGTATACCTAAATGAACAAAGCGCATGAATCAGTCCCTTAAAAAATCACGGGTTAGTTTAGCATGCTCTGCTCAAGACAAAACATGCTGCAAAGTTTTTCCTACGGTTTTCGATGATCTTGACCGTATATCAAAATTTCAGTTTTTTGGATGTTGATATGGCGTGAATCACGTATGCATGGAGAAGGAGTGTGGTTTTAACCCCTTACACACTCATACGAGTAGCAAGGAGTTAAATGGTGAATCTATTTCTGATGTGTAGATGAAAGATTTATCTGAGTTTAGATAACCAATCGCCTAAACTTTGCACCAATTGCACTAAAATTAATAAGACCACCACGGTTAGCATCACGACACTACTATCAAAGCGTTGATAACCATAAGAAATAGCAAGGTCACCAATGCCGCCTGCACCGACTGCGCCTGCCATAGCAGTTGCGCCAATTAAGCTAATGGTGGCTGTGGTTAGGTTCAAAATGAGTGAGCTACGTGCTTCAGGTAAAATAAATTTGAAGATAATCTGTAAGGGTGTAGCACCCATTGCCTGTGCAGATTCGACAATCCCTTCATTGACTTCAAGCAGTGAAGTTTCTACCAAACGACCAATATACGGGCCGACATAAATGGTCAGTGGAACAATGGCTGCCCAAGTTCCGATGGATGTACCCACTAACAATTTAGTCAGCGGAATCACCGCAATCAATAAAATAATAAAGGGTAGGGAGCGCAGTGCGTTTACAATCGGGTTAAGCCCGTGATAAATCACACGGTTTGGCAAAATACCTGTCGGACGAGTCACTACAAGGGTAATGCCCTGAATAAAGCCCCAGATACAACCAAACAACATGGCAAAGAACACCATGTGAAAGGTTTCTTGTAAGGCTGTAACAAACTGGTCAATAGATAAAGAGCTTTTCCAGAAAGGCGCAGTTACTGAGGTCAGCCACTGTACAATTAAATCTCTCATGCTTGTACTCCTGACTGTTCAACTTCAACACCATTGGCTTGCAGAAATTCAAGTGCTTGTTGAATGACGCTTGCATCACCGAGCAATTGTATAAACATTTGCCCAATCACAGCGCCATCAATTTCGGTCATATTGGCAAATAAAATATTCAGGCTGATATCAAACTGTTTAATGACGGCTTGAATTACGGTTTCCTGAGCTGATTTACCTAAAAACTTCAGACAATAAATGCTGTGCTGATTTTGATTTTCCAGATTATTCAAAATATTGATAGGCAATTGCTGCTGCAACACGGTTTGAATAAAGCTTTTGGTGGTCGGATGTTGCGGTTGACTAAATATTTCTAGGGTTGAACCTGTTTCAATGACTTTGCCTTGTTCCATCACCGCCACATAATCACAAACCGATTCAATCACATCCATTTCATGTGTGACCATTACAATGGTAATGCCTTGTTCGCGGTTAATTTTTTTCAGTAATTCCAGCACAGATTTGGTGGTTTGTGGATCAAGTGCTGAAGTTGCTTCATCGCAGAGTAAAATTTTAGGATGATTGGCTAGCGCACGCGCAATACCGACACGTTGTTTTTGTCCGCCTGAAAGTTCATCAGGGTAAGCGTCTTTTTTATGTTTTAAATCAATAAACTCAAGTAATTCATTTAAACGCTTTTCGCGTTCGGCTTTGTTCCAGCCTAACAGTTTCATCGGCATTTCAATATTGGCAGCAACAGTTTTGGTCTGCAATAAATTGAAGTGCTGAAAAATCATTCCAATATGGGCACGTTCTTGACGTAATTCGCGGGCATTGAGTGCAGTAAAATCTTTTTGATGAATGATGACTTGCCCAGCATTTGGACGCTCCAACAAATTGATCAAGCGGATTAACGTACTTTTACCTGCACCACTATAGCCAATAATGCCAAAAATACTGCCTGTTGGAATTTGTAGGTTAATTTGATCCAACGCACGCAGTGTTTGACCTTTGAGCTGATAGTGCTTTGAAATGTTTTTAAATTCAATCATATCGTCAAGAAATGTCCATAAATGAAAAAACAGGCAAAGTTCGCTTTGCCTGTTTTGTTTAACGCATTATATTACTATTTTGCTGCTTCAGTGAAATAGCTGACAGGTTTATTTACCGCAACTTTTGTTCCGCCAAAGTGCTGATCAATATATTGCTTCACCGCTTCGGTATGATACAACGCACCTACTTTTTGCAAGATTGGGTCATTTTGACGATCTGCAGCAGTCGCGAGAATGTTGACATTCATTTTTGTGCTCTGGTCAATTGGCTCGTAATAAATTGAATCTTTAAGTACGTTCAAACCACCTTCCATTGCAAGAGTGTTGCCCAAAACAATTGCATCGACTTCATCTTTTACACGTACAGCCGTTGCCATTTGAATCGGTTTGATTTGAATTTGCTTCGCATTTTCTACGATGTCTGCAGGCGTGCCTTGAACATTGTCAAAACCATCTTTCAGTTTAACCAAACCAGCGGATTGAAGTAATAACAACGCACGTGATTCATTGGCACCATCATTTGGAATAGCAATCGTTGCACCTGTTTTGAACTCATCCAACTTTTTCACTTTGCTTGAGTAAATACCCATTGGCTCTAAGTAAGTTGTCGCTACTGGTGCAATTTGATCTTTATTGTTGGCATTAAATGCCACCATATAGGCATAAGATTGGAATGCGTTAAGATCAATTTCTTTATTTGCTACCGCCGTGTTCATTGACACGTAATCGGTGAAGTTTTTCACTTCAAGTTGAATACCTGCTGCTTTGGTTTCAGGTAAGTCGGCAATAAAACGCCAAATATCTGCATCTGAACCAGTCGATGCCATAGTGACAGTGTGTAGAGCAGAAGAATCTTTTTGTGCCGCGTCAGTCGCAGGCGCTTCTTGTTTGCCACAGCCAGCCAAGCCAACTGAAAGACCAAGTACAAGACCAAGGAGCTTTTTCATGAATATATCCCGAGCAAGTTTAAGCCGTGCCTAAAGTTGCCAATGATTGAGAAGAATCAAATCAGCACGATGGATGGAATCGCATGATGATGATTTTGTATGTTTCTCAAATATGTTGTAGGTATTGTTTGAGTACTGAAAAAGTCAGCCCACAGCTCAATCAATAATTTTGAGATGGATGGGCAATTCACTTTTTCAAAAGATGCACCATCATAACAATAAAAAATAATTCTATATAGTGCTGTGTATGTTATGCATATCACTGTTTTTACAACAGAAAGCGAATAAGTCAAAATAAGTTCTTATAAATAAATATATTCTGTAAAGATTAAGGATTTGAACAAGTGTTTAAATATTTAGGTGCTTTAAAATTTATTCTGCAATCGATAGTAAAAAACGAGATATGAAATTGTCGGTATGAAATCGGCTTAGTTACAAGAATCAGAACATGGCTGTAAATACATAAAAGAAGTTATGAATGATTTTTCCAACGATAATATATCGCCCATATATAAGGCAAACAGAGTAACAATGAACCTATCCCTATAAAAACATAAGCCAAATATATTAATCCTGCAAAAATAAAAAGTATTTGCAATGTAAACTCAACGAATATTGAAATTAAAAATTCTTTGAAGCTTTTTATTTTTTGCATGTTTATTGATCTAAAGTATTTTATAAACGTAGATCATCACAATGTACATGGGTTACAACCTGATAAACAAAAAGCTCGTACAGTGACGAGCTTTTTTATGGACTTAAATTTTTAGGCTAAACTAAAAATTTTAAGCATTTTCACGAGCAATGGCACGATAGCCAATATCTTTACGATATTGCACACCATCAAAGGTAACTTTTTCGCACAGTTCAAGGGCTTTAGCTTGCGCTTCGCCAATGGTATTACCGAGCGCAGTTACACACAGTACACGACCACCATTGGTCACAATCTCACCTTTGGCATTGCTTGCTGTACCTGCGTGGAATACTTTCGCATCTGCCATTTGTGTTTCTAAACCAGAAATCACATCACCTTTGCCTGAAGTTTCAGGGTAACCCGCAGTCGCCAATACAATCCCGACAGTTTTGCGTTCATCCCAGTCTGCTTCGGCAGGTAAGTTGCCTGCAATACCTGCTTCAACTAAATCTACCAAAGATGACTTTAAGCGCATCATAATTGGTTGTGTTTCTGGGTCACCAAAACGGCAGTTAAACTCGATCACTTTTGGTTGACCTTTGTCGTCAATCATTAAGCCTGCGTATAAGAAACCTGTATAAACATGACCGTCTTTTTTCATACCTTCAACGGTAGGACGCATTACTTCATTCATCGTTTTTTCAAATACGTCTGCAGTCACGACAGGGGCAGGAGAGTAAGCACCCATACCGCCAGTGTTTGGACCTTGGTCGCCTTCAAAAATACGCTTGTGGTCTTGTGAAGTTGCCATAGGAAGGATGTTGTCGCCATCAATCATACAAATGAAAGAAGCTTCTTCACCTGCAAGGAATTCTTCAATAACTACACGCGAACCCGCATCACCAAATTTGTTGCCTGCTAGCATGTCATCAATTGCATCGAATGCTTCTTGATTGGTCATCGCTACGATCACGCCTTTACCTGCAGCAAGACCGTCCGCCTTGATCACGATTGGCGCGCCATTTTTTTCAACAAATGCTTTTGCCGCATCAACTTCAGTGAATACGTCATAGAATGCAGTTGGAATGTTGTGGCGTTTTAAGAAATGCTTGGCAAAGGCTTTAGAACCTTCAAGCTGCGCAGCAAACTGGGTTGGGCCCCAAATTTTTAAACCCGCTTCACGGCAGGCATCTACCACACCATTGACCAGTGGTGCTTCAGGACCAACAATGATTAAATCAACTGCATTATTTTTGGCAAAGTCGATGATTGCAGGGTTATTTTGAATATCTAACGCTACATTTTCGCATTTGTTTTCTGTTGCAGTACCCGCATTACCCGGTGCAACAAAGACTTTAGCGACTTTGTCATCTTGTGCGATTTTCCATGCTAACGCATGTTCACGACCGCCGCTACCTAAAACCAAAATGTTCATCTAAAAATCCCTCAAAGAATAAAATCCCCCTAGCGAAGTTATGCTTTTCACCCTTGAAAAGGAAGGGGATTGTGTATAAAACACAGTTCCCTTACGTGAAAAGTCCCCCTTTTATAAAAAAGGGGGATTTCGGAGGATTATTAAATACGACTTCTAATTAATGAGTTTAATTAGTGACGGAAATGACGCATGCCAGTGAAGACCATTGCAATACCAGCTTCATCTGCTGCTGCAATCGTTTCTTCATCACGCATAGAACCACCCGGTTGAATAATGCATTTGATACCAGCTTTAGCTGCGTTATCAATACCATCACGGAATGGGAAGAATGCGTCAGATGCCATTACTGCACCTTCAACCACTAAACCTGCATGTTCTGCTTTAATGGCAGCAATACGAGCAGAGTTTACACGGCTCATTTGACCTGCACCAACACCAATGGTCTGACGGTTTTTTGCATAAACAATTGCGTTCGATTTTACGTATTTCGCAACTTTCCAAGCAAAGATCATGTCGTCAATTTCTTGTTCAGTTGGTGCACGTTTGGTCACAACTTTTAAGTCATCTTTAGTGATCATGCCCAAGTCTTGATCTTGAACCAATAAACCGCCGTTGACACGTTTGTAATCCATTTGTGGAGCGCGTGCATCAATCGCAGGAAGTTCGCCACATACCAGTACACGTACGTTTTTCTTCGCGCCAGTCACTTCAAGTACGCCATCAGCAATGCTTGGTGCAATGATCACTTCAACGAATTGACGGTCTACAATCGCTTGTGCAGTCGCAACGTCTAACTCACGGTTAAACGCAATGATGCCACCAAATGCAGATTCAGGGTCAGTTGCATAAGCAAGGTCATAAGCCGCTTGAATACCGTCTAAAGATACAGCAACACCACATGGGTTCGCGTGTTTTACGATCACACAAGCAGGTTTTGCAAATGATTTCACACATTCAAGTGCGGCATCAGTATCTGCAATGTTGTTATAAGATAATTCTTTACCTTGAAGCTGTTTCGCTGTAGAAACAGAAGCTTCAGTTGCAGCAGGGTCTACATAGAACGCTGCAGATTGATGCGGGTTTTCGCCGTAACGTAAATCTTGCGCTTTGTTCAATTGTGTATTGAATGTACGTGCAAATTGGTCAGCAGTACCTTCTTCTTTACCTACACGTGCACCTAAGTAAGAGGCGATCATGCCGTCATATTGTGCAGTGTGTTCAAATGCTTTCACTGCCAAATCAAAACGAGTTTCGTAAGACAATGCACCGTTGCTTTTCATTTCTGCAATAACAGTCGCATAGTCAGAAGCATTTACTACAATACCTACAGAAGCATGGTTTTTCGCTGCAGCGCGAACCATAGTAGGGCCACCAATGTCGATGTTCTCAATCGCATCTGCAAGTGAACAATTTGGTTTTGCAACAGTCGCAGCAAATGGATAAAGGTTAACAACAACCAAGTCGATGGCATCAATATTGTGTTCTGCCATGACTGCTTCGTCTAGACCACGACGAGCCAAGATACCGCCATGAATTTTTGGGTGTAACGTTTTTACACGACCATCCATCATTTCAGGGAAACCAGTATGCTCTGATACTTCTACGACAGCAATATTGTTGTCTTTAAGCAACTTATAAGTACCGCCAGTAGATAAAATTTCTACCCCAAGAGCAGCAAGGTCTTGTGCAAATTCAACAATACCTGTTTTGTCAGAAACAGAGATTAAAGCGCGTTTAATAGTCATGATCTTCGTCACAGTTTTCAATTACAGATTAAAACAAACTAGCAAAATGCAGGTAAAAAAAATGCCTGCGGAGGTCGCAAGCATTTTATCACTTATTCACTCATTAAACCGTGAGCTTTTAACTTTTTACGTAAAGTACCACGGTTTAGTCCAAGAATTTCAGCAGCGCGTGTTTGGTTACCGCGAGTGTATTCAAGAACAACAGATAAAAGAGGTTTCTCCATTTCTGCTAACACCATGTCATACACTTGTGAAGGTTGTTCACCTTGTAGTTGTGCAAAATAATGGCGAACTGCGCGATCTACGTGAATACGTAAAGCAACATCAGATTGTGCAGTAAAAATAGGAGATTTGCTATTCATGCGAATTAATCCGAAAATCAGATATCACTGGGATAAAGTGATATATCAATGTGGTCTATAAATTAAATGAACTCCGTTTTAGATCCTAAAACGGGAAGTTCTAAAACTGGAACATTTAGCTTGCCACAACTCTAGGCATTGGTCGAAATTTAAGCGTAACAATACATTAATAATTGTTACAGACCAAAATCAAAACAAAAAATCTACTCTGTACGCGATATATAAAAATAAAGCGCATTAGACAGATCTATATTTGTTGTGAATCTTGCGAGGAGTTTGCAGCACAAAGCTTTCGTGGCGCGTATGATACCATTGTATGAGAAAAAGTGAGCAAGAAAACTGCAATTTTTTTAATTTTTTTCGCTATTTTTTCACTATTTTTTTGTGAATTAAGGCTTGATAATTTCTAAAGTATAGGCATCGAAGTCGTTTCGTGATATTGGAACTAAAATGTCAAACTTAAATGGACTGTTTTTAGGAATACGTTGAATGCTCGAAAGACTTTCGACCAAATACTCGTGTGGGGAATAGATGTAAGTCGATAATGTTTGTTGTTTTTCTTTTAAAGTGACTTTGATATTAGGCAAAGCCAAGCTTTTATCATAGTAATTGATCAGCTCACCCGTAAATTGTGTATTCATACGATCTACACGTTTAACCTTCACGCGATTTGCTGAAATTAAGCTATAGCGTTCTTCTAAACTGCTACAGTTAAAAAATTGACAGACTTGGGTAAACACAGAATTCAGTGCAGGGCTGCTGTTTAAAAACTTTGGGTTAAACCACAAAATTTGGAAGATCAACAAGCCAATCAATAAAAGATTAATAATTCCCCAAAGTAAGTAGTAACCATTGCCATGCTTTTTTTCACTTTCAAGATCAGGCGCAGACAACTTCATGGCAGGAATGTTGCCAATCGGTTCAGTACTGAAATAATTGAGGTTATTCAGATAGGTTTTCAGATCAATATTGGAATGTTCAACTTTACGCTGAAAAATATCTAAAATATGTTGCGGTTGCGCAAGTTCAGCAGTTGCCTGCATAAAACTGCGGTTTTGAATGTGATGTAATTGTGATGTGACTGAGTTTTTATTTTGAGGAAAGGCAAATACCAAATGCGAAAGAGCATTAAAGGTATTGTCGCATTTAGGACAACAAACCATCCCTTGCGCAACGGTCAGCTGCGCAACGGATACTTTATAAACAGTTTGGCATTCAGGGCACTTGGTTTGCTTGTCACTCATAACTCAAAAATTACAGTTAGTGGGGATGGCGTTTCCCAGAAATTCGACACCAGTTTTCTTCACGTTTTTCGACTTGTACTATATCAAAAAATTCAGAATAAACACTAGAAACTTCAGCAACTTGCTCTTCAATTACACCTGCAAGTGCGAACTCGCCCTCAGATTTAATTAAAGTTGCAAACTCTGGCGCAAGCATCATCAATGGGCCTGCCAAAATATTGGCAACTAAAATGTCTGCTTTTTCATTACCGATGGTTTCATTGAACTCTTCTGGAAGTCCCACATATAAGTTTTTAAGTACACCGTTGAGTTCTGCATTTTGTTTGGTCGCTAAAACTGCTTGCGGGTCAATATCAGTCGCATAGACTTTTTTTGCACCGAGCAACAAAGCCGCTACTCCTAAAATACCTGAACCACAACCGTAGTCGATCACGACTTTATCTTTTACATTGGTTTTACCTAACCATTGCAGGCACAGGAACGTACTGGCATGGTTACCTGTACCAAAAGCCAAACCTGGGTCAAGTTTAATATTGACTGCATCTGCCTCAGGTGGTTCTAACCATTCAGGTACAATCCAGAATTTCTCTGCAATCTGGATTGGCTCGTAGTAATCCATCCATGAGCGTTCCCAAACCTGATCTTCCAAAAATTCACTGCGTAAAGGGGCATCTGGCATTTGCGCACGAATAAAGGTTTCTAAGGCTGCAACATCAATTTCTTCACCTTCGTCTTGTGCATAAATACCTGTCACAATGACTTTGTTCCAAAGTGGTGTTTCACCTGGCAGTGGCTCAAGTAAGTCCTGATTTTCCGCATCATCTAAGGTTACGCTGACTGCACCCAATGAACTGAGCAGGGTTTCAGTAAAATCGACTTGCGCTTGATCAACAGTAATATGTATTTGTAACCACTTCACGGAGATAACCTAAAATTTAATGCGAAAGCGCTATTGTAACTGAACTGCTGCAGACGCTGTTATTTTTTATTCGGATTGCGAAAGGGAAAACTCTATACGATTGGAAGTTTCAAATTCGCTTTATGCTTATAGTCGAATAATGTGACAAAAATATAACTCTAAAAAATATAAGTTAAGAATTTGTTTGAACCATCATCGCTCAATCATCCCCAAAACAGTCAAATTGCTGGATTGGGGATGATTGAGAGACTTGTTTTAGGATGCAGATTGCTCCGATGCAGGTGTCGGCACAAATTTATTTAGTAATGTGCCTAAAATTGCGGCAAAAATATACATGAAAATAGAATAAACCGCAGCAGGCATGGCAATGGTTGAGCTTGACATAACGGTTAGGGCGATAGTCATTGCAAGGGTACTGTTGTGAATGCCAATTTCAAAGGCGCAGGCTCGGGCTTGTTGGCTATTTACGCCAAAGAAACGCGGGACAAAATAACCAATCAATAAACTGCAGGCACAGAACAGGGCAGTGGCAAGTCCTACATCTGCCAAATAAAGCATGATGTTGTTTCGCTCTTTGGCAATTGCGCCAATAATAATCACAATTAGAAAAACCACAGCAAAAATACGCACAGGTTTGTTTAAGCGGTCTGCCGTTTGAGGGCTAAAATGGCGTACTAACATCCCTAAAGTGACAGGGATAATAATAATTAAAAACACCTGCAATACTTTGGCAAATTGTAAGCCAACTTGTTGCCCATCCTGCATAAAATGCTGAATGGCAAAGTTGACAATCAGTGGTAAGGTAAATGCTGCAATCACGGAATTGACGGCAGTAAGGGTGATGTTTAGGGCAATATCGCCCTTATATAAGTAGCTAAACAAGTTGGCTGTTGGCCCGCCAGGAGATGCTGCCAGTAGCATGAGTCCGACTGCAAGCAATGGTGGTAAATTCAGCAGTTTACAAATAAAAAATGCAATTGCTGTCAGGACGACCAATTGACAAAATAAAGCAATAAACACTGCTTTGGGGTGTTTGCTCACCCGTTTAAAGTCGTTAGGAGTGAGTTCTAAGCCAAGTCCAGCCATGACCACGGCCAAAGCCAGCGGCAAAAATATTGTGATTAATCCTGAATCCATAAACACTCCTTTGTTTTTACATCTATAATGATCTATTTAATATCTAACTATTTGTTTAATCTGTGGTTAATTGAATATTGCTCACATCTTAAATTGTATTTTTATTGTGGTTTAAACTCTGCTCCTGTTTGTTTTGAAGGGCAAGTTTGGCAGATTGTCTAGCTAACATACTCCCTAAAATAAAGCTGAACATATACATAAAAATGGTGTAAATCGCAGAAGGAATGGCAATTTCAGTGCTTTGCAAAACTGATAGTGCAATGGTTAAAGCAACGGCAGTGTTATGAATGCCAATTTCAAAACAACAGGAGCGTGCTTGTTGATCAGGCACACCCGCCAAATACGGCACCAGATAACCAATAAGTAAACTTAAAAAGCAAAATAGTGCAGTTGCGATGCCAATTGCACTGAAATAGTCAAAGACATTGGCGCGTTCGCGGAAAAGCGCATAAAAGAATAAAGCGAAAATGAAATAAATGGACATCAAACGCATAGGTTTGCCCAACTGTAATGCAATTTGTGGCATCGCATTACGCACCGCCATTCCTACACATACAGGCACAATAATCAGTAAAAAAACCTGTGCCATTTTTTCAATAGGCATGCCAATTTGTTGTTGATCGGTCATAAAATATAGAAAAGACAAATTAACAATAAAAGGCAGGGTAAAGGTTGCCATCACAGAGTTCATTGCGGTTAGGGTAATATTTAGGGCAACGTCACCTTTATAGACATAGCTAAATAAGTTCGCAGTAGGCCCCCCTGGTGAGGCAGCAAGCAGCATTAAGCCAATTGCCAATAGCGGTGGCAATTCTAAAAATAAACAAATTGAAAATGCTAAAACAGGCAAAATGACCAATTGTGAAAAAAGCGTTAAAAAAATGACTTTAGGAAATTGATTGACCCGAATAAAGTCTTTAGGCGTGAGTTGTAAGCCTAAGCCCATCATCATCACAGCCAAGGTCAGTGGTAGAAAAAAGGTAAAAAAGCCTGAATCCATAGCACATCCTTTATTTTTTTCTTATGGGTATAATTTTCCCTCTCTTTGCAGTGTAATTGTTTTTTGAGCTTGTGCAATAAACAAAGCAGTCACTTCTTATAAATGACTGCTTTGGTGTTATTTTCATGCTTTCAGTTTGAATGAATACAAGCCGATCTGTTCATGAAAATATAGATTAAGTGATTGATCACATGGCAGCAGGGCGTGGTGGCGTAAAGCCTAAGGCACATTTGCCTTTTAACTCAGTACCATTGACTGTAATGACGGTACTTTGCGCATCTGCCATACAAGAACGGTATAATTCAGGCTCATTGCCTTGTAATTGCACTGCTTTAGATGAACTAAAGAATTGTGGTTCACAGGTACCATTCCAGATAATCCCACGATAAGCAAAGCTTACTGGTGCGCCCTGAGTTTTACCTTTACAGACTTGCTGGAATTTTTGCGCGTTATAGACGGTTTCTACTTTATCATTTGCCTGCACTGCAAATGGACTGAAAAATAAGCCACAAAGCATAGAGGACAGCAAAATTTTCTTATTCATGATGTTTCCCTTTGTTTCTCATATCTGTGCTATTAGGATAAAAAATAGACAAATTAAAACAACGGTGATCTGGTTAATTTTTAGGTCTAAATGTTTTTATGTACAGTAAAAATGCAAATTTGGATTACAAAATATTAATTTTGTAGCGCGGTTAAGCCAATAAAATCGACTGAATCTGTCAACTTATGCCACAAGTTTTGCTATAATATTCCGTCTTTATTTTTTATCTCTCATTGACCATTATGCACTATCCTAAAGTTTACGATGTCATTGTTATTGGTGGCGGTCACGCAGGCACCGAAGCGGCGCTTGCAGCAGCACGTATGGGTCGTCAAACCTTACTCTTAACTCATAACATTGAGACTTTAGGGCAGATGAGCTGTAACCCTGCAATTGGCGGGATTGGTAAGTCGCATTTGGTACGTGAGATTGATGCCTTAGGCGGCGCAATGGCATTGGCTGCCGATAAAAGCGGGATTCAATTCCGTATTTTAAACTCGCGTAAAGGTGCTGCTGTTCGTGCAACACGTGCGCAGGCAGACCGAGTTCGCTTTAAAGCTGCGATTCGCGCCACTTTAGAAAACCAAGCCAATTTAGATATTTTCCAACAAGCAGCCGATGACCTGATTGTAGAAGGCGATACTGTAAAAGGTGTAGTCACTCAAATGGGGATTCGTTTTGATGCGAAAACCGTGGTATTGACCACAGGTACATTCTTGGGTGGTGTGATTCACATCGGTTTAGAAAAATCGAGCGGTGGTCGTGCAGGCGATCCTCCATCAATTGCTTTGGCGGCACGTTTACGTGAATTAAATTTGCCTGTTGGGCGTTTAAAAACAGGTACGCCACCACGTATTGATGCACGCTCAGTCGATTTTTCGGTCATGATTCCGCAGCCAGGTGATTTCCCATCACCAACCATGTCATTCATGGGTGATGTGTCGATGCACCCTGAACAAGTGAACTGCTATATCACCCATACCAATGAACGTACTCACGAAATTATTCGTGGTGGTTTAGATCGTTCACCGATGTATACAGGTGTGATTGAAGGTGTTGGCCCACGTTACTGCCCATCGATTGAAGATAAAATTCACCGTTTTTCTGATAAAGACTCGCATCAGGTATTTTTGGAGCCTGAAGGTTTAGATACACATGAATTGTATCCAAACGGGATTTCAACCTCTTTACCGTTTGATGTGCAGTTCGAGTTAGTTCGTTCAATTCGTGGTATGGAAAATGCGCATATTTTGCGTCCAGGTTATGCGATTGAATATGATTACTTCAATCCACAAGCCTTGAAATTCACTTTGGAAACCAAAGCCATTAATAACTTGTATTTTGCAGGTCAAATTAATGGTACGACTGGCTATGAAGAAGCGGGTGCGCAAGGTGTGTTAGCTGGTTTGAATGCGGCACGTCGCGCTTGGGATCAGGAACAATGGACACCAAAACGTGACGAAGCTTATATTGGTGTATTGGTTGATGATTTGATCACGCTAGGTACCAAAGAACCGTACCGCATGTTTACCTCACGTGCGGAATACCGTTTGATGTTGCGTGAAGATAATGCCGATCAGCGTTTGACGCCAATTGGTCGTGAGCTTGGTTTGGTGGATGACACTCGTTGGGCAGCTTACTGTGAAAAAATGGAAGCAGTAGAACGTGAAACAGGGCGTTTACAACATTTGTGGGCTGCACCAAACAACCCAATGGGTAAAAAATTTGTTGAAATGACAGGTGCAGATTTATCCAAAGAATGTTCTGCGATTGATCTGTTAAAACGTCCAAATATCAGTTTTGCGCAAATCGCAGAATTAACGGGTTCAGACGTTTCTGCACAAGTGGGCGATCAAATTGAAATTGCAGTGAAATATGCAGGTTATATCAACCGTCAGCATGAAGATGTCGCACAATTAAAACGCTTGGAAGAAACCAAAATCCCTGCCGATTTTGATTATGATGCAGTGTCAGGTTTATCGCGTGAAATCACGCTAAAATTGAAGCATGTTTTGCCTGAAACTTTGGCACAAGCCAGTCGTATTCCAGGTGTGACACCTGCCGCAGTTCAATTGGTGATGATCACCATTCGTAAAAATGCACAGTCACGTAAATCTGCTTAAGGTTTGATGGATTGATGAAGAAGCCCACAATTTAAATTGCGGGCTTTTTTATGCGCCAAAGTAAATCAGATGCTAAGCAAAGAAGAAGTTGCGTATAAGAATAAATCTGATTTCGACTGCATATCTTATGATTTCACAGCTAGATCAGGAGCATTTAAAGTGACACTTATCAACATAGATAGGAGCAAAATATGACTTTAAAAAGCATTCGTTATAGTACAGCTGAACTGGCATGCCCACGCTGAACGATGCCGAGTCAATTTTAATTTTAACTTCAATCAGCAATCACAATAATTTGATTTAAAAGAGAACGATAATGCTATCGCCCCAATATATTTGGGGCTTTTTTATTCCTGAGTTTGATGCACCGCATTGGCAACTTCTACAGGTTCAATCTGAATTAGCTTTTTACCAAAACTACGCAACCACCAAACCAATTGTGAGGTAAACGGCACAGTGGCAGTCACCAACACATTACCATTTTCCAGTGTTTCCATAGTTTGATCTTTGCTTAATTGGCTTTCATCGAAGTATATGGCATCAGCTTTTTGCATGGTAAGTTTGAGCTGAATATTTTCAGTAGCTTTACTGAAATCGACTCTAAAACCTAATTCGCCAGATTCAATATAGGCATCAATATCAAAATTAACAGGATGCAAGGCGCGTGAATCTAAAACTTTGGCTGCTTTAAAACGATGCAGGGCAAAGGTTTGAATGTCGGTTTTGTCAAATCGAGTACAGATTAAATAAATCACCGCACCTTTTTGCACCAAAGCCAAAGGATTCAGCACATAAGTTTTTTCTTCGCCTGAATTGCTGCGTGATTGATAAATACATTCTAGTTGTTTGTCTTGGAGCAAGCCTTCATATATCGCCTGTTGTGCATTGCGGTCTACGACTGGTGGAATTAAAGGTTGTGTTGCAGGCACAATTCGCACACGATTAATCCATTGGCGGACATTGTTTTGGGTCGATAGACTGCGTCGTGCCAAATCAAACCATGGGTTCATTTCTTCAATCAAACTTGGCGGCAGCAGATGTTTTAAATGTTCCTCGACCATCATAAACGTTACCGCTTGAGAGCTGGTCATGTGCGGTAAACTTTGAATCGGTGCATCTGAACGCCAGCGCCAACCTTGTGGTACGGTACCATTACTTTCAATTGGAAAGCGCTGAGAAATTTGATTTAAGTCACGTTGAATCGTACGCAAACTAATGTCGATACCTTCACGTTGCAGGACATCGTGTAATTCACGTGTGCCCATCCATTTACCTGTAGAAAGGCGCGATAAAATTTGCCATTGGCGATATAAACTATTCGATGTTTCTTTTTCTTGTATAGACATATTCAATATTTACTAGGTCAATTCATACGGATGAAAACTTGTTCTTCCACACAATAAGAAAACTCGGAATGATTAGCAAGTTTTTTACTGAAAAAGGGCAAAATATAACCGCAGATTTTGCAGTAAATATCACAAAATTTGGACGGGCAAAGTTAATCAAATAATAGAAGTGAATCAGAAACTATGACCTCAAGCCATACTTGGATCAATTAGAAAAGCAAGATTGAATAGTTGTGTTTAAGTGAAAACCCGTCATTGTTTTGTATGGTAGATACAGGTTTATGTAAATAAAAGCGGTCTGAGTGGATGAGTGCTGTAGGTTAATTGGGCAAGGCGATTGAGGTGCTTTATCGCGATGAATTATCAACAGACCTTAGAGTTAGGAGGATGAAACAACCGTGAATTTATCTAGCAGCGATGCGCGAGAAATTTTTTGGTTAGCCCGATATTTAACCCGTATTCAATATGTATGTCAGCAATTTCCATTTAAACAAAATGATGCTGCTTTGACTTATGCACATGCCTTTTGTTTGCCTGCATTTGATGCAGCTTCTTTAAATGAATTGATTTTAAACGAAGAACAGCCTGCTTCATTTGCGATGCAGTTTGAGCAAACACGGACAAAAATTCAAAACTTGGCACAGGTGTTTTCTAAAGCTACTTATGTTGAATTACAGCAATGTATTCAAAATGCGTGCGATAACGCGAGTTATATTTGTGATGTGGTACAAGACTGCGAAGCACTATTAGATGCAGAACCACAGCAGATATATTTATTTTTCCAATTGGGGCAAAAAATTGAACAATTAGACCGACAAATTCGGTTAAAACAATCGACTGAAAAGACTTTGTCGCAATTGGAAATGATTGTGCAATGCCTAAAAGATTTAGGTTGGACGTCGTTTGTAGACGCATGGCAACAGCTGAAACAGCAACCCGATACCATGCATTTTTATCACTTTAGTGATCATATTCAGCACTTACTTTCGGTGGATTAAGCAGAACTTGTCATGTCAAATTAATCGACAACAATATTATTTTAAGCTCTGTGTAGTTAAAAAATAGTGGAAGCCGAAGCTCCCATTATGTCTTAACTTATTACTGGCTTTGAACAGCTATCAAATTCAATAGCTTTGACTCGTGCAGTACTTTCGGCTCGGTTACTTAGTCGCGTTCAACCGCAAGTGCAACACCCATACCACCGCCGACGCAAAGCGTTGCGATGCCTTTTTTTGCATCACGGCGTTGCATTTCGTGTAGTAACGTCACAAGGATACGGCAACCAGAAGCACCAATCGGGTGACCGAGGGCAATTGCACCGCCATTCACGTTTACTTTATCTAAGTCTAAGCCTAGTTCTTTGGCAACGCCTAAAGCCTGAGCGGCAAAGGCTTCGTTAGCTTCAATCAAATCAACTTGATCTAAGCTCCAGCCTGCTTTATTCAGGGTTTTCTTTACCGCTTCAACAGGGCCAAGACCCATAATTTCAGGCTCAATACCCGACATTGCATAGGCTTTAATACGTGCTAAAGGTTGTAGACCTAAGGCTGCAGCTTTGTCTGCACTCATCATCAACACTGCTGCTGCACCATCGTTAATACCAGAAGCATTACCTGCGGTTACGCTGCCATCTTTTTTGAACGCAGGGCGTAATTTATTCAGGCTTTCAAGGGTAGTATTGGCTTTGATGTATTCATCTTCAGCAAATACAATTGGGTCGCCTTTACGCTGTGGAATGCTTACAGCCGCAATTTCATCTTTAAATTTACCAGCCGCTTGTGCTGCAGCCGCGCGTTGTTGTGAAGTCAGTGCCAATTGGTCTTGTTCTTCACGGTTTAAACCAAGTTTTTCTACAATATTTTCTGCAGTAATACCCATGTGATATTGGTTATAGGCATCGGTTAAACCATCAGCCACCATGCTGTCGATCAACTGGGCATTCCCCATTTTTTGACAGTTTCGCAATTGCATATAGTGTGCGCTTTGTGACATTGATTCTTGACCACCAGCAACCACAATTTCTGCTTCATCACACTGAATCGCTTGTGCAGCCAAATGTACGGCACGTAAACCTGAACCACACACCACGTTAAGCGTTGATGCAGGTACTTGCACAGGAATACCTGCAGCAATTGCGGCTTGGCGTGCAGGGTTTTGTCCTACACCTGTAGTGAGTACGTTGCCCATAATCACCTGATCGACTTGTTCAGGCTGTACTTTGGCACTGTCTAATACCGCACGAATTGCTGTTTGCCCCAATTGTGGTGCAGATAAAGAAGCGAGGCTACCTAAAAAGCTACCAATTGCAGTACGTTTTGCAGCAACAATGACAACATCTTTCATTTTATATCCTTAAATCTTATGTTCACGTTTCTGTGGATGCACATGATATATAGCATGTGCATTACTGATGTTATATGACTGATTAAAATAAATTTACCAAAACATAGCGACCTGGTGCTGCTTCTATTGTTGGATATTGTGCATTACCTAAGGCACGGGCAGGGAATTGTTGGCCTGCATACAGTGTAACCCAAGCCTGCCAGCGTAGCCACCAAGACTCAGGATGATACTCTGCACCATCTAGCCATTGCTTGGTATTTTCAAACTTGGCAGAGTTGGTATAGCAGCCGTATTTATTACGACTTGGCGGATTCACAATGCCTGCCACGTGTCCAGATTCACCAAGTACCAGTGTAGATTCACCGCCTAAGTAATCTGCACCACGGAAGCTTGTATCCCAAAGTGCGATATGATCTTCCTGCGTTGCAATAAAGAAGCTTGGTGTTTTGACACGAGAAAGGTTGAGTCCAACACCGTTTACTTTCACTGCGTTTGGTGAAATCAATTCATTATTCAAATACAAATTACGCAATAAGAAATTATGAATTTTGGCAGGAATATTGGTGCCGTCGCTGTTCCAATACAAAATATCGAAATCTGAAGGCTCTTTGCCTTTTAAATAGTTCTCGATGTAGTAGTTCCAGTACAGGGTATTTTCACGTAACAAACTGAACGTAACTGCCAATTGGCGACCATCAAAATAACCGAATTGATTATTTAAGGTTTCTAAACCATTAATCACAGGTTCATTAATAAATACGCCTAAGCTGCCTGGGTTTTCAAAGTCGATAATGGTTGCCATATACGTGGCAGATTTCACATGACTTTTCAGGCGTTTTGCCACGTAATAAGCCTGCGTTGCAGCAAGTAAAGTACCACCAATACAATAGCCGATACAGTTGGCTTCTTTTTCTCCTGTAATTTCTTCAATAACACGCAAAGCTTCAACCGCACCTGCGGTGATCAGATCAGCGAAAGTGAGTTCTTTTTGTTCAGCATTTGGGTTACGCCAAGACATTAAAAAGACCGTATGACCTTGCTGACGTAACCAGTTCACCAATGAGTTTTGTTCGCGTAAATCCAGCACATAATATTTATTAATAAATGGCGGCACGATTAGAATCGGAGTTTGATATACATTTTCTGTGGTTGCTTCATATTGCAACAACTGGAAAATTTCATTTTCAAATACCACTGCACCTGGCGTGTAGGCTAAATCTTTACCCAAGCTAAAAGAGTCACTATTGACCATGCGAATAGATAAATATTTTCCGCTATTGACCACATCATCATGGAAAATTTGCATGCCACGGACAAGGTTTTCACCTTGTTCGGTAATGGTTTGCTGAATCACTTCAGGGTTAGTCCAAAGAAAATTGCTTGGTGATAAAGCATTAATCATTTGGCGGGTAAAAAAGTGAAGGCGGTAACGCACTTTGTCTGGAATGCCTTCTACGACATCCACCATATTTTGTACCAGTTGGCTAAACAACAAATATGACTGCGATAACAGGTCAAAATTGGGTTGTTCTTGCCATAATGGGCTGTTAAAACGACGATCACCACTTTCAGGTTGAATGAATGGTTCGATGTCTTTTGCCACACTGCGCATCATCACATTTTGGTAGATTTGCATTTGACCTTGCCACCAGCTCCATTGCATTTCCATCAAGCGTGCTGGATTTTTAGACAAAGCTTCAAAGAACATCGACATATCTTCTTTGTTGAGCTGTGTTAAGGCGTCATTAATAGGGCTTTGCCCATAATAAAATTCTTGTAGTTTTTTCCAGATATCATCGTGGCTAGAGAAAAATTGTAATATATTTTCTTTGAATTGAAATGAGTTCTGTTTCATTTCATCGCTCCATGGCACATGGCTTTTAGCAATCAAATTGAGTGCAAGGCTGAAACTAAAACGGGGAAATTTTCACACTTCCCCGTAACATTCGTCCTGATAACGCATGGTTTTCAGAGCAGTGTTTATTTATTATTTGGCATTGAATCGCTGACTAACTTTTCAAATTCTGCTTTGACTTCTGAAGTCAGTGTTGCTAATTTTTTGCCATCTTCAATCATTTGCTGACTGAGTTTGTTCATAGTTTCTAATTGCTTGGTGGTGCAGTTCACCATGCTTTGCATGTCTTTCACTTCGCTATTGGCAAACATTTGTGCTAAACCAATGTTGGCATAGTTGCGTGCTGCTTCTAATTGTAGGTTGGTTAAGTTAGCAAAATTTTTTGCAACTATACTGTTGAATTTGGTGTACGGTTCAAACACGTTTTTGTATTGAGCATTCATGTTTGAAAATAAGTCGCCGTATAGCATGGGTGTCACTCCAGTAAATAAACTTGTAGATTAAAATGAGGTGTTACACGCTTAGTGCATGTATAAGCCGCCGTTGATTGATAAGGTTTCGCCTGTTACGTATGCAGCATGATCACTCACTAAATACATAACTGCTGCCGCAATTTCGGTAGGGGCGGCAAGACGTTGCAGAGGAATTTGTGCTTCAATGCTTTTAATTACTTCTTCGCGCATGGCTGTGACCATCGGGGTTGCGGTATAACCTGGTGCAACGACGTTCACGCAGATATTTGAACGTGCGCCTTCTTGCGCCAAAGCTTTGCTAAAGCCGATGATGCCTGCCTTAGTTGCAGAGTAGTTGGCTTGACCAAATTGACCTTTTAAACCGTTCACCGAACTAATGTTCACAATGCGACCAGACTTTTGTTCTAACATTTTGTTAAATACAGGCTGAGTCACGGTAAAAAGTGTTTTTAAGTTGGTTTCAATCACTTCAGACCACTGCGTATAGCTCATTTTTTTGAAAGTTGCATCGCGGGTAATACCAGCATTGTTGACCAACACATCTACACGACCTTCAGCATCAATTGCTTCTTGAATGGCTGCTGTAGCCGCTTCATGCTCATTTAAGTTGGTTAAAACAAAGCGCACATCACTTTCTGTAAAGCCTTCGTCTTTAAGCCATTGCTTTTCGCGATCTTCTTCTCTTGGTACAACCGTTGCAATAATTTTATAGCCTGCTGTAACCAGTTGACGGCAAATCTCACTGCCAATACCACCTAATGCACCCGTCACTAAAGCTACTTTTTGTTCAGACATATTCTTTTCCTAAGCAGAATAAGATTATAAAAATTAAGGAGTTTTTCCTCTTTATTCTTGTTTAGAAATTAAGCGTTTTATATTTCAAAGAGGCTGCAGTTTGATGATGCTTTGAAGTCAAAAGTAAACAAATATTGGTAATAGATTATTTTCTTATCATGTGGATGCTTTTATAAATGGCTTAAATAGTCGTGAAGTCATTGATTCATCGTAGCGCGCAGCACAAACTTCTGAGAACTGGTGAAATGTGATTAATCCATGAATTTGAAGCGATGTGGCAGTTTAAAGACAGTGCGCGAGCATATTGTTTTTTCTTGAGATTTTGAGTGTGATTTTCAGCTAAATATTTGGATGACTGTAAAGCGCTAAATGCAAATGTGGGTGACCACAAATTTTTATCAATATGAATGGAAATAAAGTGAATTTAAGAAAATAAAAAGCGAAAAGAAAAATATAAGAAAGAAAAAGAGAATGGCTTAGACGATTGCATGCAGCAAAACTGCTACATGCAACAGATCGAAAAAAGAAAGTTAAATGCTGGTTGCCTTGCGCTGTGGGCGAGGGCTTAAACGACACAACAACTCATAGCCAATGGTACCATTGGCTGTGGCAACATCATCCACCAAACGGTGTTTGCCCCATAGTTCAACTTGTGTGCCTAATTCAACGTCTAAACCTGTGACATCAATGGCAATCATATCCATAGACACACGACCAAGCACAGGCGTTAATTTTGCACCAATCGCAACAAAATTTGGCTGAACAAATGTACGTGGATAACCATCGCCATAGCCAATTGAAACAATCGCAATTTGCATGGCTTGTTCTGCAGTAAAGGTTGAACCGTAGCCGACGTGTTCGCCTGCATCAATTTCATTTAGTGCGATCACTTCTGCGCTTAAAGTCATCACAGGCTTTAAGTCGAGTGTATGCACATTATGTGCGGCAAAAGGCGTTGCACCGTAAAGCATAATGCCTGGGCGTACATAATCAAAATGCAATTCGGGATAACGATAGATTGCAGCAGAGTTGCAGCAAGAAGCAAGAATAGGGCTGCAATTGTCTTTGATATGCAAAAATTGTGCGACTTGTTGATCATTCAAAGCATGGTCGCCATCGGCATTGGCAAAATGCATGGTCAACACACAGGTAAAACCTTCGGCTTTGAGCATGTGAATCACATCAATAATTTCAGGAATTTTAAAACCTAAACGATTCATGCCGCTGTTGAGTTTGACCCAGACTTTTAAGCCTTGTGCGATATAATCAGCTTTATGTTGTAGTAGCCAATCGAGCTGTGCTTGATGATGCACTACACATTCCAATTTGTGTGCCAACACACTTTGCATTTCATCGGCAGAAAAAACACCTTCAATCAGGGTGATGGGCTGCGTATATCCCAATTCACGAATTTCTAAGGCTTCTTCAACGCAAGCGACACCAAAGGCATCGCTGTCTTTTAAAGCTGCTAAGCAGTCTTTTACACCATGTCCGTAAGCATTGGCCTTGACCATGCTAACAATTTTTGCTGTTGGGGCAAGTTGTTTGACACGGTTTAAATTATATTGCAGTGCCTGACTGTCAATATAAACTGTTGCTTGGCGCACCCTAAATACTCCTTGGGAATGACAATTGGTAATTTGTGTTAGATACACTGTGGAGTGATAAATAAATACTAAAAATAGTTCTATTTAAAAATATTCACTATTGTAGACCTATCAACCTCAAATAGACATGAACATTTAAGTTTTTGATCATAAATTAATTTAAGATCGAAAAATCTATTAGGTTATTGATTGCAAATAATTTGTAAAAGTTTCAGACTTTATTTTTCATATAAAACTATACGTTCTAAAAGCTATTATGGTGTTAGATGCTCTCACTCAGGAAATTCTAAACTGTACGAGTTATGGCAAGATTCAGATGATTGTGGAGAGTGGGTTCGTAATTTAAATGAACTCAAAGAGAGATTAAACAATGCATTTTAAACTTGGATATGTTGAATAAATGATGAAAATATTTTGTTATCTGGGATGGAGTACTTTATTTTTTTGTCAGTCAGTTATGGCTTGTATGCCACATTCACCCAATGACGTTTTTATTGCCCGTTACCAAGGTTCACTGGCAGTACAGGAGAGTTCAGACTTCATTTTTGAACTCAGTTCAGGTCAATTTATTTTTCGCTCAATACTAGATGAGGTTAAATATAAAAAGCCTACTCAATGGTACAGTGGATTTTCAGGTAAAAGTACAGCTAAAAACCAATTAATTATTGGTTTAGCTTATGCACCAGATGGTGCTAAACCCCAGCAATATCAAGTAGTTTCATTTGCAACATTAAACTGTAAGAATGACCAGCTTGTTTTATCTAAACCGATTGTCCCATTTTTAGCTTGGAATAAGCAGACCTCAAATTGTTCTACAGTCGATAGATCAGAGGTTGGGATTTTAGATGGTTTTATAGACTATGATCAGACACATTATTTGGCGCAACTGCAACAAAAGTATCCGACATGCAAGCAATTAAATAAAGCATTTCCATCACTTGAAATGGAAGAAAATAGTCAAGATTATAATTTACTCTCAAGTTGGAAACTATGGTGGGCAAAGTTAATAAGTCAGATTAAAACATGGTTTTAATAAAAAAGAGCAATGCAAGCATTACTCTTCATCATCATACTGAGCATAATACTCAGGAGATAAGTTACTAAAACGCGTATATTGCCCTTCAAAAGCAAGACGTACCGTACCAATTGGGCCGTTACGCTGTTTACCAATAATAATTTCGGCAGTACCTGCTTCTTTAGATTCTTTATTGTAAACTTCGTCGCGGTAAATAAACATGATTAAATCCGCATCCTGCTCAATTGCACCAGATTCACGCAAGTCAGACATCACAGGGCGTTTATTAGGTCGGTTCTCTAATGAGCGGTTGAGCTGTGACAAAGCAATCACAGGGCAGTTCATCTCTTTGGCCAAGGCTTTTAAGCTACGTGAAATTTCTGAGATTTCGCCGACACGGTTATCGCCCATGCCTGGAACTTTCATTAACTGCAAATAATCGACCATGATGCAGCCAATTTTACCGCCATGTTGTTTGGCAATGCGTCGTGCACGTGCACGTACTTCCGTAGGTGGTAGGGCAGATGAGTCATCAATATACAAATGCTTTTCTTGCAGTTGTAAAATCGTGCCTGTGACTTTTGACCATTCATCGCCACTGAGTTTACCTGAACGTAAGTTCCCTTGATGCACTTTGCCGTATGCAGAAATCAAACGCATTGCAATTGAGTCTGCAGGCATTTCCATAGAGTAGACAAGGGCAGGTAAGTCATTGTTAAACAAAACACTTTCAACCAAATTCATGGCAAAGGTGGTTTTACCCATAGATGGACGCGCAGCGACAATAATCAAATCACCCGCTTGCATGCCCGAAGTTTTATTATCTAACTCCACAAAGCCTGTGGTTAAACCTGTAATATTGCCTTCCATTTTAGAAAGTTCATCAAGTTTATCGAATACATCGGCAACCACACTCGAAATGGCTTTTGGGCCTTGCGCTTTGGCATTGTTATTGTGTTGTTCGGCAATTTGGAAAATATTAGTTTCAGCCAAATCTAAAATCTCACTTACACTACGCCCTTTGGTGTCATAGGCATTTTGTAAAATTTCAGAACTGACTTTAATCATGTTTCTGAGGGTTGAGAATTCTTTAATTTTCGTGGCATAGGTTTCTAGGTTATAAAAACTAGAAGGTGAGTCTGCCATGAGCTGCATTAAATATTCTTCACCGCCCGCAGCTTCGAGTAAATTTTGTTTAATCAGCCAGTCATTCACCAAAACAGCATCATAAGGTGAGTTTTCTTTAGATAAAGAATCAATAGCGCGGAAAATATATTTGTGGCGTGTCGCGTAAAAATCAGATTCTTGTAATACATCACCCACTTGTTCAAAAGATTCGGCTACAGTCATCAACGCAGCCAAAACAGCTTGTTCGATGGCTAAGTTATGCGGTGGGGTACGAAACTCTTTAAGCGGGCTGTTCTCATTTGGTTTTAGATCAGACTTTGCAGTATGTTGCTTTGCGCTAGCAGTCGCCTGTGACATATAAATCCCTGATTTTTAAAACAGTAAATGCTGAATAATGCACGGGGGATAGAACTTGAAACTCATATTCTTTCCACTTCCCGATGATACGCCCTCTAGAAAAAAAAGCGAGTAGATTTTGGTGAAGGATAAGTCAAAGCGTATAGATCGATTTAGGAAAATTGTACTAACTGTATATTCTAAAGACAAAAAAAGAGCATGCGATTAGGCATGCTCTTTTCTTTTGCAGAAAATTACTCAGATACGATAGTAACGAGAACTTCAGCAACAACATCATGGTGCAATTGGATTGCGATGTTGAATTCACCAGTGTGACGAAGCGCACCGTTTGGTAAACGAACTTCTGCACGGTCAACTTCAAGACCAGCATTCGTTAACGCGTCAGCGATGTCACGAGTACCGATAGAACCGAAAAGTTTACCTTCATCACCAGCTTTAGCAGTGATTACGATGTTAACTTCGTTCAATTGGTCAGCACGTGCTTGAGCAGCAGCTAAAATTTCAGCTTCTTGCTTCTCAAGTTCAGCACGACGAGCTTCAAATGCTGCAGTGTTTGCTTCAGTTGCAGCAACTGCTTTACCTTGAGGGATCAAGTAGTTACGGCCGTAACCAGCTTTAACTGAAACTTTATCGCCTAATTTACCAAGGTTCTTAATGCGTTGTAATAAGATAATATCCACAGCTCAACCTCACTTATGATTGTCAGTGTAAGGGATCAACGCTAAGTAGCGAGCTTGTTTAATAGCAAGCGCTAATTGACGTTGGTAACGAGCTTTAGTACCTGTAATACGGCTAGGAACAATCTTGCCATTTTCAGTGATGTACTGTTTTAGTGTATCGATATCTTTGTAGTCGATGTACGTAACGTTCTCAGCTGTAAAGCGGCAGAACTTGCGACGACGGTAAAAACGTGCCATTGATGTTCTCCTTAAGCTTCAGCAGAGTCTTGGTTAGCGTGTTGTGCTTCTTCACGTTGAGCTTTACGCGCACGTTTTTCTTCAGCACTCTTAGCCAATAATGACTCTTCAGTGATAGCGTTTTCACGACGGATGATCAAGCTACGAAGGATCGCGTCGTTATAACGGAACAATTCTTCTAACTCGTCAAGCGTAGTTTGACCACATTCAACGTTCATAAGAATGTAGTGCGCTTTGTGAATTTTGTTAATTGGGTAAGCCAATTGACGACGGCCCCAATCTTCTAAACGGTGAATTTGACCTTCAGCTTCTTTGATGTGAGTTAGGTAACGTTCTACCATACCCACAACTTGATCGCTTTGGTCTGGGTGTACCAAAAGTACGATTTCGTAGTGACGCATTGTCAGCTCCTTACGGTTTATGCAGCCCCTGACTAAATTGAGCCAGAAGCAAGGAGTCACAACCGAAGTTGTGTCGCAAAATTGCGAAGCGTGAATTTTAGAGCTTTTACCAAGTAAATACAAGGCTTGGTCTAAGAAAAGATCGGCTTGGGTAAAAAGGGAATGTAATATTTTGCATCTATGATTGGAATTTAAATTTTATACTTTGTATTTGTATGTCACTAACTTTTAGAGTGTTTAATGCAAAAATTATTAAGGACGAATAATTCAAAGACAGATAAATTGTTATTATTTAAATATTGAAGTGTGGAGAGGGTAGGCACTCCATTAAAAGATAGAGCTAAACTCTATCTTTTAAAAAAGTATGATTTGCGTGCTTGGTGCGGTTGCTGTAAAGCTAAAACATAAACTCACAACAGTAATTAAAATAACCGAAAATAGGAAAAAGCGTTTTGCCCATAATTGATCATTTTCTGCTTTGAAGCCAATGACGCCAATATAGAACCAATAAATACAAAGTGCATTCAAAATAACCAGATATAGCCAGTTTGCATAACCAAATACAAACAGTCCATTCATGGCAACGGTAAATAACACCACATAAATTAGTGATTCAATTTTCGTTCGTAAAATTGAACGAGCAACTGGCAAAATTGGAATCCCCGCATTTTTGTAATCATCAAAACGGTAAATTGCAATCGCCCAAGAGTGGGGCATTTGCCAAAGTGCATAACCTAAAAAGATAAGTAGTGCAGCTAAGTCAAATTGATTTGCAACAGCGGTATAACCAATGACAGGTGGGCTTGCGCCTGAAATACTGCCAATAATGGTTTGATGAATTGTTGTGCGTTTGGTCCATAGACTGTAAAAGCCGACATAAACCACGAAACCAATCAGTGCAAAAAGAAAAGCGTATGCGTTAACTCCAAACCATAAAATGCTAAAACCAATTATGCCCAATACCACTGAATAAATCAGCGCAATAGGAACAGAAACAGTTTTTTTCACTAAAGCACGGTTTTGTGTGCGTTGCATTTTTTGGTCGATGTCTTGGTCAATAATATTGTTGACCACACATCCTGAGGCGACAACAAGCGTTGTACCAAGCAGAGTAAGCAGTAGGAGAAGGAAATCTACAGAACCTTGGGCAGCTACAAAGTAGCCACCCAAAGTGGTAATAAAATTACCAAAGAGAATTCCTGGCTTTGTCAGGAATAAATACTTTTTCAGCATGACAACCAGTTTAGATCATCATGTTGTAGTGTAGGTAGTTCATGATCCATACAGAACCAACCAAAAGGATGGCAATGGTCAGAATGGTATACACGAATGCAATCACGTTCCAACGTTGCTCTGAAGAAGAATTCATATGCAAGAAATAAATTAATTGAATAAGAATCTGAGCAACTGCTGTAATCGAAATAACAGTAATCAAAATACCACGGCCAAAACCACCTGCCATAACCATACCAAAAGGAATAATGGTAAGGATAACAGAAAGGATAAAGCCAATCGTATATTGCTTAGTGTTACCGTGTGATGCACCAGCAGAGTTGTGATCGTGACTCATTAGAGAACTCCCATCAAGTAAACTACGCTGAATACACAGATCCAAACGATGTCAAGGAAGTGCCAGAACAAGCTTAGGCAAGCTAAACGACGCATGTTCGGAATAGTCAAACCATATTTCTTGATTTGAACCATTAACACGATCATCCAAACTAAACCTGAAGTTACGTGAATACCGTGCGTACCAACCAAAGTAAAGAACGCAGATAAGAACGCACTCGTACTTGGACCATGTCCAGCGTGAACTAAATGGTTGAACTCATAAAGTTCCATACCAATAAAGATCGCACCGAAAACCCAAGTCACGCCTAACCAAGTTAGAACTTTAGCAACATCTTTCTTGTAAGCAGCTAAAACGGCAAAACCGAAAGTTACAGAAGAAATCAACAGGGCAAAAGTTTCTGTTAAAACGAAGCCTAATGACTCGCCAAACAAATCTTTAGCTGTTGGAGTGCCTACTGGAACGTGGCTACTTAATACAGCGAACGCGATGAAGAGTGTACCGAAAATTACAAGGTCACTCATCAAGTAGGTCCAGAAACCAAAGACGGTGATGTCCGTATCATCGTGGTGATGATCATCATGTCCGTGGTTGTCGTGATGAAGTACTTCAGCCATGTCTTAGTCCTTCTTCAAGTGTTTTTCAAGGATCGCATAGCGTTCGTTTTCAATACGCTCAACTTCAGCAGCAGGAACATAGTAGTCCACTTTCTTCGTGAAAGAACTCACGATGAAGCTGATGATTGCCGCAATGAACGTAACGATTGCTAGCCACCAAATATGCCAGATTAATGCGAAGCCCATAGTTGTAATAAACATTGCAATTATGAAGCCAGCTGCACGGTTAGTTGGCATATGGACATCTTCATACTTAGTTGGACGAGCGTATGCAACACCATTTTCTTTGTCAGTCCAGAAAGTATCAATACCATTGATCTTTGGAAGGTGAGCAAAGTTATAGAACGGTGCTGGAGAAGAAGTAGCCCACTCAAGCGTACGGCCATCCCATGGATCTCCAGTAAGGTCTAAGCGTTGGTTGCGTTGTAGGAAGCCAACCACAATCTGCATAACGAAGCAGAATAGACCAATAGCAATTAACACAGAACCGAAGAACGCAATTGCCAAGTATGGATCCCATTCTGGGTTGTCATATGTATTCAAACGACGAGTCATACCCATGAAACCAAGGATATAAAGTGGCATGAATGCAAAGTAGAAACCGAAGAACCAGAACCAGAATGCTGCTTTACCCCAAGTTTCATTGAGTCTCCAACCAAACATTTTTGGCCAGTAGTAAATGATACCTGCGAACATCGCGAATACTACACCACCAATAATTACGTTATGGAAGTGAGCAATTAGGAATAAAGAGTTGTGTACAAGGAAGTCCGCTGGTGGAACTGCCATTAATACACCTGTTAAACCACCGATACCAAAAGTCACAAGGAAGCCAAGTGTCCAAAGCATTGGGGTAGTGTAGGTAATACGACCCTTGTACATGGTGAATAACCAAGAGAAGATTTTCACACCAGTAGGAATCGCAATAATCATGGTCATGATACCGAAGAACGCGTTAACGTTGGCACCTGCACCCATGGTAAAGAAGTGGTGAACCCATACAACAAGTGATAACACACCAATTGCAACAGTTGCGTACACCATTGATTTGTAACCGAACAATGTTTTGCGAGCAAAAGTCGCAGTTACTTCTGAGTAAATACCAAATGCTGGTAATACTAAGATATAAACTTCTGGGTGACCCCATGTCCAAATCAAGTTTACATACAACATTGGGCTACCACCCATGTCGTTCGTAAAGAAGTGGAAACCGAAGTAACGGTCAAGCGTTAACATTGCAATTGTCGCAGTTAAAACTGGGAATGTTGCAATGATAAGTACCGCAGTAACTAATGTTGTCCAAGTGAAAACAGGCATGTCCATAAGTTTCATGCCAGGCGCACGCATTTTGATGATGGTAACGAAGAAGTTAACACCAGTAAGAAGCGTACCTAGACCAGAAACCTGAAGTGCCCAAATATAGTAGTCAACACCAACACCTGGAGAATATTCGATACCAGATAGAGGAGGATAAGCCATCCAACCTGTAGCAGCGAATTCACCTAATGCAAGTGAAACCATCATTAAACCTGCAGCACCAGCGAATAACCAGAAGCTTAAAGAGTTTAATAACGGGAAGGCTACGTCACGAGCACCAATCTGTAATGGTACAGAGATGTTCATTAAGCCAACAACAAGACCCATTGCCACGAAGAAGATCATGATCACACCGTGTGCGGTGAAAATCTGGTCATAGTGTTCTGGGTGTAAATAACCTTCACCACCACCTTTCGCAAGGAACTGTTGAAGACGCATCATGATCGCATCTGCGAAGCCACGAAGTAACATGACTACAGATACAAAGATATACATGATACCAATTTTTTTATGGTCTACAGATGTGAACCATTCGTTCCACAAGTAGCCCCATTTTTTGAAGTAGGTAATACCAGCAATCGCTGCAAGACCACCTAAGATCATCGCTGCAACAGTTACCAATACGATTGGATCGTAAGGAATTGCATCTGGACCTAACTTACCTAATAAGCTCATGTCTTATTCCCCTTGAGAAGCAGTCGCATGTTCAACTGCTACATGAGTTTCAGAAGCAGGCGCTTCACCAGCCACTACAGGAGCTGAATGGTCAGCACCATGGTAGTTACTCATATAGTTATTGATCACTGATTCAAACAAGCCTTGCTCAACAGAAGAGTAATAAGTCACAGGATGTGGCTGAGTCTTATATGGACCTTCTTTTAAAGCCGTTGCAGCAAGTTTTTTCTCTAATTCAGTTTTGGCGTTACGAACCATTGCATCAATTTGTTTCTGTGAACGGTTACCGTCACGTAAAGAAGCAAATTCAGCTTGATCTAAAACTGTTTTTTGAACAGCTTGAGGATTGATAGTCGTACCTTGACCTGCTTTAACAGCTGTTACCCATTGCTCAAAATCAGCTTGAGTTACAGAGTGAGCTTTAAAGCGCATTTGCGAGAAACCATAACCTGAGTAGTTAGATGAGAAACCACGGAATTCGCCCGTGTTGTCTGCTAAAACGTTCAAGTGAGTTTGCATACCCGCCATTGCATAAATCTGACCAGATAATGCAGGGATAAAGAACGAGTTCATTGTGAAGTTAGATGTTAAACGTAAGCTTACAGGCGTTTGCTCTGGGAAGCGTAATTCGTTAACAGTAGCAATGTTCTGTTCTGGGTAGATGAAGATCCATTTAAATTGTTCAGCAATAACTTGAACAGTTAAAGGAGCTTTTTCGGATTCTAGCGGACGGTAAGGGTCGTACTTGTGGGAACCCCACCAAGTTAACCAAGCTAAAATACAAATAATAATAACAGGTATACCCCATACTACAATTTCAATTGCAGTAGAGTGTGACCATGTTGGTTGATAGTCTGCGTCTTTATTCGATGCGCGATATTTCCAACCGAACCACAATGCCATAATTGCAGATGGAATAACCACCAATAGCATTAGGTAAATCGCAGTCATCATCAGGTTACTTTGACCTGCTGCAACTGGACCTTTTGAGTTCAGAAGTACTAAATCACCGCCACACCCAGTTAAGAGTGCAGCCATCGTAGATAAAGACAATACAGCTAAAATCGTTTGTCTCATTTTACAACCTCGGTGAAGAGTCCCATTCCCTAATTTAATATGGGATAGCGATTAAAGTGTCGCATGATTAAAAAGACATCAAAAAAGATGAAAAAGTCTTCTTAATCATCGGACACCGCTACGTTGTAGGGCATTATGCCTGATATCGACAAACTAAGCTACACATAAAGCGGCTTTAAGTGGAGGGAATGAAAACCAATTTTTATACTCGGAATTATTTGTGTTAATTTTAATTTATTTATATTTATCAATATTATAAGAGAAAAGGGATGATCAATCATCCCTGAATAAATAAAATCAAATTATTGCTTTACGACTTTGGTTTTGGCGAGTTTATCGTGCAAAGCCTGTCGTTTTGCACCAAATGCAAAGCCATAATCTAAAATTGTGATGAAGGGCATAAACATCATATTCAAAATAATGAAAATGATAGAGCGAATAGTAAACACACGCATTAGGCTGACTTTTTCATCGGTTTCAGCATCGACAATCTTAATTTTAGTCAGACGTTTGCCAATACTTTGTCCAGTTTTAGCCAGCAGGAAGGCTTGTATGCCCAGCATAATCAATAAATAAATTGCCACCGCTTGCCAAGCTTGCATTGGAATGAGCTGAAAGAGTTCAGTTTGCAATTGCATGGCTTGATCAGACGTTGTCGCTACCTGCATTTTTTGTTGTAAACCAGACAATTGTTCAAACTGGTCCGCATTTAAGAAAAAAGAGGGAAGTGCTGCTGCAGGCAACCATAACAACATGTCTATAATTTTGGCTAAAGCACGTTGGTTAATGCTCGCCAATTCATTTTTTGTTGCCTGTGTTCTTGAATTTGATGATGCTGGGCTTGGTCGTGATGTGTTTGTAGCCGTGTAATCTGTATTTTGAAAAGGTGAATGTTCAGGGGCAGGTGGTGTGCTGACGTAGCCTTGTGGTTCATATACAAGTTTACCTTGGGTGAGTTCACCTAAAGCTTTCCATTCGCTCATGCCTTGGTGCCAAGCCAAATCTGTCAGCAACACTTGTTGGCTGGCGAGCATTTGGTTGAGCTGCTCTAAGGTGTATGGCCCAGCTTGTTGATTATTTCGTGCCAAGTAAATTTGCATAAATATAAAATCTCAAAAAATGAATTTGAAAAAAAACCCACGCAGGTGCATGGGTTTTCTTTTAACACGTTTTACTACGCTTGTTGAGCTTTTTCTTCAGAAAGGAAGAACCAAGTGTCTAAAACTGAGTCTGGGTTTAAAGATACAGATTCAATACCTTGTTCCATTAACCAACGTGCAAGGTCAGGGTGATCTGAAGGGCCTTGACCACAGATACCGACATATTTACCTGCTTTACGGCATGCGTGAATTGCCATAGAAAGTAATGCTTTCACTGCAGGGTCACGTTCATCGAACAGGTGAGAAACAATGCCTGAGTCACGGTCTAAACCAAGTGTTAACTGAGTTAAGTCATTTGAGCCGATAGAGAAACCATCGAAGTGCTCAAGGAATTGTTCAGCCAACAATGCGTTGGTTGGTAATTCACACATCATGATCACTTTCAGACCATTTTCACCACGTTTTAAACCATTCAGCGCAAGCAATTCGATCACACGTTTTGCTTCAGCAACGGTACGTACAAATGGAATCATAATTTGTACGTTGGTTAAGCCCATTTCGTCACGTACTTTTTTCAAGGCACGACATTCAAGCTCGAAGCAGTCACGGAAATTGTCAGACACATAACGACTTGCACCACGGAAGCCCAACATTGGGTTTTCTTCTTCTGGCTCATATAACTTACCACCAATTAAGTTTGCGTATTCGTTTGATTTGAAGTCAGACATACGCACAATCACTGGTTTGTCAGCGAATGCAGCAGCAAGGGTAGAAATACCTTCAACCAATTTTTCTACATAGAATTCGATTGGCGATGAATAGCCCGCAGTACGCGCCATAACTGCTGCACGTGTTTCACGTGGTAAGCTGTCAATATTAAGCAATGCTTTAGGATGCACACCAATCATACGGTTGATGATGAATTCTAAACGTGCAAGACCAATCCCTTCGTTTGGAATTTGAGCAAAGTCAAATGCGCGGTCTGGGTTACCAACGTTCATCATAATTTTGAACGGAAGTTTAGGCATAGATTCGATTGAGTTCTTTTGAACTTCAAAATCTAAAGCACCTTCATAAATGAAACCTGTGTCGCCTTCGGCGCAAGAAACTGTAACTTCCTGACCATCAGTCAAAACTTCAGTTGCATTACCACAACCTACAATTGCAGGTACGCCTAATTCACGGGCAATAATTGCAGCGTGACAAGTACGACCACCGCGGTTAGTGACAATTGCAGCAGCACGTTTCATCACTGGTTCCCAGTCTGGATCAGTCATGTCTGAAACAAGAACGTCACCTTCCTGAACTTTGTCCATTTCTTTAATAGACGTTACAACGCGGACTCTACCAGAACCGATACGCTGACCAATTGAACGACCTTCACAAATGACCGTACCTTTTTGTTTCAATAGGTAGCGTTCCATAGTACCGACGTTTTCACGGCTTTTTACAGTTTCAGGACGTGCTTGAACGATGTAGATTTGACCGTCATCACCATCTTTTGCCCATTCAATATCCATAGGCGCTTGATAATGTTCTTCAATAATTAACGCTTGTTTCGCTAATTCTTGTAGTTCGTGATCATTTAAAGAGAACTGTTGGCGATCTTGTTTTTCAACATCGACCACAACTACAGATTTACCAGCCGCGCCTTCTTCACCATAAATCATTTTTTGGTGTTTAGAGCCAAGGTTACGACGTAAAACTGAGTGTTTGCCTGCTTTTAATAAAGGCTTAGAAATATAGAATTCATCTGGGTTAACTGCACCCTGAACCACCATTTCACCCAAACCATAAGAAGCAGTAATGAATACAGCATCACGGAAACCAGATTCTGTATCTAGGGTAAACATTACACCAGCAGCGCCAGTTTCTGAACGTACCATACGTTGTACGCCTGCAGACAAAGCAACGACATCGTGGTCAAAGTTTTGGTGTACACGGTAAGAAATCGCGCGGTCGTTGTACAAAGATGCAAAAACTTCTTTAATGGCAATTAATACGTTGTCAATGCCACGGATGTTTAGGAATGTTTCTTGCTGACCTGCGAAAGATGCGTCTGGTAGATCTTCTGCAGTTGCAGATGAACGAACGGCAACCGCGATGTTTGGGTTGCCGTTAGAGAGTGCTTCAAAAGCAACTCGGATTTCTTGTTCTAGTGATGCAGTAAGCGGAGTGTCGACAATCCATTGACGAATTTTTGCACCAGTTTCAGCAAGCGCATTCACGTCATCTACATTGAGTGTTTTTAGCTCTGCTTGAATTTTAGCGTTTAGGCCACTTTGCTCGAGAAATTCACGATAAGCAGCAGCTGTTGTTGCAAAGCCACCTGGTACCGATACACCAGCATTAGATAAGTGGCTGATCATTTCGCCCAAAGATGAGTTTTTCCCACCCACGAGCTCAACATCGTGTTTCCCTAATTTTTCCAGACCAATTACGCGCGCTTCCAAAGTTGTTACTCCACTTTTGCAGTATTAATCACTATCTTGTCATGAAATTATAATAAATCTACTTAGCAATTTGGTTTTACTAAGCGACAGTCATGTAAGATCGGTTTACTATAAAGATTATATAGCACTAAGACAAATGTTTAAGGAGAATTTTAATGTCAGATGGTAAACAAATTAAGCGGAGTGTTTTTTTTATTTCCGATGGAACTGCAATTACGGCTGAAACCCTTGGACATTCACTCTTAGCGCAATTTCCAAATGTGGACTTTGATATTCATATTCATCCTTATATTACGTCTGAAGAAGCGGCTATGAATGTGGTGGCAGAGATTAATGCCCGAGCACAAATTGATGGTCAATTACCTTTGGTGTTTGATACCTTGGTTGACCAATATGTGCGTGACATTATCAACACTGCCAAAGCAATTAATTTAGATGTATTTGAAGGCTTAATTAGTAAGCTTTCTGAAGAGTTAGGAACACCACCAACCACTTTGGTCGGGCAGACGCATGCCGTAACAGATTCTGAATCTTACAAGGCACGTATTGATGCGGTGCATTTTGCCTTAGATAACGATGATGGCGCACGTACACGCCATTACGACAAGGCCGATCTGATTCTGATTGGGGTGTCGCGTTCGGGTAAAACGCCAACTTCCATCTACCTTTCTTTACAGTTCGGGATTCGTGTGGCGAACTATCCATTGACTGAAGAAGACCTCGATGACAACCGTTTGCCAGCCGTATTAAAGCCGCATAAACATAAGTTATTTGGCTTGATGATTGATGCTGAACGCCTTGTGGCAATTCGTACTGAACGTAAAGCCAATAGCCGTTATGCAAGTTTTAATCAATGCCAAATGGAATTGCGTGCGATTGAAGGTATTTATATTTCAGAAGGGATTAAATATTTAAATGTTTCAGAAATGTCGATTGAAGAAATTTCAACACGTGTTTTACAAATGACAGGTTTAAAACGTCGTATTGGTTAATGAAACTATATGTATTAAAAGAGCCAAAATTTTATTTTGGCTCTTTTTTATTGGATTTAAATAGAATAAAAATCAAGCTACTATTTATTTAAATGATAATGCTTTTAGTGTGACTTAAAATGTAGTGATAATGGTATCAATTGGATGTTCTTGTCCATCAATACTATGCACGCTATGTGCACAGACTTTGACAATTGGCCAAGTAATCAAATGGCAATTTTCGCGTTGTAAAGCTGAATAATAATGATCAGATTTAAAATAGCGTTGATGTGTATCTGCAATGTTTGGTGTGAGTTGACGTTTAAGCCACGTGTCTTTGACTTGAGCATCTAAAAAGCGTAAAGCCAAAATATTTTTGACGCGGTTATTAAACAAACGTCGATTTTTAAACACCAAAGGATGGCTAATTAGGCGATGGATGCCACGTTCTGTACTTGGCAGGACAAAATGCGGTGCAATTTGAAAGACTTGAACAGATGTTGCTTGCTGACAAATTCTATCGAGTTGTGCCACGCTGTCCTGATTTGCACCAATAACTGCAACGCGTAAACCTGTGAAGTCATGCTGTTTGATTTCAGTTGCAGGAATGCATTCGCCTTGGAATTCTTGAAAATCTGCCAAGCAGTTTTGAAAAGCGTGTCTATGTACGTCGTGTTTAGGACTGACCATGCTGAATCTCTTGATATATTCATTTTATGAATTAGAACATTTACTCTATTTTGTTGGGACAGTACTGTTTGGTAAAGTCTTTTGTGCAGGCGAGCCAGTCATTCCTAAAGATTGAAAATTAATTCAACTGAGATTACTGAGATTTAAGCGAAAGAGAACAAGAAAACGGATTTAAGTTATTTATTTTAAATGTTTTTAATTGATGAAACCTTGTAGCTCAATAGAACTACAAGGTCGGAGCTAATTAAGTATCTAACTTCATTTGCATGAGCAAATCAAAGTTATGTAAGCGTTTTTCTGTGTCATAGATGTCACAGGTAAAAATAAACTCATCGACATCATACTTCGCCAATAAGTTTTCCAATCCTGCTTTGACAGTCGCCTTTGAGCCAATTTGCGCCATGGCATAAAAACTATCAACTGACATTTTTTCTGCAGGTGACCATAAGCCATCCATACTTTCGACTGGAGCTTTGAGTTTTAGGCTTTGTCCACGCATTAAACCTAAAACACGCTGATAGGCACTAGTCGCCAAAAATTCTGCTTCTTGGTCGGTATCTGCAACCACTGTTGGCACACCCATAGACACATAAGGCCGCTCTAAATATTCTGAAGGCTCAAAATTGTCACGATATAACTGAATGGCTTGAGCAAGCATACGCGGGGCGAAGTGTGAGGCAAATGAGTAGGGTAGTCCTAATTTTGCAGCGAGTTGTGCGCTAAATAAACTTGAACCAAGCAACCATACAGGAACGTGTGTCCCTTGTCCTGGCGTAGCAACAATACGTTGTTGTGGTTCAGCATCTTTAAAGTAATGCAAAATTTCTAAAACATCTTGCGGAAATTGATCTTCAGTTTCCTGTCGCCCACGACGCAGCGCACGCATGGTCACTTGATCTGTGCCTGGTGCGCGACCTAAACCGAGTTCAATACGGTTAGGATATAAAGTCGCTAAAGTTCCAAACTGTTCAGCGACCACTAACGGTGCGTGGTTGGGGAGCATAATACCGCCAGAACCGAGTTTAATTTTTTGCGTATTTGCTAATAAATAACCCAAAAGAACTGCGGTTGCTGAGCTGGCAATGCCATCCATATTATGATGTTCCGCCAACCACAAACGGTCATAGCCGAGTTGTTCTGCGTGTCGTGCTAATTCAAGTGCATGATGCAGTGAAAACTGTACTGATTGATCATCACGTACAGGTGCGAGTTCAAGAATGGCAAATTTTGTGTCTTGCAGGGAACGCATCATTTATTCCAGCTTGATTAAAGAGAGTTTTATCATACGATGCTGCACTGATTTTGTATATCGAAAATTTTCGATATATGGGCGAGTCATGAGATATTGCCATTTAACAACGCGCGACATTCATCCAAAAAGCACGCTTTATAAAAAAACATTTATCCAAGCAAGTAGTCAGCAAACAAAAAGCACCCGAAGGTGCTGATTGTTAGAAGTATCGTGAGAAATTAACGACGTTTACCATTTTTATAGTGACCTAAATGTAAGCCATTGTCTTTGCGGTAACGGTCATTATAACGGTAGTCATTGTAGCGATAGCCACGGCTATCATAGCGGCGGTCATAACGATCATCACGACGGTCTTCACTAACTTTTTGACCTAATACTGCACCACCTGCAGAGCCGAGTCCTGCACCGACATAGCCACCATTGTTGCCTGCCATATTGCGACCAACGCTATATCCACCTGCACCGCCCAAGGCAGCACCAATCATGGCACCGTTACGGTCACGTTTATTGGCAGAAGCTGCAGCACCGCCCGCACCACCAATGGCTGAACCAATCATCGCGCCTGTTTGTCCACCCATTTGTTGACCAATTGCTGCTCCGACAGCACCACCCAAGGCAGAACTTACGGCAACACGTGTATCGTTTGCATGCGCAGTACTCATAAGCAAGGCAGAACTTGCGATAACGCTACCCAATAAAATACGATTAAGTTTCATGCGGATGCTCCAAATATTGATTAATATGTTTTGTAATGAAGATATAGAAACAGATGGCAAAGATCGTGAAGGGCAATGAGGTAAATCTGCAAAGTTTGGTAAAGACTTTGTAATTGCACTGCTAAATTTCTTCATATTGATTATGGTCGTTTTTTTGAACTGATATATGAAGAAAAATTAATCCTATAAAAAAGCATCAAACCTGTGTTGATGCTTTTTTGCTGCTCTATGCCTATCGTTCAAGATTAACGACGGTTGCGTTTTTTCTTCCATTTACGTTCTTGATAGCGGTCATATTCTTTATCTTTCGAGATTTTATTGCCGAGTGCTGCACCACCTGCTGCACCTAAAGCTGAACCAATATAACCACCATTGGTACCGCCCATATTTTTACCTACGGTATAACCCGCACCACCACCCAAAGCACCACCAATTGCAGATTCAGTACGATGACGCTTATCACTCGCCACGGCTGCACCACCAGCACCGCCTAAGGCAGCGCCTAGTGTTGCACCCGTAGTACCACCCATATTTTTACCAATAGCTGTACCTGCAACACTGCCTAAAGCACTGGCTGCGGCAACGCGCGTAGTATTGTCTGCATAAACGTTGGCACTGAGCATTGAAGCTGTGGCTAAAGCTGCTGTCATTAACATTGCATTAAGTTTCATGTTGAACTCCATGTCCATTTATAGGACTTATTTATGATCAATTTTGATGGGCTCAATTTAACAAAGCGCCGCTTTTAAAATGTGGAGAGTGCAGACGAGATTGGTGTTCTTTGGTGTGGGCTTTGTATGAGTTTGATTAAAATTGCTAAAAAAATGTCCAAATGCGGATGCTAATTGCGGTACTTGGTGAGTTGTACATTCACCGCAATGCACAGCATCATCAAGCAGAAATACTGCTAGAACATCTGCAGATAGGCATTTCAAACATCGTACAGACTTAATAATGATGTTATTTGGGTGGTAGAATCGGTAAACTATGCGCAATTTTTTATTTCGCTGTGCTGCGTGTTGCATGTAACAGCCTTTGCATTGAGATTTTTTAAACAATGAAAGAATCGTTACGTTTACGATTAGATCAGCTTTCTGACCGCCATGAAGAATTGACTGCTTTGTTGGCAGATGTTGAAGTGATTTCAGATAACAAGCGTTTTCGTCAATTATCACGTGAACACAGTGATTTAGACGAAATTACGGCAGTGTGGTCACAATACACACAAGCCGAAGCCGATATTGAAACAGCCGAAGCAATGTTGTCTGATCCTGATTTTAAGGAAATGGCGCAAGAAGAAATTAAAAACAATAAAGCCCTAATTCAGCAACTTGAAGCTGATTTAAATATTTTAATGATTCCAAAAGACCCGAATGATGCTAACTCGGCTTATTTGGAGATTCGTGCAGGGACTGGGGGCGATGAAGCTGCGATTTTTTCGGGTGACTTATTCCGCATGTATAGCAAATATGCAGAGAGTCAGGGCTGGAGAATCGAAATTTTATCTGAAAATGAAGGTGAACACGGCGGATATAAAGAAGTCATTTGCTTGGTGAATGGCGAAGGCGTGTATGGTCGTTTGAAGTTTGAAAGTGGCGCACATCGTGTGCAACGTGTTCCAGCGACTGAGTCACAAGGTCGTGTGCATACATCAGCATGTACCGTTGCAATTTTACCTGAAGTAGATGTAGATACCACGGTAGATATTAACCCTGCCGATTTGCGTATCGATACCTATCGTGCTTCGGGTGCGGGTGGTCAGCACGTTAACAAAACCGACTCTGCAGTGCGTATAACCCACATTCCGACGGGTACTGTGGTGGAATGTCAGGAAGAGCGTTCACAGCATAAAAACAAAGCGAAAGCGATGGCGTTGTTGGCATCACGTTTGGAAAATGCCAAACGTGCTGCAGCAGATGCAGCAACTTCAGAAATGCGTCGTGATTTGGTGGGTTCGGGTGACCGTTCTGAGCGTATTCGTACCTATAACTATCCGCAAGGACGTATGACAGATCATCGTATTAACCTGACTTTATATAAGTTGGATGCGGTGATGGAAGGTGATTTAACTGAACTACTAGATAGTCTGCATCGTGAATATCAGGCAGATCAGTTGGCGATGCTTGCTCAGCAAAACGGTGGTTAATGAATATTGCGCAAGCCTTGGCGCTACGTGGTGAAGTCGATAGCTATGAGCGTCAAGAAAATATTTGGTTGTTAGAGCATTTTTTAGGACTCAGTGCGCTTGAATTAAAATATCGTGCAGATCAGGAATTGAGTGCCGCGCAAGAGCAGATGTATGTGCAGGCTTTGGCACGTATAGCAGCAGGCGAGCCTTTGGCGTATATCACAGGTTCACAGCCATTTTGGACACTGGATTTAAAAGTCACGCACGATACTTTGGTGCCACGTCCTGATACCGAGGTTTTGGTCGAAACTGTGTTGGCTTTGTCATTACAACGTGATGCTGTAATTGTCGATTTAGGCACAGGTACAGGGGCGATTGCTTTGGCTTTAGCATCTGAACGTCCAGATTGGCAGGTAACCGCAACCGATATTTACCTGCCAACGCTTGCAGTTGCTCAAGAAAATGCAAGCAAGCATGCTTTAAATCAGGTGCAATTTGCCCGTGGTGCATGGTTTGAGGCATTGGGTTCAGCAGCCGAGCCACGTTTTGATTTAATTGTATCTAATCCGCCGTATATAGATGCTAATGATGCACACATGTCTGCTTTGGCAGCAGAGCCTGAACGTGCATTGGTGGCAGCAGATCAGGGTTTGGCAGATATTCTGCAGATTATTTCGCAGGGTAAGCACTGGCTGAAAGCAAATGGATGGATTGCACTAGAGCATGGCTATGACCAAGCTTTAGCAGTGCAAGCGATTTTTGCAGAACACGGTTTTTCTGACATTCGTACAGTCAAAGATTATGCAGGCAATGATCGGGTGACTTTAGCACAATGGCTTGCTGGCTGATGTGTTATATCAGTTAAAAATCTTGTGAGATCTATTTATCAGCTTGCAAACATAGACGAATGATTAGCAAAGTTTAAGTGCAAGACCAATTTATGAGCCTCAACTCAACTGATGTCAGCTTAGGTTGCCTTTCACTGCCAAAATTGCAGGTGGCAGTTCTTCGCCAAGTGAACTCAGCATTTCCCGTTCAATTAATCGCACAATGGAGTTGAGCGGTAAATCATTGTCTTGCAGGCCAAAAGGTTCTTCAAGTTGTTCGCTGAGAGCATCTAAACCTAAGAATAAATAGGCAATTAAACCCACCAAAATTGGTGTCCAGATTCCTAAACTTGCTTCTAAACTAAAAGGCAGAATAAAGCAGAAGCAATACACAGTGCGGTGCAACAAGACTGAATAAGAAAAAGGCAAGGGTGTGCTGAGAATTCGATCGCAACCTGCTTGCACATTACCCAATTCAACAATATGTTGATTCAAGCCTTGATAAATAATATCGGAAATTTCACCTGTTTTCAGTGCGCTGACTAACTCTTTTTGAATGCTTTCTAAAATAAACTGTGCGGCATTAATATGCGGAAATAATGCTTCATAATCTGCAGATGTGAGGTTGACTTTGTTTTGATAAAAATCGATAGGTTGGTTTTGATTGCGTAAACGGTTACGCAATAAATTACTAAACAACATGACCCGATACATCAAGACCCGACGCTGTTGATCTGGCAGTACGTATGAGTCACGTGAAATATGCCGTGATGTTGCAATTAACGTCCCCCACAATTTTCGACCTTCCCACCAACGTTCATAACTGGCGTTATTTCTAAAACTGAGGAAAATAGACAAAATAATACCGAAAATGGTAAAGCCAATGGCTGGTACGCTCGGCACTTGAAAAAAGTGGTGAGAAGACAAATACACTAAGACCGTAGAAAGGAAGACCACAATTGCAAGTGCAGGTAAGACCGTGGGTAAAATTGTCCCATACCATGCAAACAGTAGGGTAAAACTGTTGTTTTTATTGCGAATAATCATCTTGATGCATCCTTGAAGCTGTCCTTAGTGTTTCATAGACAAACAACGCTTGGCAAGATGATAGCTAGCTTTTGATTCAAAAAGCAGCAAGCGGCTTAAAGTCAATTTTTCTTATTTATTATTGCAACAGCCAATAAAAAAGTGATGCCATGAAGACATCACTTTTTAAATACTTTCAGCAAATGAATACCCGAAGTTTTAGTTTACATCGGGTAATCTTGCAAACAGTCAGGAATTTCAACTTGTGCCAAACTGTCTGTTTCTAAAGCCAAACATAGCGCAACAATTTTAGCGGTATCGCACAGGTGTTCATCTTTGAGAGCCAAACCCGCTTGCAAAGATTGTAAATCTTCTTGGCAAATATCTAGGGCTTGCGCTGCTTCAAGTGCATCTTCACGTTTGAAAAACGCAGACATGACATTACGTAACTGCTCTTCTGAGGTATTTAGAATACTTTGATTGAGTAATTCATCTAATTGTTCAGAAGCTTGGTTGAGGGAGTGAGAGAAATTTTGAACTAGATTGTGTTCAAGTACATCCATCATCTTAAGCATGGGGAAACCTCCAAAGATGCTCGTACATTTAATATTACAGGGGGAGTATGACAGCCGAATTGCATAAAATTTATGCTTTAAATTGATTGAAAAGTAAACTAAATTTAATACTTTGACAATGCTGTGCCGATGAACGACCAGTTCACTGCTAAACCTTGAAATCACAGCTTTGAGTTTTCTTTTATAATTAAGTTGTTTGTAAAATATACAAGATAGTGGCTGAGTAGTAGGTGATAAGTCACGCAATTATGAGCGTTCAGTTATGTGCTTTCAGTATATTGTCGATATGCCCCAGGATTGACCCCTGTCCATTTTTTAAAGGCACGATGAAAAGCACTAGGATCATGGAAATTTAATTGGTCGCTAATCTCTTGAAGTGATTGTTGGGTTTTGCTCAACAATTCGATTGCCGTATCTCGACGGATTTCATTTTTTAATTGCTGATAGCTAGTGCCTTCCTGCTTTAAACGCCGTTGGAACGTCGCTTCAGACATATTGAAATGCTGGGTTAATTCGTTCAGCTCTAACCATTCACTCGGCGGCAATCGCATTAATTGTTTACGAATTTTATGACTCAGCGCATGTGGGTTTTTATAACGCACCAAAAGGTTAAAAGGTGTTTGTTTTAAAAAGCGTTTCCAACTTTTTTTATCCTGCTTGATTTTTAAATCAAGATGTTTTGCCTCAAAATAAATCTTATGCGCTGTACACGCATATTCAATTTCATCACAGAAACGGACACGATAATCAGCATCATCCTGCGGGGCAGCACATTTGAGTTGCATGTTTAAAATAGCGATACGTTGTCCTGTCAGCCAGCACATCAAGCCATGAATCAGCATTAAATAAGTGGCATAACTAAACATCGGTTTCACTTGATCTTTATCGTGAATGGTTAAGATTGCATATTCACCATCTACGTTTAATTCACCTGAAAAATCATCCAGTATTAAATTAAAGAAATTTAAAATGTCCTGTAATGCGGCCTTTAAATGCTCTGCTTGGTACACCCATTTAGACAAGAGTTGATAACTGCCACGACGCATAGCATGGCTGTCCATGCCAAAAAATTCATCGTTCATGGCATCTGCCAGTGCAATCCACAATTGACCATATTGCAGAATTGACACCCTCGCTTTGTTGGAATGTAACAGCTCTGCAGGAATACCCGCCGTCTGCAAAATCGCATGCGTATCCATACCGCGTTGCTGTGCAGTATGCAAAGCTTCATGGACTAAAGCAATTGAAATTGTACCTTTGCTGTAAGTGAGCTGAGTTGCATTCATGGGATGGCGTGGTATTCCATTTACAAGTTGAGTGTTCAAATACATCATAGTCGATGCAGGGTTTGGTAATTGTACTCTAGCTTGAGTGTGATTAATCTGTTTCTTAAGTTGTATCAACCTGAAAATTTATAAGGAAAATAAAATGAAAATTCAAGGAAAAGTCTGTGTGGTCACGGGTGGTGCATCGGGTTTAGGCGCTGCGACTGCACAACATTTAGTTGCGCAAGGTGCAAAAGTTATTTTGGTTGATATGAATCAAGAACTTGGGCAGCAGCTTCAACAGCAATTGGGCGAAAATGCAGACTTCGTAGCTGTAGACGTGACCGATGAAAACCAAGTACAGCAGCTTTTTAACCATATTGAGCAAAAATACGGACAGTTAAATGGCTTGGTGAATTGTGCAGGCATTGCACCGTCTGCCAAAGTCTTGGGACGTGATGGTTTGCATGATTTGGCAATGTTCCAAAAAGTGCTGAATATTAATGTCACGGGCAGTTTTAATATGATCCGTTTTGCGGCACAACTGATGGCGAAATATGACTTAGCCGCCGATGAAGAAGAGCGTGGTGTGATTGTGAATACTGCTTCGGTTGCAGCATTTGATGGGCAGATTGGACAAAGTGCGTATTCTGCATCGAAAGGTGCAATTGTGGGGATGACGCTGCCTTTGGCACGTGAATTGGCACGTGAAGCCATTCGGGTGATGACGATTGCCCCCGGTATTATGGAAACCCCGATGCTGAAAGCATTTCCACAGCATGTGCAAGATGCTTTAGGGCAAATGGTGCCATTTCCACCACGTTTGGCAAAGCCTGAAGAATTTGCGCAATTGGTGGGTCATATTTTTGAAAATGGTTATTTAAACGGTGAAGTGATTCGTTTGGATGGCGCAATTCGTATGCAACCGAAATAAGTTATGACGATGCTATCTCCATAAAATAGCCTAAGCAAAAATTCAAGTATTGAAAAACTGGATACTAAAAAACCGTTGCAATACAGAACAAGGATGTTGCGCGCATTCCTGACAAAAACAACATCTACCATATAAACAGAGGGTCACCATGATTTTAAGCCATGAACAAAAAATGATTCAGGATATGCTGCGCAGTTATGCACAGGAAAAGCTTAAACCAACTGCAGCGGCACGTGATAAAACTGCTGAATTCCCTGCAAAGGAGTTAAAAGAACTGGGTGAGCTAGGTGCTTTGGGCATGACCGTTGCAGAAGAATGGGGCGGTGCAGGTTTAGATTATGTATCTCTCGTTTTAGCCTTAGAAGAAATTGCTGCGGGTGATGGTGCAATTTCAACGATTGTGAGTGTGCAAAACTCATTGCCATGCGGAATTACACAACGCTACGGCACAGAGGCGCAAAAACAAAAATATTTAACTAAACTGGCAACAGGCGAATGGTTAGGCTGCTTTTGTTTAACTGTACCACAAGTCGGCTCTGATGCCAGCGCGATTGAATGTAAAGCTGAAAAAGATGGCGAGGATTGGGTTTTAAATGGCACCAAGCAGTTTATCACCACAGGCAAATATGCAGATGTTGCTTTAGTTTTTGCTGTAACGGACAAAACTGCGGGTAAAAAAGGCATTTCCTGCTTTTTAGTCCCGACGAACACACCAGGTTATATCGTGGCACGTTTAGAAGACAAAATGGGACAGCACTGTTCCGATACCGCCACCATCGTGTTGGAAAACTGCCGTATTCCTGCAGAAAACCTATTGGGGCAAGAAGGTGAAGGCTACAAAATTGCACTCTCTAATTTAGAGTCGGGGCGTATTGGTATTGCCGCGCAATCGGTGGGTATGGCGCGAGCAGCTTTAGATGCAGCCGTGGACTATGCCAATGAGCGTAAAGCTTTTGGAGTTGAAATTGTGCAACATCAGGCAGTCGCGTTTCGCTTGGCAGATATGGCAACACAGATTGAAGCTGCACGACAGCTTATTCTACATGCCGCAAGCCTCAAAGATGCAGGCTTACCGTGTTTAAAAGAAGCATCTATGGCCAAGCTTTTTGCTTCAACCATGGCAGAGCGTGTGTGTTCAGATGCGATTCAAATACATGGGGGCTATGGCTATGTATCTGATTTCCCAGTTGAACGTATTTACCGCGATGTGCGCGTTAGCCAAATTTATGAAGGTGCATCCGATATTCAGCGTTTGGTGATTGCACGTGAAGTGACTAAGCGTTAAAGCTGAGTATCTAAAACTTTAGTCGGTGTCCAAAGCTTGCAAGGTTATTGCAGGATGTGGAAATTGAGAAAATGTTCAAATCATGTTTAGCTAACTTGATTGAAAAATACGCGAAGATCATGTCGTGATTGCGTTGCATGATCGACTTCAACACAGCAAACCTAATTTAAATTTTAAAGAGCGATTCAATCCTAACTTGTAAAAACGGTTAAAACAATAACGCATATTGCTGCAAATGAATTGCAGTGTCATCAGTTTAAGACGGAGCTTAAAAGAATGAAAACTTTGCAAGAGGCATATCAACAGTTTGATATTGAGCAACTGATTCAAACCCAATTGGCAGGAACGCCAACGGCACTTAATGCCTATGAAGAATGTTGCGGACGCTATACGGGTACTCAACAAACTGCCTTAATTTGGGAAGGCAAACACGGTCAAACTGCATCGTGGACATTTGATCAACTGGCAGAAGCATCTGGAAAATTGGCAAATTATTTTACTCAACTGGGCTTAAAAGCAGGTGATTGTATTGCAGGATTATTGCCGCGTACGCCTGAATTGTTAATTACGGTTTTTGCCACATGGCGCATTGGGGCAGTGTATCAGCCTTTATTTACAGCCTTTGAATCTAAAGCGATTGAGCACCGTATTCAAACTGCAAAGACGCAGCTCATTGTGACCAATACTGAGCAGCGTCCAAAACTAAATGCCTTGTCTAATGTGAAAATTTTAACTGTGGACGCAGCAAATCAAGCTCAAAACCATGATACAGATTTTTGGCAAGTTCTAAGCACTCAAGACACTTACTTTGAAACCGTGTATCGCAGTTTTCAAGATGATTTTCTGATGATGTTTACATCAGGCACTACGGGTTTAGCTAAATCTGTACCTGTGCCTTTAAAAGCCATTGTGGCATTTAAAGGTTATATGCAGCATGCAGTCGATTTAAGAGCAGAAGATTCATTTTGGAATTTAGCCGACCCTGGTTGGGCTTATGGCTTGTATTACGGTATTACAGGGCCACTGAGTTTGGGGCATAGCATTATTATGGATGAACGTCCATTTAGTGTTGATCATGCACTGGAAATTATCCGTAAATATCAGGTGAGTAATTTAACAGGTTCACCAACCGCATTTAGAATGTTCTTTGGTTTTAAAGAAAAGTTTGATGGTGATATTCAACGACATCTGCGTGTGGTTAGCAGTGCAGGCGAGCCGCTCACACCAGAAGTGATTCATTGGTTTAAGCATGATTTACAAGTCAATATTTATGATCAATATGGACAAACCGAATTGGGGATGGTGATTGCCAATCATCATGCACTGGAACATCAGAAAAAAGTAGGTTCTGCGGGTTATGCTATTCCCGGACATCGTTTCGCGGTTTTAAATGCACAGCATCAGGAAGTCGCTCACGGCGAAATTGGCACACTTGCACTGGATGAATCACAATCGCCTTTAATGTGGTTCAAAGGTTACGATGGGGATGACCGTAAATCATTTGTGGGACAGTATTATTTAACGGGTGATACGGTACGTTTAAATGAATTTGGTGGGATTGATTTTATTGGTCGTGCAGACGATGTCATTACAACTTCGGGTTATCGTGTCGGGCCTTTTGATGTAGAAAGTACTTTGCTTGAATGTGAGGAAGTGCTTGAATCCGCAGTAATTGGTAAGCCAGACCCAGAGCGTACAGAAGTGGTAAAAGCCTTTGTGGTGTTAAAAAATCAATATCAACCAAGCACTGCATTGCAGGAAAAGCTGCAACAGTATGTGCGTTCACGCTTATCGAAACATGCCTATCCTAAAGAAATTGAATTTGTCAGCAGTTTGCCTAAAACATCCAGTGGAAAAATTCAGCGTAATTTATTGAAGCAACAAGAAATTGCAAAACAAAATGCTTTTAAAAAAGTGAGCTAAATTCAGCCAATAGGCCCTGTTAATTATTGCGCCATAAGAAAAACGCCATTCATACAGATTGGCGTTTTTTTAAATCTGTATTCTTTATTTAAACCACCCGATTATGCAAGCACGAACTCAATCGACAGAAAATGTGTTCATCATATTTGTGATGTGATATTTTCAACTTTATGCTGACACAATGAACAAGGCTGCATGTGCTTCGATTAAAATAAAAGCATGCAGGCAAGGCAACACATATTGGGGAAACATCATGGTAACAGCTCATTTAAATTTCACGCAGCCGTCAAAGTGGATATTTACAAAGTCGATATGGATTGGCTCAGCTTTACTATTATGTGCCTCTGGCAGTTATGCACAAAACTGGAACCCAGCCCCAACTGTTGAAAGTACAGCCTATTCCAGATATCCAGTTGCAAAATTGCCACAAAAAAATTATGCAGTCTTTGCTGAATATGCCAACTTTGAAGCAGATTTTGACAGTGGCGATACAGTAGAACTTGATGGTTTTGCCTTGGGTGTTTCCACTACGCCACATCGCTCAGGTTTTTATGGCAGATTAGAATTCTTAAAAAACAATGAATACGATTTGGATTATTACGAATTCAATATGGGCGGGAATTTAAACCTGATCAGCTATCATGGTTTTTATTTCAATACATACGCAGGTCTAGGTTATAGCGGCGCAAGTTCAAAGCTGCTTGCCAATGATGTCAATTTTGTCACTTTACCTGTGGGCGTAGAAGTCGGTTTGAACTTTGTTCCTGATTTCTCGATTTACGCCACTGCCGGTTATAAATGGTTATATGACAGCACCTCGAATACCACCTGTAAAGATGGGACAACCTCAGACAAAGTCGGGAATACGGCATGTTACTGGAATGGTGGAATTGCCTATTATAATGAATATATAGGCGATGCCGATGGCGTTACTTATAACGTAGGCATGCGGATGCACTTTTAAGCAAGTCGTTGCACATCTCCATCTGTTCAAATACGCAACAATTCAACCGCCGTCATGGCGGTTTGCTTTGAATACCCGTTATACTTGGCGTTTTGGTTTTGCAGAATAGGGCATTTTCTTGGAAAGCATATTCGATACTCAGTTGGAATTGAGCGATGCAGAAATGCATCTATATAGCCGACAAATTTTATTGGATGGCTGGGATATTGAAGCCCAAGAAAAATTAAAACTGGCCAACGTACTTGTTGTGGGGGGTGGCGGGATTGGCTGTTTAAGCGCAGAATTACTTGCACGTGCAGGCGTGGGAAAAATCACTCTGATTGATGCTGATGTGATTGAAACCAGTAATTTGCAACGACAAATCGCCTATACCCCCGCAGATTTAGGCTTTTATAAGGCCGAAATTCTCGCAAAAAGATTAATGCAAATTAATCCTTATATCGAGATTGTTTGTTTAACCACGCTGTTAGATGCGCAAAATGCAGGCACTTTAGTTGCCCAACAAGACCTAGTTTTAGATGGTTGTGATAATTTCAGTACCCGATATTTGGTCAATCAATATTGCCGACAATTGAATGTACCTTTACTCAGTGCCTCTGCCATTGGTTTTCAAGGGCAAATGTTCATGGTCGAAGGTGATTCTGCTTGCTATGAATGTCTGTTCCCGAAAGAACAACATGCCAATGAAAGTTTGCGCTGCGCTGACAGTGGCGTATTGGCAACCACTCCCAACGTCATGGCCAGTTTACAAGCGCATCATGCCTTATTGTACTTGGGTTTAGGCAACACCGCGCTGAAACAAAAGCTATTACTTTGGGATGGTTTAAGCATGAAACAACGCTTATTGTCGTTTGATCAAGACCACAACTGTCCAGTTTGTCAGGCAAGATAGCCTTTTTACTTGGCAATTTTTTGTTAAACTCTCACTACTTTAATATGACTCAGACATGATGAAAAATAATATCTGGTTAGATGGTTTACGTTCAGTTGCTCGCATGGGTGAAACTGCCGTAGTGGCAGCCAAAGCAGGCATTAAATATGCCACTGAAAAGCCAAGTAATGCCAAACTCATGCGCGAAACATTTGAATCTTTAGGTTCAACCTACATTAAACTTGGGCAGTTTATTGCCAGTACACCGTCATTGTTCCCGCGTGAATATGTCGAAGAGTTTCAAGGTTGTTTAGACCAAACTCCAACTTTACCGTTTAGCTATGTGCAGCAAGTATTGGCATCTGAATTTGCAGGGCGCAATTTAGATGAAATATTTGCCTCAATAGATGAAAAGCCTTTAGCTTCAGCATCTATCGCACAAGTGCATGCTGCAAAATTGGTAAGTGGAGAAGATGTGGTGATTAAAGTGCAAAAACCAGGGGTAGAAACTATTCTCTATACCGATTTAAACGTCTTGCACTGGGCGACTAAACTGCTCGAAAAAGCAGTACCTAAAGTCAAATTTGCGTCATTGGCCGATATTGTCGAAGAAATCAAAACTCGTATGGTGCGTGAAGTCGACTTTATTGAAGAAGCGCGTAACCTAGATGATTTTATTAATTATCTGAATTTGACCCAAAACAAAAAAGCCACTGCACCTAAGGTCTATCATCAATATTCCACCCGTCGCGTATTGACCATGCAGCGTTTGTATGGCGTACCTTTGACCGATTTTGATGTGGTGAAACAAGTATCTAACGACCCATCGCAAGTATTGATTACTGCCATGAATACATGGTTCGGTAGTTTGATGATTTGTAACAGTTTCCATGCCGATTTACACGCAGGCAACCTGATGTTGCTTGAAGATGGGCGTGTCGGCTTTATTGATTTTGGTATTGTCGGACAGCTAAATCCTGAAGTGTGGACTGCTTGTATGGCCTTTATGGATGCCTTGCAAAATACCAACTACACGCTTATGGCGGAAAATATGCTCAAAATGGGCATGACTGACACGCAAATTGATACTCAGGTTTTGGCAGCAGATTTAGAGCGTTTATTTAGTGGCGTATTGCTGGCTGATCCTCAAGAATTGCTGACTTCTAACCCTGCAGATTTAAATGACATCATGCTTGATATGGTTGCTGTGGGTGAGCGTCATGGGATTCGTTTCCCACGTGACTTTGCTTTACTGTTCAAGCAAATGTTGTACTTTGACCGTTTCATGCGCGTTTTAGCACCTTATACCGATATTTATGCCGATCAACGACTGCAGATGGTACAAAGTATTGATCCGAATTTGTTGTTAAAGCATTAATTATCCATATTGGGCGAATCAAGCCTTCTGGTTGCATATTTTAAAGCCACCGATCTTTTGTTTTATGAGTTCAGTGTGGCTTTAAAATACGGCAAATATCCCTTTCAATAGACAGAGATAGAAGGATTTAAAATGAAATATAGAGTGTGGTCATGGATGCAATTATCATTGAAGGCTTAAAGGTAGAAACAGTCGTCGGCTGTTTTGCATGGGAGCGTCAGATTCAACAACCGCTTATGTTGGATTTGATTATTGCCACCAATTTAAGCCAAGCTGCAGCTTCAGATGAGTTGCAAGACACGCTCAATTATGCAGAAATTTGCAGCATTTCAGCGCAAGTGATTCAGCAGGCTGCGCCCAAATTGATTGAGCATGCCGCACAATTGGTATTGGATGCACTTTTTACGACTTTTGCCGCCATTGAATCCATTACCATCACCATTCGCAAACCTGCCATTATTCCAGAAGCCAATTCTGTAGGAATTCGTCTTGAACGCCACCGAAACGATTTTTGCCCTCGCTCTGGCGAGTAACTGCGAAGCACCGCGTCAGTTTAAAAATGCCTATCAGCAAATTGCTGCATTGGGTGAAGTGCATTTTTCGCACATTTATCTGATTCCATGCCGTGATGGAATTGGTGCAGACTATTGGAATTCTGCTTGTTTGCTAAAAAGCCGTTTAAGCTTTGAGCATCTAAACGTCATCCTTAAGGAATTGGAAGTTGCAGCAGGGCGTGTGCGCCCATCGCATGATATTCCGCTGGATATTGATATTATTGCGTGGGGTGAAAATTTAGCTCAAATGCAATTCAATCCGAAAAAAATGCCACTTGCTTTAGATGTTAAAATTCCAATGTGGGATATTTGGCAAGATGAGGCTTTTGTGCATTCTGCGCATGACTATCCCATTGTGAGTTGTGAAGAATAAATCAGCCAATAAAAGGGGTAGATTCGTACTACACATCTTTAAATTTTGGCTGTGATCTGTGATCTCGTTTCGGTTAACATCACCGTGTCATATCTTTCTGATATATTTGTATGAAAAACCATCAAAAACAATATTTTTCTGTATTTATACGGCTTTGCACTTAAAAAATATCCACAAAATCTGCGGATAAATCTTGGGATAACTCAAGATCGGCTCTTTCTCTGTTATTTTTTGATCGTTTTAATCGAGATGTTTTCTATTCCAATGACATAAAAAAACGCCCACAATTGTGAGCGTTTAAGTGTTATCAATTCATTAAATATAATAACTGGTCTTGGTCATGAGCTTGGAAATCGCAGTCATGGTCAAACGTACAGGTACAGGCAAATCTACACCACCTGCTTTGAGCGCCGTATCGCGATGATGCAATTCATCTTCATTCATTTGGACTAGAATTTTACGTGAACGATCATCTTGTTCAGGCAATTGGCTAATATGATGTTCTAAATGCAAGCTGACTTGACGTTCAGTTTCTGCCACAAAACCCAAACTGTATTTATCGCCCGCAATACCTGCAATTGCACCCATCCCAAAAGACAAGCCATACCATACAGGATTAAGCAAACTGGTGTGACTGTCTAACTCTTTTAAGCGGTCTTCGCACCACGCCAAATGGTCTTGTTCTTCAATTGCAGCCTGTTCCATTTCACGACGTACATTGGGCAATTTCGCAGTTAAAGCCTGACCGTGATATAAGGCTTGTGCACAGACTTCACCACTATGGTTTACTCGCATTAAGCCTGCAACATGACGTGCTTCACTCACAGCCAATTTGGTTTCAACCGTATTGCCCGGGTTTTCACGTTGAGCCGAAGTTGTGCCAGGTACTAAACTACGTAAGGCTTGGTCAAATGAATGAATAAACTTGTCGATGCCTGTGTAATGACGCATGAAATTAATCCTCCAAAGAGTCCTGTGCAGTATCCAACATTGGCTTGAGCTTTAACAAGAGCCAAAAGGTGAAAACAGCACTTAAAACAGCCGTAATACTAAATAAAATTTTTAAATCAATTTTTAAAATGCTTAAAATTAAAATCGAAAAAATGGCAGATGACACCATAAATACCGCATTTAAAATATTGTTGGCTGCGACCACACGTGCGCGGTGCGAGCGAGGGGAATAGGCTTGCATCATGGCATATAAGGGTACAATGTAAAAACCGCCACTAATGCCGAGTAAAGTGACTGCGCACATGACATGATAATAACTCCAGTCTTGCTGAAAGACTTCGGCTAAGCCCAATAGCGCACCTGTTTTTTCTGGTACAAAAGCCAATGCGCCTGCCAAATAAAAAGCAAAGACGGTTAAACCGACTGCGCCAATAGGCACCATTTTAATATTAACGTCTGTACCGCCTATTTTACGGCAGAGCAAAGAACCCACACCGATACCGACAGAAAAGAGCGTCAGTAATAAACTCACCACGTTTTCAGAAGCATGCAAGTTTTGTTGAGTGAGTTGTGGAATTTGGGTTAAATACGTTGCCCCATAAAACCAATACCAAGAGTTTCCAAGTAAGATCAAAAAAATCATCGGCAGGCTTTTGGCATATTTTAAAGTCTGGAAACTGGTGCGGAAAAAATTCCAGTCAATTTGAATGTCGGGTGCCGTGACGCGCTGCGTCAGCACAAAACGACTTGAGGCATAACCAATTAGTGCAATAATCACCACACTTAAGCTAATCCAGACTAAATTGCCTGCAGATACCGAAATCACTGCACCGCCTAAAATCATCCCCAATAAAATTGCAATGGATGTACCTGACTGGAAAATTGCATTGCCCGACATCAGTTCATGCGGTTTGAGTACTTCAGGCAAAATGGCATATTTGATTGGGCCAAAAAAGGTCGATTGTGCACCCATTAAAAACAAGGCCATCAGCAACAGCCACAAATTTCCTAAAATAAAACCAACGGTACCAATCAGCATGATGATAATTTCAAGCAGTTTGATGGCACGTACCAATTGAGCGCGTTCATACTTGTCTGCCAATTGTCCTGCGGTGGCAGAAAAAATGAAATAGGGCAAAATAAACAGCAGGGCTGCCAAATTGTTCAGGGTGCTGACATTTGCAGATTGTTGGCTAATCCAGCCATAGGTAAAGACCAAAAGCAGCGCTTGTTTATACACGTTATCATTGAGTGCGCCAAAAAATTGAGTGAGAAACATCGGCAAAAAGCGACGACTCCTCAACAAATGTTCATTTTTTTCCATGCGTGATTAACTTCGTTTAGTTTTATTAAGAAATGTGACCGCTTGATATAATAGTACAGAAAATCATGTATGATGTTTCAAGTCTTTTCACTGATGAAAAAATCAAATAAATTGGTGTTTGTACGCGGGTTCATTGGGGTTTTTCCAAAAAATTAAATCAGTTTAGAGTTTTTTATGCTTGTAAATACAAACTTTAAAAAATCAGTACTGTGTTCCAGTATGCATGCAATTTTATGCTGGAATATGCCGAAAAAGCTCGGACTAAGTCTGTTTTTAGGTTTAGTTGCATCTTCAAGTTTTGCAGAAAGTCTTACTGTACCCAATTCAAACGCTCAGCTTGCTGAAAATCCTGTACCGCTACAGACCCCAACTGCAGAAGAAGCACAAAATTTAGCAGCAGAAATTAAACAATTGGCAGCAGCACAAGGTAAAGACAGTGCCGAAGATCTGCAAAAAATAGAAGAAGCTTTAGAGCAAGCGCAAACACCTGAATTTAATAGTCTAGAAATGCTGCAACAGCAACAACAGGCAGGGGCATCTTTTGCTGAATTTCAGCCTATCGAATTTGAAGACTTAGAAGATTTACCCATTGCACCTGTAGATCAGGGGCTTGCCAATGAAATTTTTCAGGTGGCAGAACAAGCCAAACAAGAAGCGATGCTAGACCGCAATGGTCAAGTGCCAGAAACGTTGGTTCAAGACGCAACACAGCAGGAGCTACTGCAAATTGATCAAGCGCCTGTAAATGTCGATCAGCTCATAACCAATATTCAGGCAGACAGTAATTTTGTAGTGGAAGCCAATCCTAACGATACCTTAATGACTGAATTGGGCTGGATGACGCAGGTCGAAAATGCCGATAAACCCGGTTTTTTCAGACGTTTACTGTATAAAGTCCGTCCACCGCGTGAGCTAAACACAGCCAAAGTGCCGCGTATTAGTGCAGATGTAGTCATTACCGCAAATGGCGCCAATGGTACACAAAACTCAATTGGAGAAGTGTCGCCCGATGCTTATCGTACAGCGGTGGATCATTTAAGTGCCAATATTAAGGCCAAACTTTCCAGTTTTACCCAGGAATCTTTTGCTGATTTTCCATCGGCATTGCCACAACTACGCACGTTGTCAAATCAGGCAGCGCAGGCAGTGGGTTTTTATAATGCCGAGTTTAAGTTTGAAAAACTCAGTGATAGCCGCGTGCGTGTGCATGTTGTGCCAAATCCACCTGTGGCGATTAAACAACAAAATATTGAATTTACAGGCGAAGGGCAATACGAGGCACAATTTCAGGTTATTGGCGTCTTGCCTGATCAAGAAGTAGATGATGTGTTTAATCATGGTTTGTATGAGCAAACTAAAAAACGGATTACCGATGCGGCTTCAGATAACGGTTATTTTGACAGTTACTGGCGTTTGCATGACGTTAAAGTCGCTCAACCTCAAAATACAGCCGATATCAATTTACGTTATGAAACAGGCGAGCGTTATAAACTCGGTAACGTCGAATTTCGTATGAGCGATTCAAACCAAGAATTCCCGCTAGATATGGATATTCTGCAAAGTATGGTCACTTGGCAGGACAATGCCGACTATACTTTTTGGCGTGTGAATGGTTTGGCCAACAACCTCACCAACTCGCGTTATTTTAACTACACCTTGGTTGATACAATTCGCCCTGATCCTGTCGAGTATCCTTTGGAATTACCGCCTGATATTCAGGCTTTGGTCGATCAACAAAAACTCTCTGTTTACGATGCCACAGTCGTCGATCAAAAACGGGTGGTGTCATCTCAGGAAGTGACGCAATCTGTGGTGAATGAAGCTGAGTTTGCAGGCACAGAAGAAGGTGCGAGCAACGATAAGCTGCGCATGCTACAAGCACAGCAAGAAGACAAACAATCAGAAGAAGAACGCTTAAAACAACAGGCACGTATCGACAAAAAAATTCCTGTGATTGTGACTTTAAATGCAGACCGCTTAAATAGTGCCGAAGTCGGTGCGGGTTACGGAACTGACACAGGCGTACGTTTGCGTGGGCAATATCGCCGTGCCATTGTCAATAAACGTGGTCACTCTTTCGATGCCAACTTAGAGCTTTCGCAAATTCGTCAAGCCATTGATGGACGTTATAATATTCCTTATAACCATCCCTTGAATGATTATGTCGCGTTGGTTGGCGGTTATGAGCGTGAAGAACGTGACGATGTTGCACAAGGTGGCGGCTTGATGATTGAATCTGCGGTTGCAGGTGTAGACCGTGTGATTAAAAACCCAATGGGCAGTTGGCAACATACTTTTGGCTTGCGTTATCGACTGGATCGCTTAACTGAAGATGGCACTGTATTTTTGGAAAAAGTGCCTGATGCGTTTATTGCCAATGGTGATGTCGAGCAACAATCGTTATTGCTTGGCTATGAAGTTTCACGTACCGACAGTAACCGTCGTGTTAACCCAAGCAAAGGTTTCCGCCAAATTTATAAAATAGAACTGGGGAGTGAATCACTGCTCAGCGATGCAGATTTAGCCATTCTAAATGCAGGTTGGCGTTTTATTTATTCATTGGGTGAAAATGACGATCATCAGTTTGTCGGACGCAGTGACTTAGGTTATATCTACACCGAAGATTTTAATAAAGTGCCTTATAATTTGCGTTATTTTACTGGTGGTGACCAGTCTTTACGTGGCTTTGACTACAAGTCTTTAACACCACAAATTGAAGGCTTTAAAATTGGAGGTCAGGCTTTGGCGGTTGGTTCATTAGAATATAACTATCAATTTAAAGAGGGGTGGCGCGCAGCAGTATTTAGTGATTTTGGTAATGCTTACGATAAAGACTTTAGCAACGACACCGAATATAGCGTAGGTTTGGGGGTACGTTGGGCATCACCAATTGGCCCAATTCGGATTGATGTGGCTTCTGGTATTTCAGATGATAACCATCCAATCCGTTTACATTTCTTTATTGGCTCTCAATTATAAATTTAAGACTTAGAGAACATTATGGCTGAAGTTGAACAGCAACCAGAAACTCCAGTAACGCCACCTAAAAAGCGTCGAATACTCAGGAGTGTTTTACTGTCACTGCTGTTGATGCTGGTTTTATTGGTGTCCGCTTTGGTGGTGATGTTCTCAACAGACCGTGGCTCAAAGTTCTTATTAGACAGCGTATTGCAGCGCCAAGAAATTATTCATTATGAATATGAAGGCGGTAATTTATGGCGCGGGATTATTCTGCGCAATATCATCGTCAGTTTAAAACCTGTTGATGTCAAAATTGACCGTGCCGATGTCATTCTTGGTTGGCGTGCTATTTTAGATAAAGAAATCCATCTCAATCGTGCCGATGTGCGTAATCTGCGGATTTATCCGAAAGGCCCACCAAGTGATGATCCATTCAAATTCAATGAAATTCGCTTACCTTTTGTTTTGCGTTTAGATACTGCCGATGTCGATCATTTATTGATTCAAACCGCCTCTGGTACGCAGGTCGATTTTTACGATATTCATTTAAATAATGCCTTGTGGTCGGGTACAGAACTGAAATTTGAAGATTCCAATATGGATATGGGATATTTGAATGTACGCAATGCCACAGGCGATATGAAATTTGAAGGTAAATATCCGCTTAATGTGGTGGGTGATTTAAATATTCCCTCTTTACATGACAGCTTAAATATTCACGATATTAAAGTAGTAGGCAAAGGCACACTCGACACGATTCAGGCGGGTGTTGCAACAAATACGCCTGATTTGCTCACGGGATGGGTAGTGTTGCATCCAATGCGTAAGCAAGTGCCAATGTTTGGTGAGTTACAATTTAAAAACTACCGTTGGCCTATTTTGACCGAGCAGGAACTTTTTACCCAAGCAGGTGCAGCTAAATTTAAAGGCGATATCAAGCGTTTAGATATTGATGTCAATACGGATTTGAGCGGTAAACACATCCCTAAAGGTCAATATACAGGTCTGATGTATACCGATTTAGTTCATCAACTGAATATCAGTAATTTAAATGCACAACTTATGCAAGGTGCTGCCAATGTAGCGGGCATTGTCAGTTGGGATAAAAAAGTCAATTGGGATTTAACAGGACGTCTGGATAAAATTAATCCTAAAGATCCACTAATTCCTCAAGTGGTCAAAGACTTTTTACCGCCAAGTTTAGATGCCAATTTAGCATCTAAAGGTCATTTGGAAAAAGGCACACACTTAACTGCACAAGTCGATTTTGACCAATATGAAACTTGGAATTTAAAACTCGATCAAAAACCTGCGCAGGGCAAAGCGGCAAATCCGATGTTGCTTGATGTGCGCTGGAACAACATAGACCGTGCTGTGCCGTATGTGGGTTGGTTGAAAAGTGAATCGGGTGATGTGCAATTGGCCTTGGTAGAAGGTCAGCAAGATATTTTTGTGGCGAGTAAAGTCAGCACACATGAAAAAACCATGTTACCTGCGGGCATGTACCAAGCCAAATTGAATTTAAAGAATAATCGTTTAAATATTCCTAATTTTAAATTTGATACTGCAGATAGTCATTTGGCAGGCAGCGCCGTCATTGATTTACCAACTGATAAACGTCAGTTGAAATGGAATGCGGTATTGGCTGCGAAAAACTTTAATCCGCAAAGTATCAGCACCGCAGCACCTGTTAATGTGTTAAATGGGCAGTTTAAAGCCAATGGTTTTGCATTGCCGAATCAGCAAATTATTCATTTGAAAGATATTAATTTGACAGGGCGTTTGGTCAATCAAAATGAAAACGTACATTTAACTGGGCAAAGCACCATCGCTTTATTGTTCCATGATGTGAAAGCTGGTGGTGGCTTTAAAAGTTTTGCCGTGAATTATGATGGTGGGTTAAATGCCAGTGCCATTCAAGGCAGTGAAGGACATTTAAAACTAAAATTATCGGGTACGCCGGAACTAATTAAAATTAGCGACTTACGCCATAATGGTGTTGCAGGGCAAATTGTGGCGGATGGTTTGCTGCATTTGAATCAGGGGGTGAGCTGGAATTTAAACGCTTCTTTAATTCGCTTTAAGCCGCACTATTTTGTGTCCAGTGTACGTGGTGAATTATCGGGCAATATTCGCACTCAAGGTATTTGGTCAGACACTCAAAAACGGATCAACATTGAACGTCTGAATTTGGCAGGCATGCTCAATAATAAACCTGTACGTGGTACGGGGAATTTAGCCATGTTGATTGATGCTAATCAAAAAGGCTTTTTACCACAACAGTTTGAAGCCAATAATCTATTTTTGTCTTATGCCAAAAATCAGTTACAAGCAACGGGGAATGCACAAAATCTGCGTATTAAAGTCAATGCGCCTGCTTTATACGAAATCTATTCAGGTTTACGTGGACGTGCGTATGGCTATATCAATGTGCAGTCGCAGCCACGCTTACAAGCCACTGCCAATTTTGCAGTTGATCAGTTCAGCCTCAATAATATTTTCAGCGTGCGTAAGTTGCGCTTACAAGGTGAATTGCCAACCTCTGAAAATACGCCAACGCTGATGACGGCATCCATGGAAAATTTACGCAGTGGTAACCGTGGCATTGAGCAAGGGCAGATTTCTTTAGCAGGCACACGTCAGGCGCATATTTTAAAACTGGAAGCTGAAAATAAGTTGAGTAAGTTTTATGTGCAATTGGCGGGTGGTTTAAATGCACAAAATGATTGGATGGGACAAATTCAGAAAGGGGATTTTGACTCCTTAAGAACCCATTTGGCACAGCGCCAAAACGCGGCCGTGATATATCAACATAGAACCAGTGAGTTGTATGTTGGTGCGCATTGTTGGATGAGTCAGCAAAGCCAATTGTGTTTTGATCAACCTATTCGTGTGAGTAAAACCAAAGCCAATGCATCATTTGTGACTCAAAACTTAGACTTAAATGACTTTTCTGCATTTATGCCTGAAGGTTTGGCGATTACAGGCAAGGTTAATGGGTATGCCAAAGCGGCGTGGGCAAAAGGACAGAAGCCAAAAATTGATGCACATTTGGTCACGCGTGATGGCGTCATTGGACTTGCTGCGGACGATCCACAAGATATAGGCTCAACCTTGCGCTATGAACAAGTGGCTGTGGTCGCAAAAAGCATTGCCGAAGGCTTGAAATTACGCATAGATGTGAAAACACCTGAAATTGGTACAGGTTATGCCAATGTGCTGATTGATCCTTACACCAAAAATATGCCAATGCGCGGCGAAATTGCCTTTGATCAGGTACAACTCAAAGTCTTTAAACCGTTTATTGCCGATGTGCGCTCAATGGCAGGCATTTTGTCCTTTGCTGGCAAGATCAATGGGACTTTAACTTCACCATTGCTCACAGGTGAAATGCGCCTGAAAGATGGTGCGATCAGCATGATTTCGTTACCTGTAAATCTGACCAATGTGCAGGTCTATTCCTCTATCCGCCAAGATCAAGCCAGCATTAATGGCGCATTTAACAGCGGTGGTGGTGTAGGGCGTTTAACGGGCAGTGTGGATTGGAAAAATGATCCGCGTATTCAGTTAAATTTAAACGGTAAAGACTTATTAATTCGTCAAGCACCGCTAATTACTGCAATGATTACGCCAGATGTATCCTTAGATGTTTTACCTTTCCAGAAAAAACTGAGTTTAAAAGGACGTGTAGATGTACCTCGGGCTTTAATTTCTATGCCTGAAGTGTCTGCACCTGTGGTTAACGTGTCTTCGGATGTGCGTGTGGTACATGAAGGACAAGATCAACTGGCATTATTACGTTCAGCTCGTCCATGGGATATTCGTGCCGATCTTGAATTGAATTTGGGTGATCTGGTCATTTTCCAAGGTTTTAATAGCCGTATTCCACTGATTGGACGTTTGTATTTATCTCAACGTGGTTTAGAAACTGCGATGCGTGCCAATGGTGCGATTGGGGTCAGCCAGCGTGTGAAAATTGAAGCCTATGGACAAAGTCTGGATTTGAACCGTGCCATTGCGCGTTTTAATGGCCCAATTTCTAACCCAACTTTAGATATGGATGCCAATAAAAATGTACAGGGCAGCATGGTCGGCTTTAGAGTTACAGGCACAGCCAGCAGTCCGAACATTCAAGTGTATAACGATGCAGGCTTATCTGAACAAGAAGCATTAAATGCTTTGATTACAGGTCGTATCAATGAAGGTACCAGTGGTTTGAGTCAGACCGAAAGCTTTAAGTCAGACGTCAACAATACTATTGCAGCGGCAGGTATTAGTATGGGATTGGGTGGTACACGTGCCTTGACCAATCAAATTGGACGTACCTTCGGTTTAAGTGGTTTGGCACTTGATGCCCAAGGTACAGGCGATGATACCCAAGTCAGTTTGACGGGTTATATCACCCCAGACTTGTTTATTCGTTATGGTGTGGGGGTTTTCACACCTGTCAATAAATTGACTTTGCGTTATCAAATGAATAAGCGACTGTACTTAGAAGCCAGCCAAGCTTTAGAACGCGCAGTGGATATTTTCTATAACTGGCGCTTCTAACGCCAACCTCACTTAAAAATGCGTTCTATCAGAGCGCATTTTTTAAGCTTGTGCATGGATAGTTTCGTATTTATGTCAACTTTTGATTATCATAAGCACAACAGGAGAGCTTCAATGAAAAAGATTTTGGTGGTGACTGCAGTGTTTGCATTAATGGGTTGTGCAGAAAAGAAACCCTTAACCCCTGAAGAACAATGGCAAGGCTATTGCCGAAGTGTTGGCAATGCTGCGCGTACCATCATGCTAGATCGTCAAAATGCGATTGAAAAAGAACGTGCCATTGAGCATGCCAATAAAATTGAAGATGACATTACCCGTAATTTTATCTCAGAGATTATTGAGCAAGTATATGCATTGCCACTTGAAGAAATTAATGGTGATGTTGATGCGGCACGTGAAAAAGTCCGTACGCAATTTACTGAAAAATGTATCGCGACCCCGCATGATAAAATGCCTGATTACAAACCGTTCTAAAAGAACGGTTTTTTTATGAATTAAAATTGAAATATGTTTTGTACCTCTATATCTTTTATCAAAAATAGCCTAAGTAAATAAAACGTCTAAAACTAAAATAAATAACAAATAAATTGTGACAAGTTCTAAATCTTAAAACTGGCAAAGCTTATCTTTTTCATGAATAATTAAAAAGATAACAAAAACAGTAGGAGCGCATAATGGAAGTGGTTGCTTACCTGCATAATGCAGATTTGCTCTTAGAAGATGAACAAGGTGTCGCAGTGATTGGCGGCAGTCATTATGTTTTAAGTTTAGGTGATCGGGTGTATTTACGTCAGCAAATTGATGCACCTGCAAAGATATATCAAGTTCAAATTTCGTTTACCAGTGCAGAACATTGCATGCTGCATGAAGATGAAATTCAACTCAAGTTTGAAGGTAGTCGTGAACAATTACAGCACTATCTTCAAGCTACGACAGTACACTAAGGTGGAATATCATTCATTCATTAGAACAGGCAACATGAGCGTTGCCTTTTTTACGAGTTAAACTTTAGGCGAAAAGTTAGTGTACATACAGACAAAGTTAAAATTAAGTCGTGTTTTGCCTGTAAATTGAACAATATGCGCATCATTTAGTTATAAAATAATGGGCATCACAAAGAAACACTCTAGTTGCATTAACTTTTAACCTGAAGTTTAGTAAAATTTTGCAGTCCATATTGTTTGTGATGCTTTAAAAGCAGGAATTCACAAATAATTTTTTAAAAAAGAGGAATAACACCGTGCTAGAAGCTTACCGCCAACACGTTGAAGAACGTGCCGCACTCGGAGTCCCACCGAAGCCACTTGATGATGTGCAAACAGCTGCATTAGTTGAATTATTAAAAAATCCACCAGCAGGCGAAGAAGCTTACTTGGTTGATTTGATTGAAAACCGTGTACCTGCAGGTGTTGACCAAGCGGCATACGTTAAAGCTGCTTTCTTAGCTGCTGTAGCAAAAGGTGAAGCAACCTCTCCACTCGTTTCTAAAGAACGTGCAGTTTACTTACTAGGCACAATGCTTGGTGGTTATAACGTAGCACCTTTAGTAGAGCTTTTAGACAATGCTGAATTGGCTGGCTTAGCAGCTGAAGCATTGAAAAATACTTTGCTTGTATTTGATGCGTTCCATGACGTAGCAGACAAAGCAAAAGCAGGTAACGAAAACGCGAAAGCAGTTTTACAATCTTGGGCTGATGCTGAATGGTTCACTAGCCGTAAAGATGTACCTGAAGAAATCAAACTTACAGTGTTTAAAGTTACTGGCGAAACCAACACTGACGACTTGTCACCTGCACAAGACGCTTGGAGCCGTCCAGACATTCCATTGCACGCAAATGCAATGTTGAAAAACGTACGTGATGGCATCAACCCAGAAGTTCCTGGTGAAGTTGGTCCATTAAACCAAATCAAAGACCTTATCGCGAAAGGCAACCAAGTTGCTTACGTGGGTGACGTTGTTGGTACAGGTTCTTCTCGTAAGTCTGCAACTAACTCTGTACTTTGGTTCTTCGGTGACGAAATCGCGCATATTCCAAACAAAAAAGATGGCGGCTACTGCTTAGGCGGTAAAATTGCGCCAATCTTCTTTAACACAATGGAAGATGCGGGTGCTTTACCAGTAGAAATCGACGTTTCTAACATGAACATGGGTGATGAAATCACGCTTAAAATCGACCATGCTGCTGCTAAAGTAACAGCGTTCAAAGACGGCGCACAAATCGCTGAATCTGAACTTAAAACTCCAGTGCTTCTAGACGAAGTACGTGCAGGCGGTCGTATTAACTTGATCGTTGGTCGTGGTTTGACAGCTAAAGCGCGTGAAGCTTTAGGTCTTGCACCATCTACTTTGTTCCGTACTCCAGTACAACCTGAAAACACAGGCAAAGGCTTCACTCAAGCTCAAAAAATGGTAGGTCGCGCTTGTGGTCTTCCAGAAGGTCAAGGTGTTCGTCCAGGTACTTACTGCGAACCTAAGATGACTACTGTTGGTTCTCAAGATACAACAGGTCCAATGACACGTGACGAATTAAAAGATTTAGCTTGTTTAGGTTTCTCTGCAGACTTAGTAATGCAATCTTTCTGTCACACAGCTGCGTATCCAAAACCAGTTGACGTTCAAATGCAACACACGCTTCCTGACTTCATCATGAACCGTGGTGGTGTTTCTTTACGTCCAGGTGACGGTATTATCCACTCTTGGTTAAACCGTATGCTTCTTCCAGATACAGTAGGTACTGGTGGTGACTCGCATACTCGTTTCCCAATTGGTATTTCTTTCCCAGCGGGTTCTGGTCTTGTAGCGTTCGCTGCAGCAACTGGTGTTATGCCACTTGACATGCCTGAGTCTGTACTTGTGAAGTTCAAAGGTAAAATGCAGCCTGGTATCACTTTACGTGACCTTGTACATGCGATTCCTTACTACGCAATTAAAGAAGGTGACTTAACTGTAGAGAAGAAAGGTAAGAAAAACATCTTCTCTGGTCGTATCTTAGAAATCGACTTAACAGAAATGGAAACTGACTTAACAGTTGAACAAGCATTTGAATTGTCTGATGCTTCTGCTGAGCGTTCAGCTGCAGGTTGTTCTATCACACTTTCTGAAGAGAAAGTTGCTGAATACCTTCGTTCAAACATCACCATGCTTAAGTGGATGATTTCTGAAGGTTATGGCGATGCGCGTACTATGGCTCGTCGTGTTGAGAACATGGAAAAATGGTTAGCGAACCCATCACTTCTTAAAGCTGATGCTGACGCTGAATACACTAAAGTGTATGAAATTGACCTTGCAGACATCAAAGAACCAATCCTTTGCTGCCCGAACGATCCAGATGATGCAAAACTTCTTTCTGACGTTCAAGGTGACAAAATTGATGAAGTGTTCATCGGTTCTTGTATGACAAACATCGGCCACTTCCGTGCTGCTGGTAAGTTATTAGACAAAGTTCCTGGTGGTTCTTTATCTACTCGTCTATGGTTAGCGCCTCCAACTCGTATGGACGAGCGTCAACTTATGGAAGAAGGCTTCTACAACACTTATGGTAAAGCGGGTGCGCGTACAGAAATGCCAGGTTGTTCATTATGTATGGGTAACCAAGCACGTGTAGCACCGAACACAACTGTAGTATCTACTTCTACACGTAACTTCCCGAACCGTTTAGGTCAAGGTGCAAACGTTTACTTAGCTTCTGCTGAGCTTGCATCTGTTGCAGCGGTACTTGGTAAGTTACCAACACCAGAAGAATACCAACAGTACGCTTCTCAAATCGACAGCATGTCTGCTGACATCTACAAGTACTTGAACTTTGACCAGATGGAAAGCTACACAGACGCTGCTGCGAATGTAGACACCAAGAAAATTGCTGCTGCTCAGTTGACCTAAGTTAGGAAAAGCAAACGCAAGAGCAAATCTATGATTTGTTCGAGTGTTGAGCGATAAGCAAGATCAAATAAGGGCTGATTATTCAGCCCTTATTTTTATGTGTAAAATTTCAATCTAATAATGAATGACATTTAAAACAGCATAGATTGTGATATTTCAGCTTGCCTAGCTGATTTTAAAAATAGGGGCGTAAGCTATGAAATAAATTAGGATTTAACTTATTAAAACAATATAAATTTGCCTATCAATACCGTTCGTCATAAAATAATGTAAACTGCGTCACAAAATATAATGGATTAATGCTGGTATTCAATTTTAATTATAATTTTTGGTAAAAACTTTATTGAAATGAACTACTTAGTTTTAATTTTAATGAAATTGGATATTTTTTAATAACTTACTATAATGATTGTAAAATTATGTAATTAAAATGTGTCATATTATTAATGCATTGACCAATTAAAAAAATTTTGCGTCTCTCTTTAAATATGAAACTGGGTTGTTTTTATGAATTTAATAGAAACAGTTTTTGACTTTAAAGCGCTTTCAATGCAGCAGCAATCGTATTTTTTTGAAAAAATTTATCAATTCGATCAAAAAATCTTTCCAAATTCGAGTTTAGAAGAATTTAAAGCCTTTGTTTATGACCCCGATGCAATCGCAGTCACGGTTATTCAATATCATGATCGAGATCAAGTGGTTGGGCAAAATGTTATTCCTTTTATTTTGATTCATTATAATGAACAGCCTATGCATGTGGTCAATTCACGAGCGGGTTTTTTGTCTGAATATCAAAAACAAAATTTGACGATTCCAAGTGCAGTCAAAGCCATGTTGAATCGACGCTTAAAAAATCCATTTATTCCATTGTGGTTTGTGATTAGCATTAATCAACCGAAGATTTATTCTTTGTTTGCTTCGCGTTCTAAAAGTTTTTTCCCAAGAGTCGGGAAAACTATGCCTAAGGAATATCATGAAGTTTTGCAGCTTATGGCGGTACGGTATCCTGAAATTCAAAAGCGCGGTGAAGGCGTATATGTGCATGAAACTCATTCTCCAGCACGAAGTTTTGAGCAACTGATGCATTTGAGAATTCCGCAAGATGTACATTCCAATTTCTTTTTGCAGCACGCGCCTGATTATTTTGATGGTTGGGGCATTATGTGTATTTGTAAATTAGACGGTAAAACTTTATCTGAAACGGCACTCAATTTAGCACTAAACAGAAAAGTGGATTAGGTGCTTATCACATCGAAAAACTGTAATCCTCTGTACGTATCCTGTTGACTCTATACTGCAGTAGATGATGAATTTGGGCAGTGATGGGGTGTAACCATCATCTTCACCAAAGTTTTATTGAGTGAAATAATGATCTTGATGTTTGCAGTTGCGACAAAATAAGGACACATAATTTTCTGCGTCATAATCGACAGTCAGTTCATCCGATCCGCAGTGCATACAGCGTTTAAGTGAATAAAATTTAAGTCGTGCTTCAATTTTTCGCCAAGAACGCCACACAGGTTGAAAGAAAATCCTTTCGTCATAACCCAAAAAGCGGAAGAATAAAATTTCGCTCATATAGCTGAAAGGCAAATTAGGCGGGCGTGGCAGGGTAGAGGTCTCCCATTTTTCAGCCACTGACCGTTCTCGGTATTGCTGCACAGTCTTTTTCAGTAAATTGGTATTAATAAAGTTTTCATTACGCGGTTTGAGTGCTTTTTGTTGGTATAAAAATTCCAAAGCAGTTTGCACCAAGTAATAAATTTGCCCAACCGCCAAGACATCTAAAAGTCGGTAGCAAAAGCTCTGAAAACTATGGTTGCCCGCAATTTGTATTCCCCAAGTCCGACAATAAAATTGCATAAACTGCACAATCTCTTGATACAGCAATAAATACAGCGCATCTTTGACTTCATCTGCTGTTTTGAACGGTGTGCCCATACTCAGATTTTCATAAAACCAATAACGTAATTGTTGTGCAATGCTGAATAAGCTTGGTTCAGAATAACCATCTAAACGGACATTGATATAATATTGCTGCGCATTTTCCGCAAAATCTTTGGCAATTAATATTTGCTCTTTTAGCAAATGTTTGATCATGCCGTGCTGGAAAAAATAGTTGGGGGTAATATTTAAATACTTGATTTTTTCCCAATCTATAAATTCTTCATGCGGTATATGTTCTTGTGCATGCTGATCTAAAATACTCAATAAAAATAATTTATCTATAAAACGCAGCTGATTTAATTCGCGTTCAGGTGCATCCTGTTTTTTGAATTTTTGTTGTTCTTGCAAGCGGGTTTCCGCCATGATTTTTTTGCGTTGTTGGGTACAGCTTGCGCAATGACAGTTTTGTTGTTGGCTATTTTGAAAGATGCGATGTTCACAATGACTACATTGGTGAAAATTTAATTCCTGCTCATATTGTTCTGCTTCTACCCAATACATAGATGCCTGACACAAAGGGCATAATGTGCTTTCATCTAATTGTTTTTGCAGAATTTGTAGCATTGTGAAATAGAAGCTCAAGTAAATCGTGATATGTCATTATACATGGCTTGTGTACTGAAAAGTGGAAGCTTCTGTGCTTTTGATCATCATCAAAATTAGCCTGTGTTGGTCGTATTTGAAGTGAAGTTGCATATCAAAATATTAAATTTACGCGTAATAGCAATACAGGTATTGATTTAAACAGTCTGCTTTTATGTTACTTGTACAGGATTAATCCAGATAGGATTGAAAAGCTTGGGTTGAGCGCCCATATAAATCAGCATTGTTGAACAAGACTGAAATAGATTGTGCGCAGACAGATGTTGAAAGTTGTCGTATGATCATTGCAACTTTACAAAAACAAGCGCATCGCCACAAAGAATGAGGACAAGATGAATATTGCAGCAAATCCTATGGTTGAAGCCAGCCAAACTATCTATTTAAAAGACTATCAAAAACCTTCATTCTTGGTAGATGCTGTAGAGCTAGATATTCAAGTCTATGCAGATTACACCCAAGTGGGTGCAACATTGAAAATGCAGCGTCAGACTGCAGGCGATTTGGTGTTATTGGGCCGTGATTTAGAATTGAAATCTATTATTTTGAATGGCACGGAATTATCGGAAAGTGACTATCAATTAGATAGTGAGCAGCTTCGCATTGCAAATGCACCTGATCAAGTCACGTTAGAAACCATCGTGATCATTCATCCTGAAAGCAATACGCAACTTGAAGGCTTATATCAGGCAAGTTCTGATTTATTTGTTACCCAAAACGAGCCTGAAGGTTTCCGTAAAATTACCTTCTATCCTGACCGCCCAGACGTATTGTCGGTATTTACCACACGTGTTGAAGCCGATAAAAAATATCCTGTGTTATTGGCAAACGGCAACTTGTTAGAAACAGGTGAAGCAGGCGAAGGTCGTCATTATGCGATTTGGCAAGACCCGACCAAAAAGCCAAGCTATTTATTTGCTTGTGTGATTGGCGATTTGGCAGTCATGAAAGACCATTATGTGACATCTGAAGGGCGTAATGTTGCACTGGAAATTTATGCAGAAGAAAAAGACATTCCAAAATGCAAAATTGCTATGCAAGCGTTAAAACATTCGATGCGTTGGGATGAAGAACACTATGGTCTGCCGTATGATTTAGATAATTATATGATTGTGGCGACCAGTGCCTTCAATATGGGCGCAATGGAAAATAAAGGTCTGAATATTTTCAATACGTCATGTGTATTGGCCGATGAAGAATACACCACAGATGCCGCAATTATGCGCGTACAGTCCGTGATTGCGCATGAATATTTTCATAACTGGACAGGTAACCGTATTACTTGCCGCGATTGGTTCCAGTTGTGTTTAAAAGAAGGTTTAACGGTGTTCCGTGACCAATCTTTCTCTGAAGATTTACAGTCTGCCGCAGTACAGCGTATTGATGATGTGGCGGTGCTCAAAGCACATCAATTCCCCGAAGATTCTGGCCCGTTATCGCACCCGCCACGTCCAGATCATTTTGTAGAAATTAATAACTTCTATACCGCAACAGTCTATGAAAAAGGTGCGGAAATTAACCGCATGATGTCGACTTTACTCGGTAAAGAAAAATTCCGTAAAGGTAGTGATGAATATTTCCGTCGTCATGATGGACAAGCAGTCACGGTTGAAGATTGGGTCAATGCTTTAAGCGCAGGTTCGGGTGTCGATTTATCTAATTTCCTGACTTGGTACAATCAACCAGGCACACCAAAGCTTGAAGTGCAGGGCGAATACGATGCGGCTGCGCAGGTTTATCGTTTAAATTTAAAACAAAGTCTGAAAAGCAATGCCAAATATCCAAACTTAAAAGCATTGCCTATTCCTGTTGCATTGGCATTGTTCAATGCAGAAACAGGCGAGCAATATATTTTGCAGTCTGAAGCTTTGGTTGAAAACTCAGTAAAAGATGGTGTGTATTTGTTTGATCAGGCACAAGCAAGTATTGAATTTAGCGGTATAACTGCGCATCCCGTTGTTTCTTTATTGCGTAATTTTTCTGCACCTGTGAATTTAGAATTTAACTATTCTAATGATGAATTGGCATTTTTAATGCAGCACGAAACCAATGGCTTTAACCAGTGGCAGGCGACTCAGACTCTATTGGAACGTATTTTATTGGAAGAACATGCAGCAGATACTTATTTGCAAGCCATGAAAAATACAGTACCTGCTTTAATTGAAAAAGATCCTTTGTTGGCATCACGTATTTTTGATGTACCTTCTGAAGGCTATTTGGGCAGCCGTATTGATCAAAATTATCAACCTGAAAAAATTCAGCAACAACGCAATGCGCTGTTAGATACATTGGCGCGCGAACTTGGTGCATTCTGCAAAGAAACCTATTTAAGCCTTGATCCAGACATGCAGCAAGATTTCTCTCAGGCAATGGGTGTACGTGCTTTAAAGAATATCATGTTGGCGTTAATGGCACGTCAGGGCGATGCCGAAGCGTTTGAGCTGGCAAAGCAGCAATACCAAACAACTCAAAATATGTCTGAGCGTTTAGGGGCATTGCGTGTCTTGGTGTGGAATGATGCACCGCAAGCCAAAGCTGCTTTGGAAGATTTTTATACACGTTTTAAAGATGAAGCTTTAGCACTTGATCAATGGTTTATGGTTCAAGCTTCACATCCAAAAGCGACAGCTGAAACCATTCAGGCTTTAACTGCACATCCTGATTATGATTTGGGTACACCTAACCGTATTCGTTCAGTCAGTGGTGGTTTAAATAGCAACCCTGTGAATACATGGAGTTTTGGTGTTCAGCATTTTATTGACTTAGCCAAGTATTTAGATGAGAAAAACCCAATTGTAGGTTCGCGTTTATTGCAGGTGTTGTCGCGTTGGTACACTTTGGCAGAGCCACAACGTAACCAAGTGCAAGCAGCGTTGCTAAATTTGCAGTCTGTGGTGAAATCTAAAAACGTGGTTGAAACCCTAAATAGTATGTTAGAGGTTTAAGTTAAAAAACTAAAAGCCATTTCATCAATTCGTTGAAATGGCTTTTTTGTGGCTGGAATACATCAAAAATAATCTAGCTTAGTCACAGCGAATTTGATATTCATTTTTATAGTTGGTGTAAGTTTCATTTAATTCAGCAAGTAATTTTTTCTCGTTATATTGCCGATCTTCAGGTTTAGAATTTTTAAGTACAATTGGCATATATTCATGTTTGTAAATCTGCGTATATTCTTCACAAATAATATGTTTGCGCTCATCTGCAGAATAGTTATCTAAATCGCGAAGCAAGATTTCATTCATTTTGGTATTGATGAGATCGAGTTCATCAAACATGCTTGGGGCTTGATCTGACGGTTGGGATGGGGAACAGCCGAAAGTGATAAAGCTACATATCAGAACGTAAACCCACTGCTTCACATTGACCCCAATGATAAAAAATCAAATTTATATTATAGCCTTAAAAGCGTAAAATTTAAGTGAATAGTCAGTTTTATTGGCAGTGAAATCAATTGAATGACAGTGTGTCGATTTTGTGTATTTAGACAATATGGCTGACTTGGGAAATGCAGTTTTATGTGTTAGTTTTGATGAAAATGAATGTTTTTCTGCGCTGAATTTCTGCAGATGAGTATCTAAAAAATCACGAAAAATTGAGGCATGAAATGGCTAAACATTATGACTATTTGGTAATTGGGGCAGGAAGTGGTGGTATTGCTTCGGCCAATCGCGCGGCGCAATATGGTAAAAAATGTGCATTAATTGAAGTTGCAGATTTGGGCGGGACTTGTGTCAATGTGGGGTGTGTGCCTAAAAAAGTGATGTGGTATTCTGCGCAAATCGCCGATGTTATTCAAAAATACGGCCCAGATTATGGTTTTAATACTGAATTAAAATCGCATGATTGGAATACGTTAATTCAAAATCGTCAAGCTTATATTCAGCGTATCCATGCATCGTATCAATCAGGTTTAGCTAAAAACAATGTTGATGTGATTCAGGGCTTTGCTCGTTTTGTAAATGAAAAAACAGTTGAAGTAAATCAGCAGCAATACACTGCAGATCACATTTTAATAGCCACAGGAACTGAGCCAACACGTCCAGATATTGAAGGGGCAGAGCTAGGAATTGATTCAAACGGTTTCTTTGAATTGCAACAGTTACCAAAACGCACGGCAATTATTGGCTCTGGTTATATTGCCGTAGAGTTAGCAGGTGTTTTAAATGGGTTGGGTTCAGAAGTCGGATTGTTTATTCGTAAGCAATTACCGCTGCGTAGTTTAGATCAATTTTTAGGTGAAACATTACTTGAATGTATGCGTGATGAACATATCCAAGTGCATACGCAAGCCATTCCAAAGAAAGTTACTCGCCAAGCAGATCAGTCTTTGTTATTACACCTTGAAGATGGTTCACAGCACGAGGTTGATTGCTTGATTTGGGCAGTTGGACGTAAACCAAATACACAAGCATTGAACTTGGCTGCTGCAAATGTGCAGATTGATGAAAAAGGATATATCAGTGTAGATCAATTCCAAAATACTAGCCAAGCGGGTATTTATGCGGTGGGCGATATTATTGGAAAAATTGAGCTGACACCCGTTGCTGTTGCAGCAGGACGCAAATTGTCTGAGCGCTTATTCAACAATAAACCAAATGAATATTTAGATTATCAAAATGTTGCCACAGTGGTCTTTAGTCATCCGCCTATTGGTACGGTGGGATTAAGCGAAGCACAAGCCATTGAACAGTTTGGGCAAGATCAGGTTAAAGTTTACCAATCTTCTTTTACCTCAATGTACACGGCTGTAACTCAGCATCGTCAAGTGTCTAAAATGAAATTGGTCTGCGTTGGTGATGAACAGAAAGTCGTGGGCGTGCATGGTATTGGCTATGGCATGGATGAAATTTTGCAAGGTTTTGCAGTCGCGGTCAAAATGGGCGCGACCAAGCAAGATTTTGACAATACTGTCGCAATTCATCCAACTGCTGCAGAAGAATTTGTGACTATGCGCTAATGGAGTAGCGTAGTCGCACACAAAGAGTATGGGTTAAAAAAATCCATACTCTTTTTTATTTTTGAAATTTGTAGATAAAAAATCAGAAGATAAACGTCAGAAAGATAAAGTTTGTTATCGTTATTTAGTTAGCCTAATAAGAAACCCACCGAAGTGGGCTTGTGCGATCAAACACCATCCATTGTGTCTGGGGTAGATTATCTCACGAAAATGATTAAGGTTTGATTAAGAAATTTTTGTTTTATTAAGTTTATCTTTACAACTTTGTAGTCCATGCTGCAAAGACTTTAAATCTATGTTATAATATAACTTGTACAATAAAAATATCTCTATTCTCTCGTAGTTATTCATCATCATGCTGTGCTGCATTTATTTTCTATGCACTGCAAATTAAGTGTGATGAATGTTGTTGTATTAAAAACTATGCTCAAAATTTTAATTTGAGCTTGATTTGTAAGTTATAAATGAATTGGTGTAAATATTGAAAAAAATGCAAACAATGCTTGCGAAAGCAGTGAATGGTCGCGAAATTATGGTGTCTTTGGTGGCATCAAAGAAAAAGCAAAATACCCGTGATGGTTTTAAATGGGTCGAAGTCGGAAAACATGTGTTGTTGGAATGTGGTCAGGAAATTGAACTGAATTTAGATGGTCGCAGTTTTTATACCGATACGCATGAAATGTTCCGTTTACCGCATCGGGTTAATTAAGTTTTGGTCTGAAATGAATATTCAACCTAGCTAAACTGGATTGCATAATATGTAATTTAGAAAAGCTTTTAAAAGTTTTATCCAGAAAAATCCCGTTCATTGGCGAACGGGATTTTTTTATTTTATCTTTTACTGTGGCAGAGCACAGTTGGTAATGAATTAAACCTTAACAATCAAAACAGGAACAGGAGACTGAGTCAGTACGTTTTGGGCAACGCTACCGAGCATCATCTTTTTCACTCCAGTACGGCCATGCGAACCCATAATAATCAGGTCAGCACCAATTTCATTGGCAATTTGTACAATCCCTTCAGAGGCTGCAACACCGCGGATAATTTTGGTATCTACCGAAATACCTTCACGGCTAAAGGATTGCTGAATTTCAGCCAAACGATTTTGTGCATTTTGTTCAGCCTGCATGAAATAATCGGTAATTGCTGGTGCAACTTTGTAGAAGTCCACGCCTACAAAAGGATCAACTGCAATTACACTCATAATAGTAACAGGGCAATTTAGATCTTTTGCCAATGAAAGTGCTTGTTCGGCTGCAGCATAAGACATAGGTGACTCATCTACTGGAACAAGTAAGTGTTTATAAGTTGTCATGGCAAATCCTTATTAAAAATTTATGATGAAAATATGGCTTAAAATAGTGATTAAGCTTTAACTACAAGCACAGGTAATTCTGTATGACGTAATACGTCTGTGGCAAAGCTACCCAATAATAATTTTTGGAAACCTTTACGACCATGTGAACCCATCACAATCACATCGGCATTTAAGTCTTTCGCAGTTTTGATTACACCTTCAGCAGATACCAAACCCTCAACCACGCGAGTTTCTGCATTTACACCCACTGCTTTCGCAATTTCATCTGCTTCTTTTAATGCCTTTTGTGCATTGGCTGTCGCTTGCACAAAGTATTCTTTCATAATGGCAGATGAATAATTATAGTAAAAGTCAGAATCAGTAAATGGGTCTTCCGCAACAAGGCTAATTAAGGTGAGTTTACTGTTAAATACTTTGGCAATTTCAGCTGCATGTTTGACCGCTGAAAAAGAAATTTGTGAACCATCTACAGGGACTAAAATATTTTGGTACGACATGCGGGTAACTCCAGAAATTATGATTATTCGCCTTACACTTTATTGATAGCATATAGTCTATATAGGTTCAATTTAAAATCTGAAAAAAGATTGATAATTCATTTAATTACCCGCCAAATTTGCTGAAAGAAAAGATAAGCTGAAGATGATGAATTTACTCAACTCAACGGCAAAGCTATACGATAAAATAAGATGCTAAATTTGCAAAAATAAATAGACCTTCATAATTTAATTTTAAATTACTTGGGTTTGAATTGGGTGTATGAATCTTGAGGGAAATGTGGTTTGAAAATAATTTGGATGTTGCTGTGTTTTATGTTGTTAAGTGCTTGTCAAACCACGCAGCAGAACAGTCGAATCATTGCTGGTGCATTTAATCTCACCACAGGCTTGCAGCAAAAAATCATGGATCGCTATGCACCCAAAAACATACAAGTGCAACATGATATTGTGTATGCCACGCAGCCCAATTTGAGTTTTGACTTGTATCAAGACAGTCAATTGCAAGATTTAGCTGCACGCCCGACAATTGTCTGGATTCATGGTGGTGGCTGGATTGCAGGTTCAAAAGCCCACGCACGTGGCTATTTTAAATTATTAGCCGCGCAGGGCTTTAATGTAATTGCCGTACAATATCAATTTGCCCCGCATGCAACTTATCCTACTCAGTTGCAACAAATTGATCAGGTTTTAAATTACATCACGCAACATGCAGAAAAATATCAGCTTAATCCACAACAATTATATTTAGCAGGCGATTCTGCAGGGGCGAATTTAGCTAGCCATTATGCCGCATTATTGAGTAATCCTGCATTTGCACAGCAGTCTAATTTACAGCCGACTATTCAGCACAAACAACTTAAAGGGCTGATTTTGCACTGCGGGATTTATGATCTAAAAGCGTTTGTTGAAACTGCGCCAGATGAAATGAATATCGTAGAGTGGGGTGTTTATAATTTGGTGCAGGCTTACACGGGAGATCGGAAACAGGACAGTGAATTTCTGAAGAATATTTCGCCTATTCAACATTTAACGGCAAACTATCCTGCGGTATTTATCAGTGGTGGTAACAAAGACTTTTTAACAGAAACTCAATCTATGCCGATGCTGCATGCATTACAGCAACAGCAGATTCCTGTGACGACAGCATTTTATCCAGATACAAAAGCATGGTTAATTCACGAATATCAATTTTTTATGCACCAAAAAGAAAGCCAACAAACTTTTGCTAAAACAGTGGAATTTATCCGAAGCACAGCGGCCCTTAATGTATCGCGCATACAATAAATCAATACGATGCTTCTGAAAAAGTGTTTTAATCGCTTAGTTATTTAGCTTTTGCTTTGTTTAAACTTTGAAACTGCCAAAACCACACAACCAAAAATCAGTCCCCAGAATGCAGAACCAATACCAAAAAACTGCACCCCAGAAGCACTAAATAAAAAGGTCAATAAAGCGGCTTCACGTTCTGAAACGTGCTGAAAGGCGAGGGCAATGTTGTGTCCAATAGTACCGAGCAGTGCAATTCCTGCCAAAGCTGTAATAAAAACAGCAGGGAATAACATCAGTAAACTGGTAAGCGTTGCCGCAAATATCCCCATCAAGATATAAAACAAACCGCAGCTAATCCCCGCAATATAGCGTTTACTTGCATCGGGATGCGATTGATCATCTAAGCTAATAGCAGCACTGATGGATGCGATATTGACACTAAAACATCCAAATGGCGCGAAAATAACTTGTGCTGTGCCTGTCCAACCAATTAAGTGACGTACATTTGGGTTAAAGCCATAGCTTTTGATCATGGCAAGACCGGGCAAATATTGCGATGCCATATTAATGACAAACAAAGGCAGGGCTAAACCTAAAATGGCAGACCAACTTAATTCGGGTTGCATCCAAACAGGTTGCGCAATACTCCATTGCACACTCGGCATTTGAAATTGTAAGAAGATTGGGCATAACGCGACCCCAATCAATACAGTTAAAACAATGCTATAACGTGGGCTAAATCGTTTTGCCAATACATAGGCTGCCAATAAAGACAAAATAAATGCCCATGCTTCTTGCAGGCTGGTAAATAAGGCAATTCCAAATTTAAGCAGAACACCTGCCAACATGGCGCTGGTTAAACTTTGTGGAATATAAGTCAGTACCTTTTCAAAAATACCTAAAAAGCCAAGCACTGCTGTGAGTACGCCACAAAATAAAAATGCGCCAATTGCTTCGTGTAAGCTATAACCGCTGCCCGTGGCGATAATCAGTGCCAAGCCTGCGGTAGACCATGAGGTCGCCACAGGATATTTAAATTTCCAAGATAAAATCAGCCCGCTTAGACCAATACCTAAACCCAACGCGCAAAACCAAGAGCTGATTTGCTCAGCACTTGCGCCTAAAATTTGTGCTGCCTGAATGACTAAAACCGCGGAAACACTAATACCGACCAAGAAGGTAATAAAACCTGCAAATACTGCAGGCACAGAGAAGTCATTTAAAAGTTTTTGCATGCTTTCTTAGACATATTTTCTATAATTTATGAACAGATCATACACATTTGAACAAATAGTCAAAAGTGTTTTTTATACTTTTTTTATAGCGTTGAGCTTGCCAGTCTAAAGCCAAAACCGCAGAACAAAATACCAATGCTTGCAACGCAAATGGCTGCAATTTTATAGCGTTGATTGAAATAACTGGCTAATTTGACTCCTGAAAAAATCAAGATAGATAAATAACCCATGCTAATGATTTGTAGGACGATGGCTAAAACAGCAAAGCTCAGCATCGGGTAGGTGTAATCAGGATTGACGAATTGCACAAAAAAAGACAAATAAAACAAAATTGCTTTTGGGTTAATAACGCTAATCATTAAAGCAGTTCGGTAGGGATGAACCCGTTCAGTTGTATTGCTCGTTGCTGTTGTAGAAAGATTGGCGTGCGAAGTTCTGGTTTGTGGAAACCATGTTTTATAGGCTGCAATCAGTAGTTTAATACCTAAATAGCCTAAGTAGAGCGCACCAACTACTTTTAATAAGGTGAATAGCCATGGAAAAGCATGCAGTAATGAGGCTGCCCCTAAAATGGTGCACACAATTAAAATCAGATCACCCGTAAATACACCGAAAGCAGCTGCATAGCCTGTGCGTATCCCAAAGCGTGAAGCCACTGACATGACATAGAGTGAGTTTGGGCCAGGCAAGAGCACAATTAAGGTTGTGCCAATTATAAAAGTGCTGAGGTCACTAATACCAAACACGCAAACTCACCTAAATAAAAACCGATGTTGCAGTATAACAACATCGGTTTTGTGGCTTAGTAAAAATTTTGGAATTTTACTGGGATAGGTTAAAGCTTAAGCTTTAATCTCTGCATCTAAGCCGAAAGACTGGCGTAATAGGGTGGCAAGTTGCTCACGCGCTTTAATAAAGCCATCAATGCCGCCTTGTAACAATTGGAACGCCATCAAATCTGCTTCAAGTTGCGCTTTGAATTGTTCCTTTTCAATTGCTGCCAGTGGTTCAGCTTGAACTTGAATGCCATTGGTCGATAACGCTGCAGCGACTTCTCGTTCATCAGCTTCAAGTTCTGCCAATAAATTTGGTGCAACGGTCAATAAATCACAACCAGCTAAAGCCAAAACCTGATCAATACTACGGAAACTCGCGCCCATAATTTCAGTTTGTACTTGATGCTGTTTATAGAATTGATAAATTTTCTTCACCGAAAGTACACCCGGATCTTTTTCAATAGGGTAGTACATGACATTTTCAGCTTTTTTATACCAATCTAAAATACGACCCACAAATGGTGAAATCAACGTCACTTTGGCATCTGCACAAGCATGTGCCTGATGTAAACCAAACAATAAGGTTAAATTGGTGTGAATGCCTTCGGCTTCCAACACTTTCGCCGCTTGAATGCCTTCCCATGTCGATGCAATCTTAATCAAAATGCGGTCTGAATGAACACCATAAGCTTGGTACAGTGCTAAAAGTTCTTTGGCTTTGGCAATGGTCGCATCAGTGTCATAAGACAAAGAAGCATCCACCTCAGTCGAAACACGACCTTCAATCAGCTTTAAAATTTCTACACCAAATTTGACCGTTAAAATATCAATGCTGCGCTCAACCAATAGATCATTTGTATAACCTTCAGCTTTGGCTTGCTCAAATGCAGCTTCAATCAACGCTTTATTTTCAGGTTGATTTGCAGCCGCCGTAATGAGTGATGGGTTGGTGGTCGCATCCAAAGGACGAAACTTTTCAATCGCAGCCAAGTCACTACTATCTGCAACAATGGTGGTTAAGTTTTTTAGTTGATTTAAGGCTGTCTGTGTCATTCGAGATCTAGTTCTTAGGTTATTGCTTATACATTCAGTTATATCACAAACAGCTTTTAACCCAAGTACCAAGTAAGAGGGTTTGTGGATTATTTACCAGTTTTTCTCAGATTTCGGACGTGATTAATCAAAAAATGAGCAGCAGCGCCCAATTGATGTTCTCGGCTCCAGACCAAATCGACAAAATATTCAAATTTTGGGGTGAAATCTAGCAGCTGTAAAATTTTTAATTCGTGTTGTAGTTCAGGATGTTCATTCAGCATTTCCAAGGGCAAGACACCCCAGCCTAAACCCTGCTTAATCATACTGCAGGCAGAATGATGATTATCGGTACGCCAATAGTGCTTAGAAAATAACAACTCGGGTTTAATCTGCCGATCACGGCTCGCCACTACAATTTGCCGATTTTGTAAAATCTGTTCAAAACTGACTTGATCAGATTCAGCCAGCGGTGAATGTCGGGCAGCGACAGGCACTAAAATTTCACGTTTTAATTCCACAAATTGTTCACTGCTTTGTAATTGTTCGCGTTCAAACATAAAGGCCAAGTCCGCTGCTTGAGTCATGAGTAAATGCAGTGCATCTTCTTGTGGCGCAGAGAAAATATTGATCTGCAATTCAGGAAATTGCTGTTCTAGTAACACAATATAATCTGTCCAGCGAGTGTGTAGTAATTCAGACACCACCACAATATTTAAGTGTGCTTCCAGCCCAGAACTGAGCGCAAAAGCATGTTGTTTCCATTGCTTCATTTCTATGAGCAGTTGTTTGCTTTTTTCGTAAAGACTCTGCGCTTGTGGGGTAGGCAAAGGTTCACGCCCAATCCGTTCAAACAGTTTTAGGTCTAAATCAATTTCTAAATTAGCAATGGACATACTAATTGCCGAAGGCACCTTGCCCAATTGGCGTGCAGCTGCAGAAAAAGAACCCGTTTCCATGACGGTGATAAAAATAATCAGCTGATCTTGATTGATATTCATGGCTGAGCATTCGTTTTACTTTTCAATATTATTGATGGATTCTAACTCGATTGGTCAATTAAATGAAAATAAAATAAGCGGGGAAGGATAAATATTTGAGTAAGCAGATGTTGATTTCCAAAAGAAGATGGGTACATGCCCTGAGTTATGAAGTGATTTTATTGGTCATCATTGCTTTGGCATTAAGTTATGTGTTTGAAATGCCAATGCAAGTGACAGGTGGTCTAGGCATTGCGATGGCGGTGACATCGGTGCTGTGGAATATGTTTTTCAATCACTATTTTGAAAAGTTTGAAGCGCAACACCAGCTACACAGAACTTTTAAAATACGCGTTTTACACGCAATTGGTTTTGAAGGTGGCTTAATGCTCGCCACTATTCCCATGGTGGCGTATGCACTAGAAATATCCATGCTGCAGGCAATTTTGATTGATTTATTGATGACGCTCAGTATTTTGCTCTATACCTTTATTTTTCAATATTGTTATGACCATATCGAAGCGAAATTGGGTTATGCTCCGCAACATTCAGTCAGATAAAACGCTAGTGGCTAATTAAAAGTGAGCTGCTATAAATTAAGCGCTATAAAAAAGCCACCTGAGCGAATCAAGTGGCTTTTATTGCTATCTAAATTGGAACTAGGCAGAATTATTTTTCAATAATGGCTGTTACACCTTGACCGCCTGCTGCACAGATTGACACCAATACGCGACCTGAACCTTTTTGATTCAGAAGTTTCGCCGCAGTGGCAAGAATACGTCCGCCTGTTGCTGCAAATGGGTGACCTGCTGCCAAAGATGAACCTTTGACGTTCAGCTTGCTACGATCAATTGATCCTAAAGGTGCATCTAAACCTAAACGCTCTTTACAGAAGTTCGGATCTTCCCATGCTTTTAAGGTCGACAAGACTTGTGAAGCAAATGCTTCGTGAATTTCGTAATAGTCGAAGTCTTGTAATGTTAAACCAGCACGTTCAAGCATACGTGGGACAGCGTATGCAGGCGCCATCAACAAACCTTCTTTTTTACCTACAAAATCAACTGCGGCAGTTTCTTGGAAAGTCAAATATGCCAAGACTTCATGACCATTGGCTTTTGCCCATTCTTCAGAGGCAAGTAATACGCAAGATGCACCATCGGTTAGTGGAGTCGAGTTACCCGCCGTCATAGTGCGCGCGTCGCCTTTACCAAAAGCAGGTTTTAACTTCGCTAGTTTTTCTACAGTAGAATCTGCACGTAAGTTATTGTCACGTTCTAAACCTAAAAATGGCGTGATGAGATCATCAAAGAAACCTTCGTCATAGGCAGCTGCCATTTTTTGGTGAGATGAAGCTGCTAACTCATCCTGCGCTTCACGAGAGATGCCCCATTCCAACGTAGTAATGGCTTGGTGGTCGCCCATTGATAAACCTGTGCGTGGTTCACCGTTACGTGGCGCATCCATTAAATCTTTAATGTTGATTTTGGTTAATGCTTTTAAGCGGTCTTTACCTGTTTTTGCAATGTTCAATTCAAGCAATGCTTTACGCAAACCATCGCCAAATGCGATTGGCGCGTCAGAAGTCGTATCTACACCGCCTGCAACACCAACCTCGATTTGACCCAGTGCAATTTTATTCGCAACTAAAAAAGCAGCCTGCAAGCCAGTACCACATGCTTGTTGTATATCGTAAGCAGGTGTTTCAGGAGCAAGGGCAGTATTGAGTACGCACTCACGAGTCATGTTAAAGTCACGGCTGTGTTTGAGCACTGCACCTGCAACAACTTCACCCAAACGCTGACCTTGTAAGTTGAATCGTTCAACAAGACCATTTAATGCTGCTGTAAACATATCTGTATTAGATGCAGTAAAGTAAGCGCCATTAGAACGTGCGAATGGAATACGGTTACCACCGATAATAGCAACGCGGCGAACAGTGTTTTGGCTCATAATTTTATCCTGTTGAACAGAGGTATTGGTATTAGATGGTGCTTTTGTTTGCGTTGAAGCAGTTGTTTTAGCACGGCTAGTCGTGCGGGTACGTGTAGTTTTTGTCGTACTCGTGTTGGAACGGGTTGCAGTGTTGCTACTTTTGCTTGTACGTTTAGCAGTTGATGTATTTGACACAGAATCCGTTGCAGAATTTTCCACTGCTGGATTTTCTTGAGTTGTTTTGCTCATAAGGCTTTTCCAAGCATGTTAAGGGTCTACTTGATGCGTACATTAGCACAATAGTATGACAGCTGAATTGACTACAATGACATTGCAGAATGCATTCAGGTCAAGACATCTGATAATTAACTCAAGTATGATTTAGCACAAACGGGTAACGCTATTGAAATGTGGGCATTTGGCATCATATTGATGTTAAAAGATATCGTGTAATCCATCAAAAAATGAATTTATGAGAGATAATAATCATGACTGATCAATACCAAACATTTGCAAAATCTCCTATTGGTAAATTTGTCATTAAAAATTTGGGTTTACCATCCCCAACTTTTTTAGATCGTTTTGAGTCTGCAACACCAGTGGTAAAAGGTGCAGTACTTTTAGGTGCAGCCCCTGCAAGTGATTTGTCTGCATCAATTGCACAAGTTTTAGCTAATGTACATGCCAACAGTTATGCAGGTAACAATGCAGAATTGCAACAAGCTGCGGCAAAAGTGGGCTTAAATTTAGGTGCATTCAATCCAGGCGATAAAGAATCTAAATTTAAAGTGGTGGTGTTTGATGCTTCAGGTATTGAAAACTCTGAACAATTAAAAGCGCTTTATGAGTTCTTTAACCCAATCGCACGTCAAATTCAGGCTTCTGGTCGCGTGGTGGTGATTGGTACTACACCAGAAACTGCAGGCAGTGTGAAAAAAGCCATTGCACAACGCGCTTTGGAAGGTTTTGTAAAATCGGTAGGCAAAGAATTTAAAAAAGGCATTGCGGCTAACTTAATTTATGTCGATCAAGGTGCTGCAGCAAACTTAGAATCTACGTTACGTTTTGCAATTTCACCACGTTCTGCTTATGTGTCAGGTCAGGTGATTCGTGTGTCGAGTGCTGCAACTGTAGATGTAGATTGGGCAAAACCATTGGCAGGTAAAACTGCAGTGGTGACAGGTGCAAGCCGTGGTATTGGTGAAGCGATTGCGCATGTGTTGGCACGTGATGGTGCACACGTTATTTGCCTAGACGTTCCACAACAACAAGCAGATTTAGACCGTGTTGCTGCTGAAATTGGTGGTTCAACGCTAGCAATTGACATTACTGCTGCAGATGCAGGCGAGCAAATTAAAACAGCTGCCGCTGCACAAGGTGGTTTGGATATTATTGTGCATAATGCGGGGATTACCCGTGACAAAACTTTGGCAAATATGAAACCAGAGCTTTGGGATTTAGTCATTAACATCAACTTGTCTGCAATTGAGCGTGTGAACGATTACTTATTGGCAAATGATGGTTTAAATGCCAATGGTCGTATTGTTTGCGTATCTTCAATTTCAGGTATTGCAGGCAACTTGGGTCAAACCAACTATGCAGCATCTAAAGCTGGCGTGATTGGTGTCGTGAAATTCACCGCACCTGTTTTAAACAACGGCATCACCATTAATGCGGTTGCACCGGGCTTTATTGAAACGCAAATGACTGCTGCAATTCCTTTTGCCATTCGTGAAGCAGGTCGTCGTATGAACTCTATGAGTCAGGGTGGTTTACCTGTAGACGTTGCAGAAACCATTGCTTACTTTGCTTCATCGGCATCGACAGGTATTAATGGTAACGTGGTACGTGTTTGTGGTCAAAGCTTGTTAGGGGCTTAACCCATTAAAGTCCTCTCCCTTAGGGAGAGGATTTAGGAGAGGGAGATAAGGGGATAGATTATTAACCCTTCTCTCTAGCTTTCTCCCAGCGGGAGAAAGAACTCCATTAAATAAATTAGAAAAACTTCTCAAAGGTTCAGTATGAATACTCGCCATTTTAGTCAACTTCCAAAACCCTATTTAGCCTATCCAAAAGTGATTCAGGGCTTAATTTTTAAAAAGCCAAAAGGTGAAAAAGTTCTGCCGCAAGTTGAATATGTGGTGGATTCATTCAAGGTCGATCAAAAGCACTTAAAAGCCTATAATGCAGTGACAGGTTTTAAAAATAACGGCTATATTCCTGCAATTTATTTGGCTGTATTGTCACAAAGTCTGCAAATGCACATGATGACCCAAGAAGCATTTCCATTTGCAATTTTGGGCTTGGTGCATATTCGCAACCAAGTCAAACAAAGCCGTAAAGTTGGATTGAATGAACAACTGACCTTGTCGTGTAAATTTGGTGAATTGCAACCACATGATAAAGGCGTACAGTTTGATTTTATTACCACCGTTAAAGTAGGCAATGAGGTGGTGATGGAAGGTTTGACCACGTATTTAGCACGTCAAAAAACCACCACTAAAGCTGCTGCAAAGCCTGCAGAAAGCAAAGCGCTAAACTATGCCGTTCAAGCTGAATGGGATATTTCTGAAAATACAGGTCGCCGTTATGCTTTAACGTCTGGTGATTTTAACTTAATTCATATCCACGCGATTACTGCAAAAGCATTTGGCTTTAAACAAGCGATTGCGCACGGCATGTGGAGCAAAGCCAAAGCCTTATCTAGTTTAACTTTGCCAGATGCTTATGAAGTCGATGTGTGGTTTAAGTTACCTATGTATTTGCCATCTAAAGTTGAGTTTTTAACTGCAACGGACGCTAAAAATACAGATTTTTTAATTCGTAACAGTAAAAACCAAAAACCGCATGTGACAGGTGTTGTCACCGCGCTTTAATTCAGTGATCGAAAGCCCAGATTATTTAAATTTGGGCTTTTTATTTGCGCTAAACTTTTATTAACAAGAAAAACGAGATAAACAGGACGATGCAACATTTAAAGGATTATATTTTTGCTGAAACTGAAAATTATCGTGGATGGGTTGCGCCTGAATTTCATGATTTAGCGATGCAATTTAGCCGTTTGCAAAATGCACGTAGCCAACAGGGCGGGGCTGCTTTAGCGGTGTACTTTCAAGGTCAGAAAGTCGTCGATATTTACACAGGCAAAAAGTCGCCAGATGAAGACTGGCAAGCCGATACGTTATCGGTATGTTATTCCACAGGCAAAGGTGTATTAGCGACACTGGCACATATTTTGGTCAGTCAAGGACTGGTCGATTACGATACTCCCATTTATATATACTGGCCTGAATTCGCCCAAAATGGCAAAGCAACGATGACTTTAAAGCACATACTAAGCCATCAAAGTGGTTTATATGACATACGTAATATCATAGCCGATGCGACTGAAATGGCAGATTGGTCGCACATGCTGAATGTGCTGGCTCAAGCCAAGCCTCGTTTTGATGTGGCAAGTGAGGCGGCATATCAACCTTTAACTTTTGGTTGGCTGGTCGGTGGGATTTTAGAAAAAGCTACAGGTCGAACATTGGCTGAACTGATGCAGCAATACTTGGTTGAACCTTTGGCTTTGGATGGGGCTTATTTTGGTGTGCCTGCGTCTGAGCTTTCCCGTGTGGCGCGACCATTTAAAACTGCTGTGACATCAGCGCAAACAGATACATCACCCACAAATAAACAGACAGCTAAAGTTCAAAGCCAAACTAAATCGAGCAAACGTCCTGTATCAATATTCGATAAAGTCATTGCATGGAGTGGGCAAAATCCGCAAGACTTTCAGGATGGCATGATTCCCAAAGGCATGAAAAATTTTAGTTTTTTTAGTGATACAGGCTTACAAGCCGTGATTCCTGCTGCCAATGGTGTATTTACTGCACAAAGTTTGGCACGTATTTATGCCATGTTGGCGCAGGGTGGATCATGGCAAGGTCAGCAATTGATTCAGCCTGAAGTTTTTCAGAAATTGAGCCAAGTGCAATATGTGCAGCGTGATCGGGTTATGCCTATCCCGATGCATTGGCGATTGGGCTATCACCGCGTATTAAGTTTGGGTAAGCGCTCTCACGGTTTTGGACACATGGGTTTTAATGGTTCAGGCGCGTGGTGTGATCCTGACCGTCAACTCAGTTTTGCCTATACCCATAATTTTGCTGCAGGTTCTTTAATTGGTGATTATCGACTTTGGGGACTGAGTCAGGAAGCCATTCGCTGTGCAGATCGGCAATTGCAAGGGCGTAAAGGCTGGTTTTAGGCGTGATTGTACGTTCACTCTTTGCCAAAAAAACAGTATGCTTAGACCTGTAAAAAGGAGCATTCATGTATCAGGTACTTGCGCGTAAATATCGTCCTCGTAATTTTAATGAATTGGTGGGACAAAACCATGTATCACGGGCATTGACCAGTGCTTTGGAACGTGGGCGTTTGCACCATGCTTATCTTTTTACGGGAACACGTGGTGTAGGTAAAACTACCATTGCGCGTATTTTGGCCAAATGCCTGAACTGTGAAACAGGCGTGACATCTACCCCATGTGAAGTGTGTCCGACCTGTACTGCGGTCAATGAAGGTCGTTTTATTGATTTAATCGAAATTGATGCGGCGTCACGTACTAAGGTTGAAGACACACGTGAGTTGCTTGATAACGTACCTTATGCACCGACTCAGGGGCGTTTTAAGGTTTATCTGATTGACGAAGTGCACATGCTGTCTACGCATTCGTTCAATGCTTTGCTAAAAACTTTGGAAGAACCGCCTGAGCATGTGAAGTTTCTGTTTGCGACCACAGACCCACAAAAACTCCCTATTACTGTGATTTCGCGCTGTTTGCAATTTACTTTGCGTCCATTGCAGGTCGATGAAATTACCAGTCATTTAACGGATATTTTAGCCAAAGAACAGATTGTTGCAGAGCAAGATGCAATTTGGCAGATTGCTGAATCTGCGCAAGGTTCTTTGCGTGATGCGATGTCTTTGACAGACCAAGCCATTGCTTATGGTCAGGGTGAAATTCATCATCAAGATGTCAAAGACATGCTGGGCTTGATTGATCGCACCATTATCTATGATTTGATTTTAGCGATTCATCAAAACCAACAGCAGCGTGTGAGTCAGTTGTTATTACAATTTAGACAGCAAGCTTTAGATGTGTCTTTGGTGTTGGATCAGTTAATTTCGACACTGCATGAATTGGCAATCATGCAATATCTGCCAGATTTAAACCTAAAATACAGTGCTGAAATTAATCAAAAAATTCAGCAGCTTGCGGGTCTGATCTCTGCACAAGATTTACAGTTGTATTATCAAATTGCTTGTAAAGGACGCGCCGATTTACAAATTGCCGTAACCCAAGAACAAGGCTTTGAAATGTGTGTACTGCGTTTACTGGCATTTCGACCTTTGCAAGCCAATGAAGTGTTGGTTGCTGCGCCACAAAATACTGCACAAACAGCGGCTTCCCAGCCAGTTGCTCAAATGGAGCAAACTCCACAAGCTGTGGCAACTCAAAATACAGCACAAGCGGAACAGCATGTAACTGAATTAGATGCGGTTGCAACACCTGATCTTGATGGATTTGACTATGAGGATGACGATTATTCAGATCACACCACGACACAAACCAGTGTTGCAGAACCTTCTTCAGATGATTTTTTAGATGAGGATGAGCCTGAAGCTTTAACACATCAAGATCAACAGTCGATTCAAGCGCAACAATCGACTCCGCAAGCGCTACACTCAACAGCTGCGATTTCACCAGAATCTATGTCAGAACCTGCAGTGAATGAAGAAACTGCAATACAGGCTGAGGATAAGCAATCTGAATCTATCGTGTTTGATCCAAATGCAGATGCACAATTGTTTGGTTTAGATGAAGATGCCTCATCGGTAAGCACTACATCTGATGTGCAAAGTCATGATGATTTTTTACTGGAAAGTTTTGATGCCGTTGCACCGTTAGGTGATCTTGCTGCATCAGCCGAAACATCGCTAGTTTCATCTACACTACAATCGAATAATGCTTCACCGTCAATTACACAAAATGTAAGTAATGCAGAAACCGCTTTATTTGATTTAGCAGCGACTGAAGTCGAACCGAATGTTGCCAGTGCGACAGCACAACCGCAGCAAACCATAGCATCTAATGCCGATGATCAATTAATGCCGCAGGATATTCTGCGTTTACAGCCGCAAGTTTTAGAAGGTGAGTGGACTTTAGACAAGTGGGAATATTGGTTTAGACACAGCGAGTTGTCACCTGCCGTGCAAGAATTGGCGCAGCATGGCGTAATGACGGGGCAGATTAATGCTGAATCGGTTTTTCATATTCCTGAGCAATATCAGCAGTTATTGACTCAACTGCAACATGCTTTAGAAAGTGCTTTAAAAGAACAGTGGAGTAAAACTCTGTTTAAAGTGCAATATGAAAATGTGGATGACACGACACCGTACATTTTGCAGCAACAGCGCAAACAACGCGCTTATCAACGGGCTGAAAATTTATTGCATCAAGAACCGATTGTGAAAGATATTTTGCAAAACTTTGATGGCGAATTACATAACATTCAGTTGAAATAACCTGTTGTTAGCTTTTGTTTGCAGAATTTTAAGGCTGGGTCAAACCAGCCTTATTTTTTGCTAAGCGCAAGCTGAATCTGTGCTTTTATATGGCTGTAATGCTTCGCGGATGGAGTCAGGAATCGGGCAGTTTTGGCGTGTAATTCGATCTACAAATACATGCACCACTTGTCCTTGTGCAGCGGCAAGATTTTGATTGTTTTTAAAAATTGCCAAATCATAAATTAAGGATGAGTTTCCAATTTTTTGAATAGCAACACCTACTTCAATCATTTCAGGATAGGACAATTCCTGCAAAAAATGACAGGTGGAATTGACCACTAAACCAATACAGGGTGATCGTTTGGGTTCAAAGCCTGCTTTTTGCATCAGTAGGGCATTGGCTGCGCTGTCAAAATAGCTGTAATAAGTGACATTATTGACATGTCCATACATATCGTTGTCTGCCCAGCGAGTTTGGATGGGAAAGAAAAAAGCGTATTGCTCACGGGTTTTGGTGTCAGGTTTCACAAGTTTACCTATATTTTTATCAATGTGGTGTCATGCTTTAATGGGTGGAAATCATCCCAAATAAATCTATAAAGTTAAATACAGAACGTTAAGCGTAAATGTTAGGCATAAATGGCTTGGTAAATTTGTAAAGCATCCTGCATTTGCATTGCTCTCGGGTTGTTTTGTAATAAACGACTTTGCTGCATCGCATCTTCTGCCAATTGTGGCAGTATGTTTTCTGCAATGCCTAATGCATTGAGTTTTAACAACAAACCACTTTGATCTAAATGATTTTGTAAATGATCAATAAATAAATCACATAATCCATCTGTGCAGCCTTTGCTACGAGGGTCTAACCAACACATTAGTTCTGCATAGTATTGTTTTGCAGCAGGCGCATTAAACTTTAAAACTTCAGTCAGTACCAATGCATTGCTATGACCATGTGAAATATGGAAATGCCCGCCTAAAGGATATGCAAGTGCATGCACCGCAGCCACAGGAGCATTGGCAAAGGCTTGTCCTGCCAGCATTGAACCAAACAGCATATTTTGCCGTGCTTGCATATTGCTGCCATCTTCAAGCACTAATTTTAAGTTTTGATCAAGTAAACGCAGCGCATGTTTTGCCAGAAAATCTGAATACGCATTTTTTTTGATTTTAGAAGTATAGGCTTCAATGGCATGTACCATCGCATCTATACCTGTGGCTGCGGTAATCTGTGCAGGTAGATGACGGGTAAAATTGGCATCTAAAATGGCAACATCGGCATATAAAATAGGAGAAACAATGCCTGTTTTACTGGTTGCACCTGTGGTGACAATGGAAATAGGTGTGACTTCTGAACCTGTACCTGCCGTTGTGGGAACTAAAATGAGTGGTAAACGTGGTGCTTTCGCATTGCCAACACCGTACAAGTCCGACAGTTGTTGAGTTTGTTCGGAATGACTCAGCACGGCAATAATTTTGGCGACATCCATCGCACTACCCCCACCAAAACCTAATACAACATCAATATTTTGCTGTTTGGCAAAATCAACTGCTTCTAACACAATCTGTTCTGCGGGGTCGGCTTGCACATTCGAGTAAATGGCATAGTCCAGTTGCAGTTGCTTTAAAATTTCTAAAATAGGTTGATGTAATTGTTGTTGTAAAATGCCAGCATCGGTGACCAATAACAAACGCTTATAACTCTTTTCGGTTAAAACCGTTTTTAGTTCAGAAATTGAGCCTAATCCAGAAATAATGTTGCCAACCGTTTGAAATTGAAAATGCTGCATCGTCTTTATTCCTAATTTTTATACCTAATTCAACATTATTGTAGGGTCACAATATAGGATTCATATCATAAATAACTTAACATAAGACTCTTAAAAATAAAGTAGCTTTGAGGTTGTTTATGTCATCCAAAACGCCATATAAGGTGTTATGTGTTTGTTTGGGAAATATTTGCCGCTCTCCAACGGCAGAAATTGTACTTCGACATTTTTGTGATGAACAACAACTCAATGTGTTGGTAGATTCTGCTGGAACCAGTAATTATCATCCAGGCAAAGCCCCAGATTTACGCAGCCAAAAACATGCGTTCAAACGTGGTTATGACTTATCTACATTGCGCGCGCGTCAGTTACGTATACAAGACTTTGTCGAGTTTGATTTGATTTTGGCGATGGATTTTGAAAACTTAAGCAATATTCAATCTTTAATGCGCCGTGCTGAAGCTGAACTGGGCAGTTTGCGCGCTGAAATAGCCTTAATGAGCGAACACGATCCGCATTATACGCAGCAAGAATTACCCGATCCATATTATGGCGAAGCCGATGGTTTTGAGCGGGTGCTCGATCAATGCGAGTCGAGTAGTCGCGCATGGGTGAAAGTTTTACAACAACAATTTGAATTGAAGGTTTAAGTCATGCACATTCAACACAACATGCAACTCAAACCGTTCAATACGTTAAATTTAGATGCAACTGCATCGCATTATGTCAAAGTTGAAAATATCCAAGATGTGCAGGATGCTTTGGCATTTGCTCAGACAGAACAGTTAAATGTGCTGATTTTGTCGGGTGGTAGCAATATGTTATTGCCTGAACATATTCATGCCTTGGTCATGCACATGGATATTCAGGGCATCGAAAAATGCGCTGAAGATGATGCAAGTATTACCCTAAAAGTTGGTGCAGGACAAGTCTGGCATGATTTTGTGTTATGGAGCACGGAACAAAAATTATATGGTCTGCAAAATCTGGCTTTAATTCCAGGTTTGGTCGGCGCTTCACCTGTGCAAAATATTGGTGCTTATGGCGTTGAAGTCGGTGAGTTTATTGAATCTGTGCAGGTCTATGATCGTGAATGCCAACAATTCAGCTCAATTGTTGCTGCAGATTGTCAGTTTGCCTATCGACACAGTATTTTTAAAGATCATCCCAACCGTTACATCATTACCCATGTGACTTTTAAACTGTTAAAACAGGCTGCGTTAAAATTAAATTATGGCGACTTAAAAGCTGCTGTAGGCGATGAGCAAACTGCTGAAAATCTGCAGCAACAAGTCATTCAAATTCGCCAAAGTAAGCTGCCTAATCCTGCAGAATATCCAAATGTAGGTAGTTTCTTTAAAAATCCTGTGATTTCGACTCAGCAATTTGACCAAATTGCAGCACAATTTCCAAATTTACCCCATTACCCACAGCCGAATGCGCAAGTTAAAATTGCAGCAGGCTGGTTGATTGATCAAGCTGGCTGGAAGGGAAAACAACTGGGTGTGGTGGGTATGTTTCATAAACAAGCGTTGGTTTTAGTCAATTATGCCGATGCCACTTTGGCAGATGTGCAACACACCTATCGTGCTGTGCAGCAAGATGTTTTGAGTCGTTTTGGTATTTCACTAGAACCTGAACCTGTGTTATTTGATGAAACAGGTTTGATTCGTGCACATCAACCGGTAGGTTAAGTGAAGATGAAACAGAATCATTGGATGCTCAGATTGGTACAAATTGCTGCCGTGCTATTTGTATTGTTTGCAGCGTTCATGATTTTTATCTATTCACCTTTTTATTCTACTTTGGTGGTCAAAACGCTGAACACTTTGGTACCTGTAGAAGTGAATCAAGTGGCAGCAAAAAGTCAGCAAATGGCGGCTTTTAGTGATCAAGACAGCTTGGAACCCGGTTCAGATTTATGGATTGCCCGACAAGCTTATTTGAAGCTGATGGAGCAAGAGATTCAATCTGAAAATTCGAAAAATTTAACTTTAATTCAGGCTCGTTATAAAGCCTTACAAGCGCTTATTTTAGAAGAACAAACGCAAAAAAAATTAGCATCTGAGCAAGAGTTGCCGCAAGTCCCATTGTTGGTGTCTAATGCAGCTTCTGAAGCAGTTGTAGAAGACCCATCCGAAAATGTAAAAGCCTTGCTCAATTTGGATAGTCATGAAAATCAGGTACTCATGGAACAATACTTGGAGTTTTTAAGCACTCATAAAATTGCCGAAACCGAAAGTGAGCCTGTAGATGAAGAAATCTTTAAAGATATTGCTTTAATTCAGCAACAAAATATTCCAAAAATACCTGCAAACTCTAAACCTTATGCGATTGTGGTTTTAGGTGGTGGCTTAACTTTAGATGATAATGGCAAAGATATTGTGGTCAATGACTACACACGTTTACGTTTAGAAACGACCCTAGCGGTGGTAAAACAATATCAATTGCCGATTGTACTGAGTGGTGTAGAAGCACCTTATATGCAGCGTTGGTTAAAAAAATATGATGTCGAAGCAAAATTATTAGAAGATCGCAGCATGAATACTTGTGAAAATTCACGTTTTAGTTCTTTATTATTACAAAAAAAAGGGGGGGCGCCGACAGTGATTTTGATTACAGACCGTTATCACATGCCACGCACCCGCCGTTTATTTGCTTTAAATGGAATTGAAACGATTCCTGTCGAAGCTCCAATGCCGACTCAACTGACCGCATGGCGTCCAAGTGAACAAAACTATGATCACAGCCGCCGTGCCAATTATGAAATGCTTGCCGCCATTCGGGATGTCTTGATTGGTTCTAGCGCATGTCGCGAGGTGCCATAATGCCTGATATTCCATTTTTAAACCCAAGCGTGTTGAAGCAATTAGATTTGCCAGTGCCGAGTAGGGAAACCACACCACAAATTCTACAACCTTTAAATTTGAATCGTGGTTTTGAACCGAGTGTTGAGTTACAAGCCTATCGACAGCTATATGGTTTTCATTTGTTGGACTGTGAACATTGGCAAGGCTATGTGCAAATGCCGTTGTTTAAATTGCATGTGCAAATTTTTCAACCCGATTTAAGCAAAACCAAATTTGATCAGGTGCAGGGCACGGTATTTCTACTGCATGGCTATTTGGAACATAGCGGGATTTATCAACCTATCGTCAAAGAATTATTAGAGCAGGGCTTTAGTGTTTTGACTTATGATTTGCCCGGACATGGATTGAGTGATGGTTATCCTGCCAACATCAAAAATTTTGATCATTATCAGCAAGTATTACATGCGGTTTATCAATATGTAAAAAATGCCGATCAATTGCCAAAACCGTGGTTGGGCATTGGGCAAAGTACAGGTGGTGCAATTTGGATGCATCACTTGTTGGAATTTGCTCAGCGCCGTGAAAATCCATTTGTAGAGCGTGTGTTGTTGTTATCGCCTTTGATTCGTCCTGCAAAATCGGCATGGTGGCATAACTCTGTTGGTTTGGGCATTATCCGTCGGATTAAGCGTGAAGTGCCGCGACATTTCCGACGCAATAATCATAATCCTGAATTTTTACGCTTTGTGCGTTTAAAAGACCCGCTGCAACCTAGAATGATGGGCATGGATTGGATTTTAGCCATGTCTAAATGGATGTTGGAGATGGAAGAACGTCCAGCTTGCCGTATTCCTGTTTGGTTGGCACAAGGGGCGCAAGATCAAACCGTAGATTGGCGCTACAACATTGAGTTTATTCGGCGTAAATTCCGCCTGCAAACCTTACTCATGTTAGAAGAAGGCTCGCATCAATTAATCAATGAACGTGCGGATATTCGTGCGGCTTTAACAGGGCTGATTCCTGCATTTTTACATGCACATAGCTCTAAGACTTATTATTAATTTATCAACCATCTTTTAAATACGGCTCTACATTTGCTTTGATGCTGTTCTCGGCATCAAAGCATATTTATGCTGCGCTGCTCATTAAAATGTGAAGCGATTTCTAAAATAAAATAGTACTTCACATTTATTTTTTATTTCATGCTCGAGTTTCATGTTTCAGTGCTATGCTCATGTTTATAAAATAAGCTAAATTTGAAAAACTCCTTAATTCTAGGGATAGTGTTTACATCAAAACGATTGATATATTTACAAACATAATCAAGGGGATGAATGATGGCAGAAATGGAAGCGATATTACCCGTACCGGTTTTAATTGTTGAAGATGAGCCTATTATTCAGTCACGTCTTAGAAAAATTTTGCATGATATTGGCTATCAAGATGACATGCTATTTTTCGTGAGTCATCTTAAAGCTGCAATGACGTGTATAGAAGATCATCCGATTGCTTTAGCTTTAGTCGATTTAGGCTTGCCCGATGGCAATGGTAAAGAACTAATCGAACAATTACATTTTAGAGATCCAAGCGCATTAATTTTGGTGATTTCTGCATGGAGCACCCAAGACAGCTTATTTTCTGCAATTCAAGCAGGTGCAACAGGCTATGTGCTTAAAGAACGTGATGATGCTGAAATTATTATCGCAATACGCAGCATTTTAAGAGGTGGTGCACCGATAGACCCATTTATCGCCCGTGAAATTTTATCGCAAATTTCACATCAAAAAGTACCCGTGCTGACCGAAGATTTATCAGATCGCGCCGATGCTCAAGCATTCAACTCACATTATGAACAGCTCACCAATCGTGAATTAGAAATTTTAAATCTGGTGGCGCAGGGCTTAAGTAACCGTGAAATTGCTGAGCAATTATTTGTGTCGCGTTATACCGTTGAAAGTCATATTAAACATATCTATCGGAAGTTGTCGGTCACTAAACGCACTAAGGCTGTCAGTACCGCTAGAACTTTAGGTCTTTTATGATTCAAAGGCTTTGGCAGTGTGGTTTGGGCGTGTTGTTATTGTTCTGTGCGTGGCAAAGCTATGCGCAGCAAGTGGTGTACCCAATTAATCAGTACTGCAATGTGCATGTACTTTCAATCAGCTCTGCCAAAACAGCATCACATAATAAAAAACCTGAAACGGGTTGGGAAAATGTTCAACTGCCCGACGTTTGGGATGATCGCTGGAAAAATTATAATGGTGGGGCGTGGTACAAAATAGAGTGGGAGTGGTTTTGTGAGCGTGATCATCGTTTAAATCAACCCATCGTTTTTGCACTGAATTTTTTAAATAGTGCAGGGGCAGTTTATCTGAATCAAGATTTACTTTGGGCAAGTCAACATTTAGAAGAGCCTTTGTCAAAAAACTGGAATATGCCACGTTACTGGATTTTACCTATTTCAGGCTTAAAACAAGGTAAAAATCAAATATTGGTCTATGTAAATGGATATGCATTTCAAAATGCGGGTATAGGAAAAATAAGTTTTAATAATGTGCATAACAATATTGAACAGCACCAGCAAAGTATATGGAATAAACGTACTTTATTTGAAATTAATGCGATTTTATCTGCCACTTTAGGCATTTTATGTTTGGTTATTTGGCTGTTTTTACGCCGTGATCAGAGTTTTGGTTGGTTCGCGTTGAGTTGCATGTTCTGGTTATTATTTATTTCTCATTTTTTAACCACAGAAACCTTTCCATACCCAAGTGTATTGGTGGCATCTCAAGCCAATTTAAGCTTTTTTATCCTCTATGTTTTAGCTTTTAGTCTGTATTTAATTAGGTTTGTCAATCAACGCTTGCCAATATTGGAAGAAAGTATTTTTATTCTGAGTTTAGCGGTAATTGTTTGTGTGTTTTTAACACCCTTAGATTATGTCAAACTGGTATTTGGGATTGTCTTTTTAAGTTATGCCAGCTTACTAGTCGTGGTTTATTTTTATTTGGCGTATTTAGCGTATAAATCCCCAAAAACAGAAGTATATCTGCTGCTATTTTGTTTAACCTTGATTGGCTTTTTTGCAGGTGTAGATGTATTTCGTTTAAGTAATGCGGCAACGGCAAGTTTATATCAGCCATTATCACCGTATACCTCGCCAGTAATTACTTTATTTATTGCGATTATTTTAGGCATGCGCCTAAAAAGAAATATTCAAAAAATTGAGAAATTTAATCACGATTTAGAGCTTAAAGTTTTTGAAGTCAGTGATGATTTAAAACGCAGTATGTCAGAAAAGCATTATTTAGAATTGGAAAATGTGCGTTTGCAAGAGCGGATTCATCTATCGCATGATTTGCATGATGGTTTGGGTGCATCTTTGGTACGTTCCATGATTATGGTCGACCAAAGCGAACAGAACATGAGTAATCAGCAGTTCTTATCTATGCTGAAATTACTGCGTGATGATTTACGTCAAATTATTGATAGTGGTTCTTCCATTGGTTCTAAAGTGCCTGAAAATCCTAAAATTTGGGTTGCGCCAGTACGTCATCGTTTTAGTCAATTGATGGATGAAATGGATATTCATTCCAAGTGGGATTTTCCAAATGAATGGGTGATTGAGCCGAATTCGTTACAGTGCTTAACTTTGATGCGGGTATTAGAAGAAAGTTTAACCAATGTGATTAAACACAGCCAAGCCAAGCATGTATCCGTCAGTATGCAATTTGTACCGCCTAAGCAATTGGTACTTAAAATTCAGGATGATGGTGTAGGTTTTGAAGCCAATAGCGTGCTTGAACATGGCATGAGTATTGGGATGCGCAGTATGAAAATGCGTTTAGAACGGGTTGGAGGGCAATTAAAATTAAATTCGACACCTGGCTATACGTTAATTCAGGCAGTTTTAACTTTAGATCCCGCTTATCTAAATTCCCCAAGATGAATTGATCATCTTGAGGGGGCTGAAACGAATATTTTAAGCGTCTTCAGCAGGTAACAACATTAAAATGGATTCATTGAGCAGTTGTACCAAATCTTCCAAAATATTTGCGTCGTAAAGGTTTTCATCGAGCAGCACGCGTTCACCATTGGCAATTTTTTGCAGCGTAGGGATAGATGCTTCTGCGACACAAATCGCTTCACCATTCGCCCAAAATAAAACTTCATCTAGCTGATTTGCATAAAGTAGGCGAGAGGCGGGTTCCAACATGATTTGATAACCCTGATCTAGCGCATCTTCTAAATCGCCTACACCTATTTCATCTACTTCAGGAATATTTTCAGGATATTTCGGTTCAGACATTAAGCTTAAAATCGCATCATCCAACACCGATGAGTTTTGTAAACGCGCCCACAATTCTGCTTTCAGATAATCCAATTCTGTCGCAGTCATTTCGCCAATTTGGGTACTTTTTTTACGAACAAGGTCTTGTAGTGGCGTGCGTAACATTTCATCGGCAGAGAATTTATCGCTCACTCGATCCATCATTTCACTAATATTCGGCATGCGGAAACCGAACGAGAACGTCAGACAATCATCTTCCGCCACGCCATAATGTGCCAAACCCGGTGGCACATAGAGTAAATCGCCAGGTGCAAGAACTTCATCAAAATTGACCTGCATTTCAGGCAATAATTTTAACGGTTGTCCTGCGACAAATTCAGTTTCAGCATCACACATTTGCCCAAGTTGCCAACGACGATATCCATAGCCTTGTAGCAAAAACACATCGTAGAAATCAAAATGCTGACCTACAGAGCCGCCTTTAGGGGCATAAGACACCATTATGTCATCACGTCGCCATTGCGGAATAAAAGGAAATTTTTTCCAAAGTTCAGCGAGATCAAAAGAGTAATGATCAACGGCTTGTACCAATAGCGTCCACAACTTTGGCATTTTTTGAAAATCAGCCTTAATGAGCGGTGATGATTTCACAGTCCATTGATTTGGATCGCGATCTTTTTGTTTGATTAAACGGGCAGTCACATCTTCTTCAAGTGCCAGTTCCATTACATCACTAGGTTCAAGTAGGTTGGCAATTTCTGGGAGTGCATTGCGTACCAAAAGTGGTTTTTTTTGCCAATATTCACTTAGGAATTGTTCTGCGGTAATTCCGCCCAAAACATCTAAAGGTTGCGACATAAAATAGCCTAAGCAAGTTTTATCTATAATCTCAATATTGTCTGATTTGTCGCTGTAAAGGGCAAGGTGATTTATAGTCTTTATAAATATTCACGGCTGTTAAATTACACAGTTTTAAACTTAAGGAACCTGAATATTCAGCATTCTTAACATGCGGCATAACTGAATCATCGGCAGACCCATCAAAGTAGTTTGGTCATTGCCTTGCATGGCTTCAAACAGACTAATACCTAAACCTTCGCACATAAAACTACCTGCACAATGTAGCGGTTGTTCCTTTGCAACATATCGTGCAATTTCATTGTCGGTTAAGTTGCGGAATTTAACGGTGTAGTGTTCTACAACTGTTTGTTCAAAGCCTGTAGATTGCTGCTGCACACTCAGCGCAGTGCTGAAATAAACCGTTTGACCTGAATTGGCTTGTAATTGTTGTATGGCTTTTTCTGAAGTGAGCGGTTTACCTATAAAAATATCTGGCTGCTGTTCACGCCATGCCACTTGATCTGAACCAATTACAATCGCATTAGGATATTGCTGCGCAATATAGTGTGCCTTTTCAAAAGCCAAGCGTTGCGCTAAATCATCTGCGTGCAATTCACCCTGCGCAGATTCATCAATATCAGGAGAAATTGACTTATAAGCCAAATGCAGACGATTCATCAATTGCTGACGGGTTTGGCTGCTAGACGCTAAAATAATTTCAGGATGTTGCATCAGATCATCACACCGCATAATCCATCAAAATATCTAAAGGCACATAAGACAATACGGACTGATGACAGGCTTGAATTTTAATTGGTGGCGCTTGACCTGCCTGATAGGCTTCAACCCAACGAGTGACGCAAATACACCAAAAATCACCCGGCTGTAAGCCGTTAAAACCAACTTCTGGCACTGGCGTAATTAAATCATTGCCAATTTTTTGCGAGAAATTTAAAAAATCAGAGGTCATTTGCGCACAAACGGTGTGCTGACCTAAATCGGTTGGGGCGGTATGACAAAAACCGTTACGGAAATATCCAGTAATAGGATCAAAGCAACAACTGGCGAGAGGTTCGCCCAAAACATTTAAACGATTGATATTTGGATCGGGATGAATAGACATAAGTGCGAGAAAGATGGTAGCTTTTCTCTATCATAATCAAAACTTTTGCTTTAAACAGCAATTCTACAAAAGTTGCTAACCTTTTTCTGCATAATCATTTAAAATCGTGGCGTTTTGATATCAATAAAGTGAGCTATACATGAACTTTCAGCGTATGACTGACCTCGATTTAGCAGGTAAGCGTGTCCTTATTCGTGAAGATTTAAACGTACCTGTTAAAAATGGTGTGATCACCAGCGATGCACGTTTACGTGCGGCATTGCCAACGATTCAAGCTGCTGTTGCCAAAGGTGCAGCAGTGATGGTGTATTCTCACTTAGGTCGTCCTGTTGAAGGTGAGCCAAAAGCTGAACAATCTTTAGCACCTGTAGCTGCGTATTTAACCCAAGCATTAGGTCAAGATGTTCAACTGATCACTGACTATTTAGATGGTGTAGACGTTGCTCCTGGTCAAGTCGTTTTATTGGAAAACTGCCGTTTTAACCACGGTGAAAAGAAAAACAACCCAGAACTTGCCGCTAAATATGCAGCATTGTGTGATGTATTTGTGATGGATGCATTTGGTACCGCGCACCGTGCAGAAGCCTCTACTGAAGGCGTTGCACGTTTAGCACCAGTGGCAGCAGCAGGCCCATTATTGGCTGCGGAATTAGATGCTTTGGGTCGTGCCTTAAAAACACCTGAAAAACCAATGGTGGCGATTGTTGCAGGTTCTAAAGTATCGACTAAGTTAGATGTATTGACTTCATTGTCTGATATTTGCGATCAATTAATTGTAGGCGGTGGTATTGCCAATACTTTCCTTGCTGCAGCAGGCTATAATGTGGGCAAATCATTATGTGAAAATGATTTGATTGACACTGCCAAAGCAATTGCCGCAAAAGTTTCTGTACCACTGCCAACCGATGTTGTAGTTGCAGATGCCGCTGAAATTAATTTTGAAGATTTCTTGGGTTCATTGGCAGCAGCGAAAGCAACTGTGAAAAAAGTTGAAGATGTTGCAGACAACGATATGATTTTAGACGTAGGCCCAGAAACTGCAAAAGCATTTGCTGAAATTTTAAAAACTTCAAAAACAATTCTTTGGAATGGCCCAGTGGGTGTATTTGAAGTTGATCAATTTGGTGAAGGTACGAAAGCACTTTCATTGGCGATTGCAGAATCTGCAGGTTTCTCTATTGCAGGCGGTGGTGACACTTTAGCTGCAATTGACAAGTATGAAGTTGCAGACAAAATCGGCTATATCTCTACAGGTGGAGGTGCATTCCTTGAATTTGTAGAAGGTAAAACCTTACCTGCAGTTGCGGTATTATTAGAACGCGCTTAAATCTAGAAAATTTATCAATAATTTTTAAAAAGGTTGACTTCGGTCAACTTTTTTATATTTATGTCATGCCGTAGTCATCAAAATGTCATAAATATGCAATAAACTGTAGTAAATGAATGACCTAACTGTAGGAAATGACGATGATTCAAAAACTAACACTTGCTGCTTTAATTGCTGCATCTTTAGCCTTGACTGCTTGTGCAAAAAAAGAAAGCGCACCTGCGACTGAAACTGATGCATCTTCTGCAGTTGTAGATAACGCTCAAGTTACACCAGAACAACAAGCTGCAATCGACGCAATTGACCAACCAATCTTGGATGAAGGCAACACCGATATTCCTGAAGATGTTGCAAATGCACCTGCTGACGTTGCGACTGCAGACACAGAAGTTGCTGCTTCTGAAGCGCAATAAGTGCTGAAAAACGACAAATTGTAGTAATTTGTTTAAAAGTCCCTGCTTTTGCAGGGACTTTTTTTTGAAAAAGGCGATTTGTTGCTGAATTGAAACAAATCACAGGGTAGAATAACCAACATTATTTGGGAGGATATTATGGCTCTTATTTCATTGCGCCAGCTCTTGGATCATGCCGGTGAACATGCTTACGGCGTTCCAGCGTTTAACGTCAACAACTTAGAACAAATGCGCGCAATTATGTTAGCCGCAGATGCAACCAATTCACCTGTAATTGTTCAAGCTTCGGCAGGTGCGCGTAAATATGCAGGTGCGCCATTCTTGCGTCACCTGATTTTGGCTGCAATTGAAGAGTGGCCACATATTCCAGTGGTTATGCACCAAGACCATGGTACAAGTCCTGATGTATGTCAGCGTTCGATCCAACTAGGCTTTTCATCAGTAATGATGGATGGTTCTTTGGGTGAAGATGGTAAAACACCAACGTCGTATGAATACAACGTCGAAGTGACGCGTCGTACTGTGCAAATGGCGCATGCGTGTGGTGTATCGGTTGAAGGTGAGATTGGCTGTTTAGGTAGTCTTGAAACAGGTATGGCAGGTGAAGAAGATGGCGTGGGCGCAGAAGGCGTACTTGACCACTCTCAATTGTTAACATCTGTTGAAGAAGCACGTAGCTTCGTTGCAGATACTAATGTGGATGCTTTAGCGATTGCTGTTGGTACTTCGCACGGTGCATACAAGTTTACTCGTCCACCTACAGGCGATATTCTTGCAATTGACCGTATTAAAGAAATTCATGCTGCGTTGCCAAATACACACCTTGTAATGCACGGCTCTAGCTCTGTACCACAAGAATGGTTGGCGGTGATTAACCAATACGGCGGTGATATCAAAGAAACTTATGGTGTACCTGTTGAGCAATTGGTTGAAGCAATTAAGCATGGTGTGCGTAAAATCAACATCGATACAGATTTACGTTTAGCTTCTACTGGTGCAATGCGCCGTATGATGGCAGAACAACCAAGCGAATTTGACCCACGTAAATTCTTCGCAAAAACTGTAGATGCAATGAAACAAATTTGTATAGACCGTTATGAAGCATTTGGTACTGCAGGTAATGCAGACAAAATTCGCCCAATTTCTTTAGAGAAAATGGTTGAACGCTATAAGTAATTCTTAATTTGATTAAGAACTCGAAAGCCCACAGTCCTTGTGGGCTTTTTACTGATGAATCCACAACTTCCAATCAAGAACAAAAACAATCCTCGAGCGTGTCATGGAACTGATTGTAGCCGCAGCCTTTTGTAGTGTACTGGTCTCTATTTTATTAAAAGTCTGCAAAATGCAGGGTTTTAACCCTATGCAGATGATCACATGGAATTATGTCAGTGCCAGTGTGTTGTGTTTTTACTGGTTTAAACCCAACTTGGGCACGATCTCAATCCAACATACGCCGTGGTGGCTCATTATTAGTTTGGGTGTGTTGTTGCCGAGTGTCTTTTTAGCATTAGCAAAATCGTTAGACAGCGCAGGTATTTTAAAAACTGAAATTGCACAGCGTTTGTCAGTGGTTTTGTCTTTGGCAGCCGCTTATTTTATTTTTCAGGAAAATTTTAGCCAACTGAAAATTGTGGGAATCGCGCTTGGGATTATCGCAGTCTTATGTATTTTGTATTCGCATCGTGCTGCAGGGCAGTCTGCTAAAGCGCAACAAGGCATCTTATATTTGAGCTGTGTTTGGCTGGGTTATGCACTGATTGATGTTTTGCTTAAATACAGCACAGGTTTAGGACTGCAATTTGCAGTTGCGCTGAATTTGATGTTTGTATGTGCTTTTGTTTTGGCGATGGCTTATATCTTAATCCGCGATAAAAGCATGGGCAGTATGCAAAATATCAGTGCAGGTTTAATTTTGGGTGCACTGAATTTTGCCAATATTGCCTTGTATGTCAAAGCTCACATGCTGCTCAAAGACAGCCCTGCAGTGGTATTTGCAGGGATGAATATTTTAGTGGTGCTATTTGGCGTGATCAGTGGAGTATTGTTCTTTAAAGAAAAGCTGAAAAGCACGACCACTATTGGGCTAGGCTTGGCATTGCTTAGTGTGCTTTGCCTCGCTTATGCCATGACGGTTTAAGATAACTCAACATAAAGCGAAAAGGATGTCGCAATAAATCTGCAGTTTCTGCAAGACCATGCAGCATTGTGGTTCTATCGCAGATCGGGCAGCGCAGGGTTGGATAGCTTGGTTTGGCTTGATATAAATACAGTTTTTTACAACGTCGGCATTCTAGTTTTAGCGGCATTAAATTGAGCATCATACACCTCATTTTTATTTTTGATAGAGATTGAGTACAGATTGCAAATATAGATAAAGCAAAATTCAGACCAAAAAATAGGGACAAATTTTGTCCCTAGTGTTATCGCATGTTTGTTTTACAGTTGCGTGAAAATCTCGCGTTTATCAAGGCGTGATTTTGGCAGTTTGGCATTAAAATCTTGTTCACTACGATAGCCTAAACACAATAAAACCGAAGGAATCAGTCCTTGCTCAGTTAGTTGCAGTTCTTGAGTTAAAATTGCTTCATCAAAACCACCAATTGGCGTTGCGTCAATTCCTTCAATGCCTGCAGCCAAAAGCATTTGTCCGAGTGCAATAAAGGTTTGATTTTCTGCCCAACGCTGAATATCGCCTTTTTCATTGCGGTAGTAATCGACATAACCTGTGCGGCTGTCTTTCTGACCTTGTTTAGCGGCTTCATCTTTAAAGCGTCCACTAGCAGCATCCTGATTAAGCAGGTTTTCTAAATGTAATTCGCTAATGTCAGCTTTGGTGCAAAATAAAATGGTATGCGAAGCATCTAAAACTTTAGGGGCGTTATAGGCGTACTTTCCAACTAAAGCTTTAGCAATACGTTGTTTGGCTTCAGGGCGATCTGCAATAAAAAAATGCCACGGCTGAATATTAATGGAAGATGGTGCTAAACGCAGAATTTCTAATAAACGCTCAAATTGTTCTGCAGGAATAGTGCGACTCGCATCATAGGCTTTGGTCGTATAACGAGTTTGTGCAACGTTGAGCAAATCCATGAATCATCTCCATTTAAAGACTATATTTGGGGCAGGTGTGCGCCAAAAGCTTAACATGCCTCGCTATGCTAACGGAATGAATCCATGTGCTATTTATGCGGTTAAGATGAGATGAGCACGACATAAACATCTTTAAACTTAGTGTTAAATTCAATCATGCAAGACGTTTTCACTATTGGTTGTTTATAGCAAATAGGCGTTAAATATAAACTTGAGCATGGTGCATCCCAAAGGTGTATGGATGGAATATATCAATTATTTTAAGCGTAAATTAAAAACTCAGCAGCAAATTGGCTTATGGGTAGGTTTAGCAGATGCGTATGGCACTGAAATTGCCGCCAATGCAGGCTATGACTGGCTTTTAATTGATGGGGAACATGCACCGAGTGATTTAAGAACCACTTTGTCACAATTACAAAGTATTGCGGCTTATCCCTCTCAAGCGGTGGTGCGCCCGCCGATTGGCAGTGTGCAACTCATTAAACAACTGTTGGATATTGGCGTACAAACTTTGCTGATTCCTATGGTTGAAAGCGTTGAACACGCTGAGTTGATGGTCAAAGCGGTACGTTATCCACCTGAAGGTATTCGCGGCGTAGGCGCAGCTTTAGCACGTGCAACTCGCTGGAACAGTATTCCAAATTATTACGCGACAGCGCATGAAAATATTTGTTTGCTCATTCAAATTGAATCGGTCACAGGTTTAGAAAATCTGGATGCTATTTTACAAGTCGATGGGATTGATGGGGTGTTTATTGGTGCGGTGGATTTATCTGCCACGATGGGTTATGAAGGCAATCCGAACCATCCAGAAGTACAAGCCGCTGTGGTCGATGCGATTCAACGGATTCGTGCAGCAGGCAAAGCAGCAGGGATTTTATCGACCCAACATGAAGTGACACAAAAGTATTTGGATTTAGGCACAGAATTTGTGGCAGTTGGGGTAGATACCAGTGTGTTGATGACTTCGCTGCGTGAGTTGTTGGCTAAATATAAAGCTGATGCCGAAGTGATTAAAACGGAAGGTGGGTATTAATCTGCTAGCTGAAGAGATTTTGGCTAAAGAGGTTTTAGTTAGCTATGTTTAGCTAAGTACCTTTAGTGTTGTATCTATTATTTTTATGTAAAGATGTTGCGCTTAATAGTTCCAATGACTCAGTTGCCAAGTTGCTAAGGCTTGATTTGGTTCAACTACTAAAATTTGTGCAGCATCTGTGCGCCAATCGCCTAATACAATTCTAGGTTTGCCGTGTTCATTGTGAATATTTGGACGATGCGTATGCCCATGAATTAACACATCTGCATGCTGCAAGGCTTGTGACACAGCATCTGCATTTACGTCCATGACGTCATAACTTTTGACTTGATTGGCTTGCTGACTTTTTTTGCGGAAACCTTGTGCAAGTTTTTGCCGAAAAGCCAAAGGTGTTTTCTTTAAAATCCCTAAAATGATGGGATTGCGAATGATTTTACGGAATTTTTGATAGGACACATCATCGGTACACAGTGCATCGCCATGTTCTAAACGTACCTGTTGAGAACCAATATGCAGCGTGTACACATCGGGCAGGAGTTGTCCTGAAAACTGATCTAAAAATTTCTGACCCAAAGCGAAATCACGATTGCCGACAATAAAGTAAATTTGATTACCTGCTTGGCTAAATTGCTTTAAACGTGCAACAACTTCATCGAGCCACGCTGCGGTGTAATCATCGCCAATCCATGCATTAAACCAGTCGCCTAAAATATACAGTTGGGTGTTTTTATTTTGATAAGCGTCTAGCAAATCTAAAAACCCCCGAACAAGTCGAGGGTGATTTGGTGACAAGTGTAAATCTGCGATAAACAGATAGGTCACGAATTATTCCTTGGAATCTCCCGAAATCCCTCTTTTAAAAGAGGGATTTCTCCTCCCTAAACGAATTTTAAAGCAGTACTTTAAAATGATGTGCGTAAGCGAGGTCGGGTAAGATTCTTATTCAGCAATGATTTTTGCAGATTCAATCACCACATTTTCTAGTGGAACATCTGCGTGATAACCACGGTTGCCAGTACGCACGCCTTTAATTGCATCTACAACGTCCATACCTTCAACAACTTTACCAAACACGGCATAACCCCAACCTTGTGCAGTTTTGCCTGTGTGGTTTAAGAAAGAGTTATTTTTTACGTTAATGAAGAACTGTGCAGAAGCAGAGTGAGGTGCTTGGGTACGTGCCATTGCAATTGTACCAACATCGTTGCTTAAGCCGTTGTCTGCTTCGTTTTCAATCGCATCACGTGTTGCTTTTTCTTTGAAGTTTTCATCCATGCCACCGCCTTGGATCATGAAACCATCAATAACACGGTGGAAAATTACGCCGTCATAAAAACCATCACGAACGTATTCTAAGAAGTTAGCAACTGTAATTGGTGCTTTTTCAGCGTTCAATTCTAAAACAATACGACCTTTATTGGTGTTTAATTCGACTTGAGGAAAACTCATTGTGTAATCTCCTAAACATGGACACGAATGCCATGGGTTTTTTGGTTGAGAGAAGCATAAGCAAACTGTAAACTACAAGGCAAGTAAAAACGTTATTTTCTTTGTTAAAAACAAGGAAAAGCGTTCTAATGGGTGATGTATGCTTCACTACTGAAGTTTCTGTAACCTAGTTTATCCAATTTTATTTTAGAAGTGATTTTATTGCTATGAAGCCAAATGATGTTGTTGCATCTCTGCCAAACACCCCGACACCAAGTTCAAATGCCTCTGTCGATGCTGTGCAGCAAGAACAACAGCCGGGCTTAGACTTTATACGTCAAGTCATTACCGATGATATTGCGGCGGGTCGCACTCAGCAGGTGGTGACACGTTTTCCACCTGAGCCGAATGGTTATTTGCATATTGGTCACGTGAAAGCAATTTGCTTGAACTTTGGCATCGCACAAGAATATCAAGGGGTGTGTAACTTACGTTTTGATGACACCAACCCAGATGCAGAAGAACAAGAATATGTTGATGGTATTGCCAATGACGTGAAATGGCTGGGTTTTGAGTGGAATGGCGAACCACGCTATGCATCAAGCTATTTCGATCAATTATATACATGGGCAATTCAGCTGATCGAACAAGGCGATGCTTATGTCGATTTGCAAACCCCTGATGAGATTAAGCTCAATCGTGGTTCTTTTGTAGAGCTGGGTAAAAATTCGCCATATCGTGATACGCCAGTAGCAGAAAACTTGGCTTTATTTGAAAAAATGCGCAATGGTGAATTAGGCGAAGGTCAGGCAGTACTCCGTGCCAAAATTGATATGGCTTCACCAAACGTACACATGCGTGATCCGATTTTGTATCGTGTTTTACATTCATCGCATCACCAAACGGGCGATAAATGGAAAATGTACCCAATGTATGATTATGCGCATCCATTATCAGATGCCATTGAAGGCATTACTCATTCACTATGTACTTTAGAATTCCAAGACCATCGTCCATTCTATGATTGGGTGGTGGAAAAGGTGAAATCCGAGGCTGTGCCGCGTCAGTATGAATCTAGCCGTTTGAATATTGATTACACCATCACATCTAAGCGTAAATTGCGTAAATTGGTTGAAGGCGGTTTTGTGAAAGGTTGGGATGACCCACGTATGCCAACAGTGGTCGGTATGCGTCGTCGTGGCTTTACACCAGAAGGTTTGCGTGATTTCTGTAAGCGTGTAGGTGTGTCTAAGTCTGATGGTATTGTGGATGTGGCAATGCTTGAATATTGCATCCGTCAATCTTTGGAAAATACTGCAGCACGTGGTATGGCGGTGTTAAATCCACTTAAAGTGACTTTGACTAACTTGCCAGAAGCATTAGATTTGGTCCATGCACGTCATCCAAATGTAGATATGGGTGAACGTATCATTCCACTGACTTCTGAAATTTACATTGACCGTAAAGACTTTGAAGAAGTGCCGCCTAAAGGCTTTAAGCGTTTAGTGCCTGAAGGAGAAGTACGTTTACGTCATGCTTATGTAATCAAGTGTGATGAAGTGATTAAAGATGCTAACGGCGAAGTCATTGAGCTGAAATGTTCAATTGACCCTGAAACTTTGGGCAAAAACCCAGAAGGTCGTAAAGTAAAAGGCGTGATTCACTGGGTCTCTGCAAGTAAAGGCGTTGCGGCAGAAGTTCGCTTATATGATCGCTTATTTACTGAGTCTGATCCAGAAGTGGGTGATGATTTCTTGGCGAATTTAAACCCCGAATCGTTGACTGTGGTACAAGCCATTGTTGAACCTGCATTGGCAACAGCACAACCAGAAGATCGTTTCCAATTTGAACGTGAAGGTTATTTTGTTGCAGATCAGTATGATCACAGTGCGGAAAAACCAGTGTTTAACCGCATTTTAGACTTAAAAGACAGCTTCAAACCTGGCAAGTAACACCTTATTTAAGTTTTAGCTTGCAACTTGAAAGCCCAACTTGATCAATTCAGGTTGGGCTTTTGGTTTTATCTATTTGAGGTTTATAGAATATTTTGTGAGATATACAGTGTCGCTAAAATGACTGCGATTAGCGGTTTTTATGCTGTTCCTGCTTCATCAGGATTTGCGGTAACTGCATTTTGGCTTTATCGCGTAGTTTCTTCTTAATATAGAGCACTAAAGCAAAGCAAGTGGTGGTCAGGGTCAGCATCATACTGTTCATATAACTCATCAATGAACTGACATAACCAATGGTGGTTAAACGATCCATCATCTTAAATACTTGCGGGCTGCTTTCCACACCTGTAATTGCCCAAGTGCATAAATGTTCACAGTTATTCATAATCAGATGATAATTGTTTTCATGCATTCTGGAGCGCATACGGCGTACCACTTTGCGGCCTTTATACTTGGGCGCATGATACGACTGCACAATAATATTTTTGCCGTGACTAAACTTTTCAATACTGGTCATTTCAATCGGGTGTTTTTTAAAAAGATGTGCAAAACCCGAATAGTGAATCACGCGACCACGCCCGGCATAGATACCATGATGGCTATAGCCGAAGTGTTTCACAATTAAATGTGCCCCTAAAGGAAATCGTGTTTTCTGCTTGAGCATCGTACGCTTGACCAATAAAGTAACATGAGTAGAGAAAAGAAATCAGGTTTTATAGTGTACTGCGTCTGAAGCAAATATGCGATAACCCATTCAGTTATATGCACAATTTGTAACATAGCAGGTATGGAGATGATAATGTTTTGTTCTCGGTGGAAGTGCTTATTGCTCTGTTATTTATTCTGCACGCCTACTGCACAAGCGGAAATTCGCGCATGGACGGTTAACAACAGTAAAATCAATGCAGATGTGGTGGAAGTGACACAGTTGTCACAGTTAGGCTTATATCTGAAAGATCGGCAAGGGAAACCATATCTGCAAATTTCACAACTACAAAAAAATCTACAGTCTTGTGAAAACATGCAATTTGCCATGAATGCAGGCATGTTTCATCCAGATTATTCGCCTGTGGGTTTGTATGTGGAACAAGGACGACAACTTAAAAAGCTGAACCGACAGCAACAGGGATGGGGGAATTTTTTAATTCAGCCCAATGGTGTACTGGCGTGGAATCATCAACGGGTGTTTTTAGGAACAACCCAACAATATGCCAATCAAGCGTTCAAAGCGCAGTATGCGACACAGTCTGGCCCAATGTTAGTTATTAATCGCCAGTTAAATTCACGTTTTTTGGCAGACAGTACTTCTTATAAAATTAGAAATGGGGTTGGGTTAAAAGACCAAAGCCTGTACTTTGTGATTAGCAAGACGCCCGTAACTTTTCATCAATTTGCCACCTTTTTTAAAGATGAGCTGCAAACGCCAAATGCCTTGTATTTAGATGGTTCGATTTCTACAGCGTATATTCCGAAATTACAACGTCATACTCATCCACATCGCAATTTAGGTCCAATTTTAGCTTATATAGATCATCAAGGCTGTAAACCCTAACATTGGAATTTGGTTTTGGCTTGGCTGAATTTATTGTCCAATAAAACCTAAGGCTGTGCCTTGCATCCTGCAGATTTTGACTGCTTCTTCGCTTTTCATTTGTTTGACTTCATTTTCAAATTGCTTTTTTTGTTGTTTAAGTTGCTCATCTGAAATACCCATGTTTTTAGCAAAACTTTCCATTTTCTCCCAAGTTTCGGCACATTCTTTCGGCATTGGGCTACAGGCTGTTAAACTTAGGCTGAGTAGGGCAAGACAGCTAAGGCTAGTTTTTTTCATTGTCATTTTCTCTGTTTGAATAATTCGAATTTATTGGTGTAATGATTATGTGTAGAAATATTAGCGCATGATTATGAAGATATGATTGACTGCGTTTGAAAAGATTAGCGTTTTTGTGCAAGCTCAAGCACGTGTCGCGATTTATAAAATTTATTGTTTTAAGTGCCAATATATTTGAAGCAATTAAAAAAGGCACTTAGTTCAACTAAATGCCTTTTTTATCATATTCCATTACTGGAATGGTAGATGCTGGAGTTCATTTAACTCTTTGCGGCTATAACCTCGCGAAGCGAGAACCTTCTTAATCCCGATAATGACATCTTCATCTGTGGCTTTGGTTAAAGCTTCGAGAAGTTGTTCATTTGTCTTGCAAGAGCAATCATTTTCAACACAAGCAATTTGATTTTTATGCTCGTTTTGCTGTTCTGTAGAGAACAACTTTTGCCAAAAACTCATAGAGCCTTCATTCACAACCTAACATAGATCGAAATATAGCCAATATAAAAAATAAATCAAGTCGACCTAAGTGATAAAAGCAGCAATCGAGTTGCAGAATTTTCGATGATATTGCATTTTTTAACGAAATTATGACAGTTAAAGGGCTTGTAATGCTTTAACTGATTCATTTACATCATAATATTTACAAGTGCTAAAAAGGAGAACTTGTAAATATTGAAGAATAATGCAACAAATTGTTTAAATCTTTTCCAGTAAAACACCCGACTCAACATGATGGGTGTATGGGAATTGATCAAACAGTGCAAATTGCGTCACTTTATGGCTTTGACACAAGGTTTTTAAATTGTCATGCAATGTGTCTGGGTTGCACGAAATATAAATAATACGCTTAAAACGCTGTAGGAGTTTTAAGGTGTCATCGTCAATTCCTGCGCGTGGCGGATCGACAAAGACCGTATCAAAATCATAACTTGCAAGATCAATGTTCGCTTCTTGCAAGCGGCGGAATTCACGCTCACCGTTATAGGCTTGAGTAAACTCTTCAGCCGATAAGCGTGCTACTTGAATATTCTCAATCTGGTTTTGTTCAATATTCCACTGCGCTGCATATACCGAAGATTTAGCCAGTTCTGTGGCAAGTACACGACGGAAACGAGTCGATAGCGGCAGGGTAAAGTTACCATTACCACAATAAAGTTCTAATAAATCTTGCTCAGAATATTCGGCAACCGTACATGCCCATTCCAGCATTTTTTGGCAAACTTGCGCGTTTGGCTGGGTAAAGCTGCTTTCAATTTGCTTATAGGTATAAGTGCGCTCAAAAACCTGTAATTGTTCAACTACATACTCATCGGATAGCACGAATTTTTGCCCACGGCTGCGTCCAATCAGTTTAATGTTTAATGCTTTGCTCAAAGCTTGGGCTGCAGGCTCCCAATCAGATTCAAGTTTGCGGTGATAAAGCAGTGAAACCAACATTTCGCCACTTAAAGTCGCTAAAAAATGCACTTCAAATAAACGAGCCGATAATACGGGATCGGCTTTCAGGGCGGCTAACAGCTTTGGCATTAATAAGTTAATGCTGCGGTCTGCAATCGGAAACTCATCTACACGAATAACTTTTTTCTGCTTATCTTCACTGCGTTCAAACATGGCATAAAACAGATCATCTTCAATATGCCAAATTCGGAACTCTGCCCGCATACGGTAGTTGTGTTCTGGTGAGGCAAATACTTGCAAGGCAGGCGGGTTATATTCGGCAAATTGGGCAGAAATACGGGCAACTTTTGCATCAAGTTGTTGCTGATAAGATGAGGTCATATGCAGTAAACATCACAAACACAGAGAAAGAGCGATGGTAACAAAGTTTTAAAGAGATACCTAAAACTATTATGAAAATGATGCAATCCTGCAAGATGTCAAAATAGCCTAAGCATGTTGATGACATCTTACAAGTGGAAAAATTTAGATACTGTAATTACTTTAAACTTGATGTAATTGATCGAACAATTGCTGCATGCCCTCAGTGGCAGTTTTGGAAATCCGTTGAAATTGAGCAGGAAGTTGGGCTTGCATGGCTTTTGGGTCAATATAATAAGCCTGACAATTTGCAGGAATTTCGTGTACTAATCCAGCAACAGGGTACACCACCAAACTTGTACCAATCACAATAAAAATATCGGCATCTTGAATCAAATCCAGTGCTTCTTCATAGGCAGGAACTGCTTCGCCAAACCAGACCACATGCGGACGTAAAGGATAGCCTTGTGGGCAAAGATCCTGTTGCAAGTTCAGCGAGTCACCTTCAATTGGAAAAAATTCTGTCGTGTATTGTGCATGAGGCCCTGAGCTTTTGGCTAAACGAATATTGCCGTGTAAATGCAAAACTTCTGAACTGCCTGCACGTTCATGCAAATCATCAATATTTTGGGTGATCACTTGTACATCAAAATCATCTTCAAGTTCAGCAATTAAGCGATGCGCCAAGTTAGGCTGCGCATTAAGAATGTTTTTACGACGTTCATTATAAAAGCGTTGGACTAATTCAGGATTCCTTGCCCATGCTTCAGGACTTGCGACATCCTCCACGCGATGTTTTTCCCATAAGCCATCACCATCTCTAAAGGTGTTGATTCCACTTTCTGCGCTCATACCTGCACCCGAAAAAACCACTAATTTACGCATGTTTTATTCTCTTGATGGATGGTTAGATTTGAGTATAAGTGCCGAAAATAGAAACACAAATCTACAGCTCATTTTTTCAGAATTTTAAGTATCTAAATATGTGAAAGTTTAGTGCTGTCTATAACTTTGCTGAATAATTGAATCAAAGTTCACTTTTTATTGCTTGTTATTTCATTTTAATGATAGAACATAAAGTAAAGTAGTATGACGCTACAAAATCAAATATTGATGAACCAGAACCTATAATAATGTGCAGAGGATGCCATGTCACAACACAATCCATCGCCAAATCACACGCCTGCAACTCACAGTGAAAAAGTGAAATTTGATTGGAAAGATCCTTTTTTGCTTGAACAGCAATTGACTGAAACCGAACGTATGATTCGTGATAGTGCCTATGCTTATTGTCAGGAAAAATTACTGCCGCGGGTACGTGATCAGTTTAGACATGAAACGGTAGATCGCAGCATCTTCCGTGAAATGGGTGAGCTTGGTTTGTTAGGCTCAACCATACCTGAACAATATGGCGGTGCAGGTTTAAATTATGTGAGTTATGGATTAATTTCACGTGAAATTGAACGGGTCGATTCAGGCTATCGTTCTATGGCAAGTGTACAAAGCTCATTGGTGATGGTGCCAATTTATGAGTTTGGCAGTGAAGCACAAAAACAGAAATATTTACCCAAACTTGCTTCGGGTGAATGGGTGGGATGTTTCGGTCTGACTGAACCTGATTTTGGCTCCGACCCTGGCAGTATGAACAGCAGAGCACATAAAGTTGCTGGCGGTTATCGTTTACACGGTGCGAAAATGTGGATTACCAATAGTCCAATTGCCGATGTATTTGTGGTGTGGGCAAAAGAAGTTTCAGCAGATGGGCAAGTGGGTGATATTCGCGGTTTTATTTTAGAAAAAGGTTGGGATGGACTTTCTGCACCAATCATTCAAGGCAAGGTTGGTTTACGCGCTTCAATCACAGGTGAAATTGTCATGGACAATGTTTTTGTGCCTGAAGAAAATATGTTACCTGAAGTGCGTGGTTTAAAAGGGCCGTTCACTTGTTTAAATAGTGCACGTTATGGCATTGCTTGGGGTGCTATGGGTGCGGCTGAGTTTTGTTGGCATACTGCGCATCAATATACGATGGATCGGATTCAGTTCGGACGTCCTTTGGCGGCCAATCAGCTCATTCAAAAGAAACTTGGCGATATGCAAACCGAAATCGCGCTGGGTTTACAAATTGCTTTACGTTTTGGTCGTATGAAAGATGAGGGTATTGCTTCACTCGAAGGTACTTCGCTGATTAAACGCAACAACTGTGGCAAGGCCTTAGAGATTGCTCGTATGGCGCGCGATATGCTTGGTGGGAATGGTATCAGTGATGAATATGGCGTGGCGCGGCATTTGGTCAATTTGGAAGTCGTGAATACCTATGAAGGGACGCACGATGTGCATGCGCTAATTTTAGGTCGTGCGCAAACGGGTATCGCGGCTTTTGCCAATTAAATCTAGATCTAAACTAAATCTAGGTCTAATGATGCTACGGTGGAAAATATTGCAAACCACATTTTCCACCGTTTTACTTTAGCTGTTTAGTTTTAAAAATTGGCTAATTTCCTGATTAAATTTCAACGGTTCGGTCAGTAAAGGGGTATGCCCAGATTGGTGAAATATGACTTGTTTCGCATTCGGCATAGCTTCTACCACTTGACGTTGTCCTTCTGCCGCATACAAGGTCGATTGTGCGCCTGTAAAAAAGACTGTCGGACAACCCAGTTGAGTTAAAGCCTCACGATAATCTTCCTGATGGTGTAAATAATTGTCGATATACCAGCGTAAATAATCTAAACGCTGTGTAGGTAAAATATAGCGTTGTAAAACAGGACGTTTGACGGCCAGTTTAAATAAAAACGGACTGATTTTATTGCTGGCTTGTAATTCTATAAATTCTAGCCAAAGTTCGACTAAGTTTTTACGCTGCAACACATCCATTTGTTGAATATCAGTATATTGCGCGTGATCATGTAAAAACTCGGACAGATGAATCAATAACTGTTTAAATTGTTGATGTTGATTGCCAAATAAGCCATAAGGCCAGTTTTCATCTACCCCAATTTTTGGTGCTTGGTCAATTTGTAAATAACTGCTTAAATGCGCAGCCAATTGTCCATATTGCATGCCATGCATGGCAGTGGTTGCCCCCATGGAATAGCCAATCAGTTTAAATTGTTGCAGGTTCTGTTGTTGAAGCAGACTGTTTAAATCTTGCCAATGGCTCGAAATAGCATCCAGTTCTGGAACGGCACACAGGTTTGAACCCCCAAAACCACGCCAGTCTGGAATAATAAAACGATACTGCTTTTTATGTTGATACAGAAATGGCAACCATTGCCAACTGTGCATGCCTAAACCTGAAAGCACAACCACAGGCTCACCTTGACCAAATTCACGTACAAATAGAGCTTCGCCATCGGGCATGCGGTAAAAAGGCATCAGCATTTCCTTGCATGGTTGTAATTAAAGATGCGTTATTCTTTATAGCATAGCCTGATCATTTCTGTATGGTGAGCAACCCTGATTTCACATTGATGTGGTTGCTATTACTTAAAAATATACTTTTAAGATGAGGCTTCGGCATCAAACTTTTTCAGTTCAGGAATCACATTTTCTAGCCATTCAATCCAGCCAATTTCCTGATCTATCCCTAGCTGCAAAATCATTTTATGAATATACAGGGTACGGTTGTTCGCAGGTGCTTGGCTAAAGTCTTTGGCAAAAATCTGTTGATAGGTGTGCAACTTGGCTTTGTGAAGCAGCAAATGTCGTTCTAGTTCGGGTAAGACGCTGTTGCCGCCAAGTTGGGCTTCGGCACGTAAACGTACCATAAGTTCTTCGCGTAATTGTGCAGGCGGGCTTTGCTCGACCATCCAGTTTGCCAGTTCATGCCGCCCCAAAGCTTCTACCTGATAGGTTTTGCTACGACTGCTAGAATCTTCATCTTCTAAGGTTGAAATCCAACCTTTTTTCAGCATTGTATTTAGTTCGCGATAAATTTGTTGATGGGTCGCATTCCAGAAAAACCCCATAGAGCGGTCAAAACGGCGTGCCAATTCAATACCGTTACTGGGTTTTTCAATTAAACTGGTCAATAAAACGTGAGCGAGCGACATAAACAGAGCAACTTTATTTTTTTCAGCTTTAATTATGCAACATGTTGCATAAAAATTAAATCTAGAATATAAAAGTATGCAACAAGTTGCATTAAGCATAAAACAGCCAGCATTTTTGCCAGCAGGGAGATTCTATGTCTGACTATCCACATTTACTTGCGCCTTTAGATTTAGGCTTTACCACTTTAAAAAATCGGGTCTTAATGGGTTCAATGCACGTTGGACTAGAAGAAGCACCGGGTGGATACGAACGTATGGCGGCTTTTTATGCAGAGCGTGCCAAAGGTGGCGTTGGGCTGATTGTAACAGGTGGTATTTCACCGAATGATGCAGGCTTAACCTTTGCGGGCGGCAATAAACTTGATACTCGTCAAGAAGCAGAAAAACATAAAGTGGTGACTCAGGCTGTGCATGATGCAGGCGGCAAAATTGCTTTACAGATTTTACATACGGGACGTTATTCCTATCAGCCCGATATTGTCGCACCGTCAGCAATTCAGGCACCGATTAACCCAAGTAAACCACATGCACTAACATCGGCAGAAGTACAGCAAACCATTGCCGACTTTGTGAATTGTGCCAAATTGGCACAATACGCAGGCTATGATGGTGTCGAAATCATGGGTTCGGAAGGCTATTTAATTAATGAGTTTATTGTTGCGCGTACCAACCATCGTGATGATGAATGGGGCGGCAGTTATGAAAACCGTATTCGTTTCCCAATTGAAATTGTTAAACGTACCCGTGCAGAAGTGGGTGAAAACTTTATTATTATTTACCGCTTGTCGATGTTGGATTTAGTCGAAGGCGGTTCGAGTTTTGAAGAAGTGGTGCAATTGGCACAAGCGATTGAAAAAGCAGGTGCAACCATTATCAATACAGGGATTGGCTGGCATGAAGCACGTATCCCAACCATTGCTACCAAAGTCCCTCGCGCAGCTTTTACATGGGTGACAGAGAAATTAAAAGGTTTGGTTAAAGTGCCACTGATCACTTCAAACCGTATTAACACCCCTGAAATGGCTGAGCATGTTTTGGCTGCAGGACATGCCGATATGGTATCGATGGCACGTCCAATGTTGGCAGATGCTTTCTTTGTGCAAAAAGCAGAGCAAGGTCGCAGTGATGAAATCAACACATGTATTGGTTGTAACCAAGCTTGTTTAGACCATATTTTCTCAATGAAGATTGCTTCATGTTTGGTCAATCCACGTGCTTGCCATGAAACAGAACTCATTTTTAAAGAAGCAACACAGACTAAAAAAATTGCGGTGATTGGTGCAGGGCCTGCAGGTTTGAGCTTTGCAACCTATGCTGCAGAACGTGGGCATCAGGTGACGATTTTTGAAGCATCGAATCAAATTGGTGGGCAGTTTAATATTGCTAAAACCATTCCTGGTAAAGAAGAGTTTTACGAAACTTTGCGCTATTTCAAACGCCAAATTGAGCTGCAACCGAATATTAAATTGGTATTGAATCATACGGCTAGTTTTGAACAATTGCTCAATGCTGACTTCGATGATGTGGTTGTGGCAACAGGTGTAACCCCGCGTCAATTGGATATCGCAGGTATTAATCACCCTAAAGTGCTGAGCTATATTGAGGTATTAAAAGAGCGTAAGCCTGTAGGTCAACGTGTTGCGATTATTGGCGCTGGTGGTATTGGTTTTGATACTGCAGAATATTTAAGCCATGAAGGTGAAAGTGGTAGTCTAAATCCTGAAAAATTCTACGATGAATGGGGAATTGATACCAATTATGCGCATGTCGGTGGTTTAAAAGCAGCAAAAGTTGAAGAATCGCCACGTGAAATTTATTTATTGCAACGTAAAGCATCATCCGTGGGTGCTGGCTTGGGTAAAACAACAGGCTGGATTCATCGTACAGGTTTAAAAAACCGTGACGTTAAAATGATTGCAGGGGCAAGTTATGACCTGATTGATGATCAAGGCTTGCACATCACCGTCAATGGTCAAAGTACAGTGCTCGAAGTTGATCATGTGGTGATTTGTGCAGGGCAAGAGTCTTACACCGCCATGTATGAGCAATTACAGGCAGCAGGCAAAAATGTGCATTTAATTGGTGGGGCGAAAGAAGCAGGCGAGTTAGATGCCAAACGTGCAATTCGTCAGGGTGCTGAATTGGCAGCGAAAATTTAATGTAATTCCTTCTCCCTCTCCTTTGGGAGGGGGCTGGGGAGAGAGTTAATAATCGCTTCTGCCCAGTGCAGCAGTGCTTCAGTCTCACTCAGGGACTCTGCATAGAAATGAAATATCAAAACAAAAAAAAGGAACTTAACATGACTTTGGAAACAACAAAATTAGCGGTACAGCGTTGGCATACAATGCTGCAAAACCATGATATGTCTATTTTGAGTGAATTGCTGGCAGATGATGTGGTGTTTCGTTCACCTGTAGCGTACCAACCTTATGCGGGTAAACAAGTGGTATTTTTTATTTTGACCAATGTAATTCAGGTCTTTGAAAACTTTACTTATCACCGTGAGTTTTATACTGAAGATGGTTGCAATGTTGTACTTGAATTTTCCGCCAATGTGGGAGATAAAAAACTTAAAGGAATTGATATGATTCAATTCAATACACAAGGACAAATTGTGGACTTTGAAGTGATGATTCGCCCGAAAAGTGGTTTAGAGGCATTGGCTGTGCAAATGGGACAACGTATGGCTGCCTTTATGCCAACCGAAAAATAAAATACCGCGTGTGTATGGCAATGAAGTTGTTTTATAGAAATCGGTTTCGGGTTGGCATGCTTGAAAGTGCATGTATTGCTTGGGAGTAAAATGATGTCTACATTACAAAAAATAGCGAAAATTACACAAGCGGTTTTAGATCAGGTCACAGGCGCAGATTTACCGACGTTGTATTATCATCCACATGGAGAAATCCGTCGGGTATTGGATTATTTACCACAGCTCAAAGAAAAATACCGTCCAACACCGTGGCTGTCCAATACACATGCGCATCTTTTATATTTTGATTTAATTAAAAAGAAAACCATTCGTCAGCAGTATGATCGGGTTGATCAACTCACTATGCAAGATGGCGGTATCACCGCAGTTGCTTGGGTGGGTTATGACTTACCTGCAGATACTCCCACAATTGTTTTAATGCATACCATTACAGGTTCTTTGGAAAGTATGCGTGAGTTGGTGCGCGATTTACATCAGCAGACACAGTGGCGTATTGCCTTATGTTTACGTCGTGGGCATGGCAATTTACCTATGCCTGTACCACAAATGAATCTGTTTGGTTCGACGCATGATTTGCGTGAACAAATAGTGTTTATTCAGCAACAATTTCCACAATCTGAATTATATGCTGTTGGTTCTTCCGCAGGGACAGGATTATTGGTGCGCTATTTGGGCGAAGAAGGCGAGCAAACCCCAATTAAAGCCGCGTTTGCACTGTGCCCAGGATATAACACTGAACTAGGCTTTCAGCATGTGCATCCTTTTTACAGTAAAGTGATGACCAAAAAATTATTCCAGTTTTTTATTCAGCCCCATCAGGACATTTGGCAAAACGTAAAATCTTTATCGCAAGTGTTAAGTGCGACTACATTGGCAGAGTTTGAAAAGGCGTATTTTGAATTGGCGGGTTTTGAAGATTATGACAGCTACACACAAGCCATTAACCCAATTTATGTGTTTGAGAATGTCAAAATTCCGCTTATGGTTTTAAATGCAGAAGATGACCCAGTGTGCCACATCAAAAACTTTGACCCTTATAAAGAAACCATACGGAAAATGCCAAATATTATGGTGGTGACGACCCGTAAAGGCAGTCATTGTGGTTTTTATGAAGGTGTCGGTTTTACTAAATCTTGGGCATCGCGTTTAATTTCTAATTATTTTAAAGTGCAATCGCAGTTGCTGCAGGCAAGTTAAAGTGAAGCGCACAAACCTATATAGAAATAGGTAGCTGTATTGCAAATGTATTCACGAGTTATCTCAGCGAAGACTCATCCAAATGAATAAAAAACCCAGTACACAATGACTGGGTTTTTTAACGTCAATTCAAATCTAAGATAAGAACTTACACCTTAAAACTGACTTTAACTTAAAGCTTAGTTTTAAGTGAGCACTTAGTTCTCAAGTGCTGGGGTTGCAGCAGCAATCGCAGCGGCAACAGCATCATCTTCAGATTGAGCACCTGTGTTATTGCTTGGACGTGCTTGAGTTGGTTTATCTTCTGCTACAGGAGCTGCCGCTTTCGGCGCAGGCGCAGGTGCAGCAGCAGGTTGTGCAGGTGTTTCACGACGGATTTCAGTTGTGGTGTTCACTGTTTCAGTGCGCTCCACTTCTACCTGTGCAGGCGCTTCTGGTTCAGCATCTTGAATGTTTTCAACAGGTTCTAGTGGTTCAAATTGAGCAGTTTCAGTAGTTTGTTCAGTTTGAACCTCTACTTGTTCTTGCTCATCTTGCTTTGGCTGTTCTTTTTTTACACATGCAGTTAATAACAACGCCGTTGCAATTGCACCACAAATTAAAAGTTTCTTATTCATAATTGCACAAAATAAAAGATCGGATAGACGGACGTATTATAGCAATAAAATGACAGATGAAAATCCTCTCAAGAAGTTCTAATTTTTTATAGGAAATGCTGATAGAATAACCAATTGTTTATTGTTCTATGAATTGATGCGGAATGACTTTGCTTTATTGGTGCAGAGTAAAGTAAAATTGCGCAACATTGCAGGCCGATTTAGGCTCGATTGTACGAGAAACCCAATGACCCATTTTATTTTCGTGACTGGTGGTGTAGTTTCATCACTAGGTAAAGGTATTTCAGCTGCTTCAGTTGCTGCACTTTTAGAAGCCCGTGGTTTAAAAGTAACCATGGTCAAAATGGATCCATACATTAATGTCGATCCAGGGACAATGAGTCCTTTCCAACATGGTGAAGTTTTTGTCACAGAGGATGGTGCCGAAACTGACTTAGATTTGGGTTATTACGAACGTTTCTTGCGTCGTGCGAAAATGACCAAGTTAAATAACTTTACATCTGGTCGCGTGTATCAAGACGTTCTAAACAAAGAGCGCCGTGGTGATTACTTGGGCGGTACTGTTCAGGTGATTCCACACATTACCGATAATATTAAAGAACGTGTACTTCGCGCTGGCGAAGGCTACGATGTCGCAATCGTAGAAATTGGCGGTACAGTAGGCGACATTGAATCTCTCCCATTCATGGAATCTGTACGTCAATTGATGGTGGAATTAGGGCATAAGCGTACTATGCTCATGCACTTAACTTTATTGCCATATATCAAATCTGCGGCAGAGTTAAAAACCAAGCCAACTCAACACTCAGTTAAAGAATTGTTATCTATCGGTATTCAGCCAGATATTCTCATCTGCCGTACTGAACATGATGTTGATGCTGACACTACCCGTAAAATTGCGTTATTTACCAACGTAGAAGCACGTGCGGTTGTGGTATGTAAAGATGCCAAAACCATCTACCAAATTCCGCGTACATTCTATGAACAAGACGTTGATGATTTAATTTGTGAGCGTTTTGGCTTCAATGATCTTCCAGAAGCAGATTTATCTGATTGGGATAACGTAGTTGATGCATTATTGAACCCTGAATACAGCGTTCGTGTGGCGATGGTGGGTAAATATGTTGAACTGCCAGATGCCTATAAATCTGTAAACGAAGCATTATTGCATGCGGGTATTCAAAACCGCGTCAAAGTTGAAATTGACTATGTCAATGCAGAAGACCTTGAAAGCCAAGACGTTAATACTGTACTTAAAGATGCCGATGCAATTTTAGTTCCGGGCGGCTTTGGTGAGCGCGGTACCGAAGGTAAAATGCAAGCCATCAAATATGCACGTGAAAACGGTGTCCCATTCTTGGGAATCTGTTTGGGTATGCAATTGGCTGTGATTGAATATGCACGTAATGTGGCAGGTATTGCCGATGCAAGTTCAACAGAGTTTAACCGTTCGACTAAGTCGCCACTTATTGGTTTGATTACTGAATGGTTAGATGAGCGCGGCGAAGTTCAACAGCGTTCTGTCGATTCTGACTTGGGCGGCACTATGCGTTTAGGTGCACAAAAATCTGAATTGGTTGAAGGTACCAAAACTCGTGAAGTGTATGGTTCTGCAGAAATTGTAGAGCGCCATCGCCATCGCTATGAAATGAATAACCGTTATATTCCTGTGCTTGAAGAAGCAGGTCTTAAAATTTCGGGTTATTCACCAATTCAGCACTTGGTTGAAACTGTTGAAATTCCGCAACATCCTTGGTTTATTGCGGTACAATTCCACCCAGAATTTACCAGCTCGCCACGTGATGGACATCCATTGTTTGCTGGCTTTATCGGTGCGGCAAAACAACAGCATCAAAAAACCAAATAAGATGGCTTTAGGGATAAACTAGGAAGTTGAAATGTCACAATTAAAACCACAAGAAATTGTACGTTTGGGTGATATACAAATGGCGAATCATTTGCCATTTGTATTGTTTGGCGGCATGAATGTACTTGAGTCTAAAGACCTTGCATTTGAAATTGCTGAAACTTATGTGGATATTTGCACACGCTTAAATATCCCGTATGTATTCAAAGCCAGTTTTGACAAAGCCAACCGTTCTAGCCTGAACTCATTTCGTGGTCCCGGTTTAGAAAAAGGTATTGAATGGCTGGTTGACATTAAAAAGCATTTTAATGTGCCAATTATTACCGATGTGCATGAGCCGTATCAGGCTGCGCCTGTGGCAGAAGTGGCAGATATTATTCAGCTTCCTGCGTTTTTAAGTCGCCAAACCGATTTGGTTGAAGCGATGGCAAAAACTCAAGCCATTATCAACATCAAAAAAGCACAATTCCTTGCGCCGCACGAAATGCGTCATATTTTGCATAAGTGTTTAGAAGCAGGGAATGACAAATTGATTCTTTGTGAGCGTGGTTCAGCATTTGGTTACAACAACTTGGTTGTCGATATGCTGGGCTTTGACATCATGAAAGAAATGAATGTACCTGTGTTCTTTGATGTAACCCATGCTTTGCAAACTCCGGGTGGTCGTGCAGATTCGGCAGGTGGTCGTCGTGCACAAATTACCACCTTGGCACGTGCAGGTATGGCAACTGGCTTGGCAGGTTTATTCCTAGAAGCACATCCTGAACCAGAGCAGGCAAAGTGTGATGGCCCATGTGCATTGCGTCTATCACAACTTGAGCCGTTCTTGGCACAGCTTAAAGAATTGGATACCTTGGTAAAAGGTTTCCAAAAGCTAGATACACACTAAATTAGATCCATATTAAATTATAGACTCATTGATGCCTAAAGCATCACGTTATTAATCAACTGAGGAATTGTTCATGAGCCAAATCGTTGACATTCGTGCACGTGAAATTTTGGACTCTCGTGGTAACCCAACCATCGAAGCAGACGTAATCTTAGCATCTGGCGTAGTTGGCCGTGCATGTGCACCATCAGGTGCTTCAACTGGTTCTCGTGAAGCTCTAGAACTTCGTGATGGCGATAAAGCACGTTACTTGGGTAAAGGCGTTAAAACTGCGGTAAATAACGTCAATACTTTAATTCGTGATGCTTTACTTGGTAAGTCTGTGTTTGAACAAAAAGACATCGACAACACCATGATTGCGCTTGATGGTACTGAAAACAAAGAAAAATTAGGTGCTAACGCAACTTTAGCCGTGTCTTTGGCTGCTGCGCGCGCTGCTGCTGATGAAAAGAAAATTCCTCTTTTCCAATACATCGCAGACCTTCGTAACAACAGCATTTTAACCATGCCTGTACCAATGATGAACATCTTAAATGGTGGTTCACACGCAGACAACAACGTTGATATTCAAGAGTTCATGATTGAGCCAGTGGGCTTTACTTCATTCTCTGAAGCATTACGTGCTGGTGCAGAAATTTTCCACTCATTAAAATCTGTATTGAATCAAAAAGGTTTAAACACAGCAGTGGGTGATGAAGGTGGTTTTGCGCCAAACTTACGTTCTAACGAAGAAGCAATCACAGTTATTCTTGAAGCTATTGAGAAGACTGGCTACAAAGCGGGTTCTGACATCATGTTGGCGCTTGACTGTGCATCTTCAGAATTCTACAAAAATGGTCAGTACATTCTTGCAGGTGAAGGCAACAAAGCATTCACAAGCAACCAATTCTCTGACTATTTAGCTGGTCTTGTAAATCAATATCCAATTATCTCAATTGAAGATGGTTTAGATGAGTCTGATTGGGAAGGTTGGTCTTACCTCACTTCGATCTTAGGTGACAAGATTCAATTGGTCGGTGATGACTTGTTCGTTACTAACCCGAAAATCTTACAACGCGGTATCGATGAAAAAGTAGGTAACTCAATCCTGATCAAGTACAACCAAATTGGTACTTTGACTGAAACGCTTGATGCAATTTACCTTGCGAAAGCCAATGGTTACACAACTGTTATTTCACACCGTTCAGGTGAAACTGAAGATTCTACAATTGCGGATCTTGCAGTAGGTACAGCAGCAGGTCAAATCAAGACTGGTTCACTGTGCCGTTCTGACCGTGTAGCAAAATATAACCAATTACTTCGTATTGAAGAATTGACGAATGCTGCATATCGCGGTAAAGCTGAGTTCAAAGGTTTGAACTAAGCGAAATCAGTAGATGTCATTATTAAATGTATTTGACTCCAAAGCGAGTAAAGCATTGTTGGGCCTTGCGATCTTTTTGATCGCAGGGTTTCAATATTTACACTGGTTTGGTGAAGGTGGTTATCGTGACCATGCTGCACTGACAGAAAAAATCCAACAACAAATAGAATTAAATACAGAGCTGAAGGAGCGCAATCGTGTACTTGCAGCAGAAGTTTATGATTTAAAAAATGGGGTAGAAGCCATTGAAGAGCATGCCCGTTTAGATTTAGGCTTAATTAAGCCACATGAAACCTTTGTGCAAATGAGCACCATCAGCACACAATATAAACCAATTTATATTCAACCAAATTCCACAGTAGATTTACGCACCAATGAATCACAACAACCTGCAGCAGCAACCGCCCCGACACCCTAAACTTTGGGCGGTTATTCCCGCAGCGGGTTCTGGTAGTCGTTTTTCTAGAACTGAACTTAAACAATATCAGTATATTCAAGATCAAACAGTCTTAGCGCACAGCATCGCACGTTTAAATCACTTGCCTTTAGCGGGTTATGTTTTGGCGATTGGTCAAGCAGATGATGTGGCGCAAAACCTAAACTTGGCAGAAAAAGAAAAAGCACATTTTTGCGTAGGTGGTGCAGAGCGAGTGGATTCAGTCTTGAATGCACTGCATTATTTATCTGAAATCGCCCATGTAGATGACTGGGTTTTGGTGCATGATGCAGCGCGTCCTTGTGTGACAGCTGCTTGCCTTGAACAGTTGTATCAGACTGCACTGGCAACAGATCAAAGTGCAATTTTGGCTATTCCAGTGCGTGATACTTTAAAAAAGGTAAGCCAAGGCACAAAAATTGAAACCACGGTAAGCCGTGACCAACTTTGGCAAGCGCAAACTCCGCAAATTGCTAAACTTGATGTGCTTAAAACAGCCATTGAATCTGCATTAAAACAGCAATTGACGATTACCGATGAGGCCAGTGCTTTAGAAGCAGCAGGGCAAATTGTAAATGTTGTGCACGGTCGTTCGGATAATATTAAAATCACCTATCCCGATGATTTAGAGCTGGCACGTTTAATTTTAGCCTCACAACAACATGGATGATAAAAATCTAGTGTAATTAACACCGCGTTAAACTTGAATCTTCAACGATTAAGCTTTAATGATTCACTCTGTGCCGCTTTGCTTCTATAATTGTCCATCCTGTCTATTTTAAATACCTTTGAGTCGCATGAATCCATCGCAGCAGTATCGTTTTTTACGTCACTCATTACGTGATGGTAGAAGCATTAAAAATGATTCCTCACGCTGGACTAAATTACATTTAGATCCATGGTTGCTGTGTTTTCTGATTTTAAATGCGATTCTGGGTTTAATGGTGGTATATAGTGCCACCGCGCAAGATATGGGGATGGTGCTGCGTCAAGCAACCAGTTTTGGCATTGGTTTTATCGCCATGATTATTTTGGCGCAAATTCCGCCTAAGGTATATCAAGCTGCCAGTCCATATTTTTATATCTTTGCAGTCATCATGCTGGCTTTGGTTTTGGTCATTGGTGAAACCCGTATGGGGGCAAAACGCTGGATCAGCTTGCCGGGTATTGGCAGTATGCAACCCAGTGAATTTATGAAATTTGCCATGCCATTGATGATGGCGTGGTATTTTTCGCGTCGTGCTTTCCCGCCTAAATTGATCCATATCATTGTCGCTTTAGTGATTATGATGATTCCTTTTGTCTTGGTGGCATTGCAACCCGATTTAAACATTGGTTTGATTATTCCTGGTGTCTTTGCGCTATTTTTAAGTGGCATGTCATGGCGATTAATCTTAGGAGCAATCACTGCATTGGCGCTCGCAGCACCATTGCTTTGGATGTTCTTTTTGCAGGAGTACCAAAAGAAAAGGGTACTCACCTTATTTGACCCAGAGTCGGATGCCTTGGGGGCAGGCTGGAATATTATTCAATCTAAAATTGCCATTGGTTCAGGCGGCTTTACAGGTAAAGGTTATTTAGAAGGAACGCAATCACATTTGGGTTATCTGCCTGAACATCATACTGACTTTATTATGTCGACCTATGCCGAAGAATTTGGTTTTATTGGCGTATTTTTACTGTTCAGTTTGTTTGCTGCCATTATTTTACGTTGTTTGATGATTGGGATGAATTGTTTCCATAATTTTGGACGTTTGTATGCAGGCACGGTTGGTCTGACTTTCTTTTTCTTTGTATTTCTAAACTCAGGGATGGTGAGTGGTATTTTACCTGTAACGGGTGACCCATTGCCGCTGATGAGTTATGGTGGAACGGCTGTTATTTCCATGTTGGCGAGTATGGGGATTGTGATGTCTATCCATACTCATCGTTAATACAGAATCCATCTGAAAGATGATGTAGGTGAGTTTTGCTATTATCATCTTTTTCTCTTTTTGTGGTTTTAAAAAGCCTAAGCAATTAGGATAAACACAAAACAATCCTTATAATATCCAGTAAATTTACTTTATTTATTAAGCAATAATTTAAAAAGAACAGCATAACAGTAACACAGAGCACCCCATGACCCATTTAATTTTTATTGCACTTTTCCCTTTGATTGCCTTAATTGCAATGGGTTATCTGCTTAAGCAATCACGTATGTTGGATGAGCCATTTTGGAAGGGTGCAGAAAAGTTAAATTACTATATTTTGTTTCCTAGCATGTTGTTTTTAAACCTCGCTACAGCAAACATTGAAGCGAAATCAATCGCACAGATTTTGTCGGTCGTAGGGATTATTGTGGCTTTAGTAAGTTGTCTGTTATATGCCTTGCGCGGCTATTTCAAAACACCCGCAGTCCGTTTTGGGGTGTATATGCAAAGCATGGTACGTTTCAATACGTATATCGGTTTGGCTTTGGTCGCAGCATTGTTTCAGGTGCAGGGCATGGCGCTGTTTGCGATTATTTTGGTGTTCTGCATTCCATTGGTGAATGTTTTATCTGTGCTGGCTTTAAGCGATACTAAGACTTTACAGGCAAAGCAAATCTTATGGTCATTAATGAAAAATCCATTAATTTTAGGGTGTATTGTTGGCGGTCTATTTAATTTATCAGGTTTGAGCTTGTGGGAAGGTGCAGCGCATTTTATTCGTCAAATAGCGTTATGCAGTTTGCCTTTGGGATTAATGTGTGTGGGCGCAGCATTACAATTTAATGGCTTGCAACGAGATGTATTCGCATTGGCATTGAATGTGTTCGGGCGTTTGTTATTTATGCCTGCTTTGGCTTGGCTAATTTGTCAGAGCTTAAATGTTCCAGTGTTGGAGTCGCAAATTTTAGTCTTGTTTTTTGCTTTACCTACTGCATCGGCAGCTTATGTACTTACACAAGTTTTAGGGGGAGATAGTCGTTTAATGGCTTCAATTATTAGCTTGCAAACCGTATTCGCCGCATTAACTTTGCCAATTGTGTTGTGGTTGCTCATTTAATCTGTCTAATACAATCTATTGTTCAGCATTAATCGTATAAACGATAGATGCCCGCAAAGCGTTCACAACCTTTTTGTTTGGTTTGAATTTTTAAGATTGCTTTAGAATAATTAAACTCATAACTGCAATCGTGCTCATTGTCGATGATTTTGTTTTTTTGATCAGGTGTTGTATAAGCTAAAAAGGCAATACTTTGGCTTTCAAGGCGGTTATTTGGATTGCGATAAGCAATACCTTCAATTTTAATGCTGTTTTTATTGAGTTGATGAATTTGTAAATGTACGGGTTGTGCAGCAAATTGACCATTTTCATATTTTAAATAATGTTGAGTCATGCTTTGATTCATTGAAGTGAAAAAATTCAGTTGATCAATTCTAAAATCAAATTGCTGAGTATAACAATTTAAGCTTTTGCATTGCTGTAAGCGTTGGATCCACAATTGCTGAGTATCTTCTAACAAGCGAATAGGCGCATCACTCATCAAATAAGCTGTTAAATGTTGATCACTTAATTTTTCACTCAATTCTGAGAAATTTTCTGTGCACACCTGCGCCAACTTTTTATTGGGTGTAGATCTACAATCAATCCCTTGTGCATAAGAGAAAGATGAATATAAACAGCCAAATAACAGCAGTGTACTTAAGTTTTTGATAAGATGAATCTCAGATTTCAACAGCATGATCGCTTATACTTTCACTATGTTGCGCTAGGTCTAATATAGCGAAATCGAAAGTATGAATACAAGATTTCAATGATTTATTTCTACAGGAGTTGAACATGGTTGCACAGATTCGTATTGGACAAGGATTAGATGTTCATGCCTTTGAAGCGGGAGATTTTGTGACGCTTGCAGGTGTTCAAATTCCTCATACACAAGGTTTAAAAGCACACTCAGATGGTGATGTAGTGCTGCATGCACTATGCGATGCATTATTAGGTGCTTTGGCGCTGGGGGATATTGGGCAGCATTTTCCAGATACCGATCCAAATTATAAAGGTGCAGATAGTCGGGTATTGCTTAAACAGGTTTATCAACTCATTTTAGACCGTGGCTATAAACTGAATAACGCCGATATTACTGTGGCGTGCGAACGTCCTAAACTTGCACCGCATACGCTAGAAATGCGCCAAAGTGTCGCTGATGTATTGGATGTAGAGGTCACACAAATCAGTATCAAAGCGACAACCACTGAAAAATTAGGTTTTACTGGGCGTCAGGAAGGTATTTTAGCAACAGCGATTGTATTGATTTCTCATACAAAATAATCGCGTTAGAATTTTATCTATACAATCTGCTGAATTAAGAAAGTTCAGCAGATTCTAAAGCTTGTTGTAAATCTTGCGTGGCTTTACGACCTTGTAATTGCAAAGAAACGGCGTGAATTAAGCCTGTCCAAGTTTCATTGGGTTTCCAGATATCATGTAAAAAGTCTTGAGCCGTTGCAATATCCACATCCATAAAATATTGACGATACAAATACATTAAACTACTGACGTGGTTGTTATTGCTGCAATGTACCCACACCATTTGGCTTTCTAATAAATGATTGACCAAATCGAGCAATAATAAACATTGATCAGAGGATGGTGTTTCCCATGAAATTGGCAGTTGAATATAGTTTAGTCCAACATCCAGACAAATTTTGTCTTCATGGGGAAGGGCGTGTTCCGCATCACTTTCAGCCAAATTAATGACAGTGCCAATACCATATTCTTTAATTTGTTTTAATTCTTCAGCCGTAGGCTGACCTGAAGAAAACAAACGCTCATGAATGAACTGGAAATTTTTAATTTGGCTAAGTTGGGTTTCAATGTCATTCATGCGCGCAGAATTTCCTATGCTACAAATAGAAACGCCATCATGAAGATGGCGTTTTTAAATCTTAACGATTCACTAAAACGTCTTTTAATGCTTCATGCATTTCAAGCAATGCTTTTTCAGTGGTATCCCAGTCGATACAACCGTCAGTCACAGACTTACCATACTCTAAATCGCATAAGTTTTCAGGAATATCTTGACGACCACCTTTCAGGTGACTTTCGACCATAATCCCAACAATAGACTTATTGCCATCTAAAATTTGCTCAGTGATATTTTTTAATACCAATGGCTGTAAGAATGGGTCTTTGTTTGAGTTAGCATGGCTGGTGTCAATCATGATTTTGGTGCTGACTTTGGCTTTGTTTAATGCATTTTCAGCATCTGCAACAGAGCCTGCATCGTAGTTAGGCTTGCCATTACCACCACGTAAAACCACGTGTGCATACGGGTTGCCGCTAGTACGAATTACTGAAACCTGACCTTGATCATTAAGACCCAAGAAGCTGTGACCGTGTTTTACCGACTGCATGGCATTGGTAGCAACTGTTAAGCCGCCATCTGTACCATTTTTAAAGCCGACTGGAGAAGAAAGACCAGATGACATTTCACGGTGCGTTTGGCTTTCTGTAGTGCGTGCACCAATTGCAGACCAAGAAATTAAATCTTGATAATACTGCGGAGAGTTTGGATCAAGTGCTTCAGTCGCACATGGCAAACCTTTTTCATTTAACTCAAGTAAAAGTTTACGACCAAGACGCAAGCCTTTTTCAATGTTAAAAGAGTCATTCATGTCTGGATCGTTAATTAAGCCTTTCCAGCCCACTGTAGTACGTGGTTTTTCAAAATAAACACGCATCACAATATAAAGAGAATCTTTTACTTTTTCGCTTAATACTTTTAAACGATCTGCATATTCATGTGCAGCAGCAGGGTCATGAATAGAACATGGACCAATCACCACAAATAGACGCTTGTCTTTACCATCTAAAATATTGCGGATTGTTTCACGACCACGAAGAACGGTTTGATAAGCATTTTCAGTCAAAGGTAACTCAGTTTTTAATTCTGCAGGAGTCACGAGTGGCTGAATACTTTCAATATTCACGTCATCGATGTCTGATTGTGTAAGAGGATTAGACTGTAAAGTATTCATTGCCGTCACTGGTTTGATCATACAAAAGATTGTTTAATAGTCTGAATATAACATGAATTTCACTGTATTTTGTTATAAAAAGATGAATACTTCTTTAAAAAATAAGTGATGAATCGGGTAGATAAATTAAACGGTCTGTTTTAGCAAAATCCTGTCAGATAAAGCATTCATTATTGGCTGGCTTGTGCCTCAGAAACTGCTGTTGCAGTTTCTGGTGTGCTGATAGGTTTTGATTTCACAGGATTGACCATAAAGTTAATCCCGATAATAAATAAGGTAATACCTAAAACTTTACGAATCACTTTTTCAGGTAAACGTGAACTGACTAAAGTTCCCACCACAATTGCAGGAATCGAGCCAACCAACAACCAAACCAATAGGTGAAAGTCGACATTGCCTGAACTCATGTGACCTAAGCCTGCAACTAGGGTAAGTAAGACGGCATGCACGACATCTGAACCGATAATACGAATCATCGGTAGATTCGGGAACATCAGCACCAATGCCATGATGCCAAAAGCACCTGCACCCACTGAAGAAAGTGTGACAAATACACCCAGTACAACTCCCATAATTACAATGAGGGCACGCTTATCTGCAGCCTGTAGTTTGACCTTTTCAAGGTCTTGAGTCATATCAGGCAATTCTTGTTTATGGTATTTATTGAAAAATGTTTCAATTTGACTGCGAAACACAATTGAGATGCCAGTTAAGGTCAACATAAAGCCCAGTACCACGGTCAGTACCATTTTGTAATGGGTAGATTGGCTTAAATAATTCTCTAAAACCCAGTGGGTCGCAAATGAAGCAGGGATACTGCCCACCGCAAGCCAAATGACAATGGGCCATACAATATTCATTTTTTTGGCATGAACCAATGAGCCGCAGAATTTTGAAATGGCGGCATAAAGTAGGTCTGTTCCAATTGCGATATGCGGTTCAATTTTAAACAAGCTGATCAGAATGGGAGTCATCAGTGAACCGCCACCTACGCCAGTCACACCCACGCAGAAGCCGACCAATACACCTGCCAAAATAAACTCTAAAGGACCAACCATGAAGATATGCCGAAGTCAAAAATCGTGAATATATTATGACTTTTGGCAATAAGCTGTTGTCTTGATTAATGATTTACTTATTCTTAAAACAGATATAGTCAATGTGGAAAATCAGTGCAAAAGATCGCAGATTCAAGCCACGGCTTACTTTCTGTTTCTTACAAAATACAGTGGCTATGCTAAAATGCGAAAATTCATATCCATTAAAATTTAGAGGACAAAACGCTTGCAAAATCGGAAACTTAAAATAGGTATCGTTGTGGGAGAAGTATCGGGTGATACTTTAGGGGCACAACTCATGCGACGTTTTCGTGAGCAAGGCATTGATGCAGAGTTTGAAGGCATTGGTGGCCCACAAATGATTGCGGAAGGTTTTAAAAGTTATTATCCGATGGATATTTTATCGGTAATGGGCATTGTTGAAGTGCTGAAAGATTTGAAAAAACTCTTTGCAGTACGGGATGGTTTGGTCGAAAAGTGGACTCAACATCCCGTCGATGTCTTTGTCGGAGTTGATGCGCCTGATTTTAATTTACGTCTTGCCAAAAGTTTAAAACAGAAAAACTTGCCGATTAAAACCGTGCAATATGTCAGTCCTTCGGTATGGGCATGGCGACAAGGTCGGGTACATGGCATTAAAGCCAGTATAGATTTGGTACTGTGTTTATTTCCGTTTGAAAAAGCCTTTTTTAAAAAATGGGATGTGCCTGCAGCCTTTGTCGGACATCCTTTGGCGAGTCAGTTGCCGTTGGAAAATCCAATTGCTGCAGCAAAACAAGAATTGGGTTTAGACCAACAGCAACAACATATTGCGTTATTGCCTGGTAGCCGACGTGGTGAAATTGAGCGTTTAGGGCCGTTAGTTTTAGATGCGGCTTATATTTTGACGCAAAAATATCCGCAGTTTAAGTTTTTAATTCCTGCAATTAATGATGCACGTAAACAACAAATTGAAGCGTTACTGCAGTCTTATCCGAGTGCATTACAAGACAAAGTGCAATTGATGGAAAATCGTGGCACAGAATCCAAAATTGGTCGTCAGGTAATGAATGCGTCCGATATGATTGCACTGGCTTCAGGCACGGCGACGTTAGAAGCGATGCTATTACATCGTCCAATGGTTACGTTTTATAAGCTCAATCGCATTACGTACTGGATTGCGAAACTGTTGGTGAAAATTCCTTATTATTCATTGCCAAATATTATTGCAGGTAAAAAGGTGATTCAGGAATTAATTCAGGATGATGCAACACCAGAGCGTTTGGCAGCAGAAATTGAAAAGTTAATTTATATCGAAACTGCACAAATTCAAGTGATGCAACATATCACTATGCATAAGCAATTATTGTCCGATAACAGCGAAGACCCTGCACAAGCAATTTTGGCGATTTTAGATCGTTAAACTGTTCATTTCGTGATTGCATTGTTGTTTTGAAACTGCTGCCGATACTGGCTAGGTGTTAGCTCGAATTGCTTTTTAAAAGTTTGGCTAAAGGCGGTTTCGGAAGAATAACCGACACGATGGGCAATTTGTTGAATCGACAATTGTCCTTGCTGTAAATAATGCGATGCCAAGCGTAGCCGATGTTGTTGTAAGTATGCCAAAGGCGGCTCACCAATCACCTGATTAAACAAATTGGCAAATTTAGAACGTGACATGCAACATTGTTCTGCCAAACTTTCTACCGTCCATGCTTTTTCGGGTTGACCATGAATAGCTGCGAGCGCATTGGAAAGTTCAGGATGTGCCAAAGCGCCGAGCCAGTTATTTGAGTCATCAAGCTGAAAAATATAATCACGCACACATTCAATCAGTAAAATACTGACCAAGTGATCTAATATTTTATCCCGTCCCGGTCGGATTTGATGACTTTCCACCGCTAAAAATTGCAAGCCAATTTGTAACCACTCGGGCGCTGTGCTGCACATGATATGCGGAATATGCAGATATTCGGGTAGGGCACTTAAAAGCGGTTTTGCCATGGTGGTGTCCATGTGGCATTGAATCACCAAAATAAATGCGTCTTCAGCTTGTGTGTGATTTATCGTGCCAAAATTTATTGACTGCTGTGACTGAATTTGAAATAAATCCGAAATATCAAAGTGTTCTGTCCAGTGAGTGTCTGCAGTTGCACTTGCGTAATGACTGCAACCCGATGGAATCAGGACAATATCACCTGCATCAATGTGAAGGTGTGTCTGTGCAGATAAATGGATATGCAGCGAGCCTTGTAGTACTACATAAGCCAGCATTGCCCCTTGGTCACGATATTGAAATGACCAATCTCCTTGAGGATTTAAATAGATATATTCTGATTGGTGCAGATGTATATCATCAAAAATTTTACTTAAAGCATCCATATTTTAAGCATAAATCATTATAAAAAATAAACCTGTGATTTCAGGACAATATAGCGCATTTTTGCGCCAAAGACTTTTGCATAGCTTTTTTGGACGTCTGCAACTGTTCATTCTCGTGTCTTTCCTCAAATATATAGGTAGAACAGCGTAGAAGGAAGAAAATAAGATGAACGCACCACTTCATTTGCTTAAAGAGATGGAACAGGATGTTCCTTATAAAAGCGCGGCTCAACTCGATAAAAAGCGTTATTTATGGTTGATCAGCCCATTTTTACCTGTATTGGGGATGGGGATTTTGGCGGGTTATCAATTCGCTCCGAAGCCTGCGAAAAAAGTTTTTGCTCTAGGTGGCCCTTTATTATTGCATGTGATTATTCCAACAATTGATACTTTAATTGGTCAAGATGCCAATAACCCAAGCAATGAAGATATGAAACGACTTGAGGAAGATCGGTATTATTCGCGTTTGGTGAAAAGTTTTATTCCTTTGCAATATGCCGCCAATATTTATGCAGCTTATTTGGTTGGACGGCCACAAACCTCGTTAGTCGATAAAATTTTTCTGGGTATTTCCATGGGGATGGTGAATGGTATTGCTGTCAATACTGCGCATGAACTCAGCCATAAATCTTCAAAAATAGATCACTTACTGTCACATTTGGCTTTAGCACCAACAGGATATAACCATTTTCGGGTTGAGCATCCGTATGGGCATCATAAACGTGCTGCGACACCTGAAGACCCTGCATCTTCACGTATGGGAGAAACATTTTATGAGTTTTGGCCCCGCACGGTAAAAGGTTCGTTTAAGTCTGCACTGCAAATTGAAACTCAGCGTTTAAAACGTAAAGGCAAAAGTTTTTGGTCGAAAGACAATGAATTATTACAAGGCTGGGGCATGAGTGCGGCATTTCATGCTGCATTGTTGGCGCGTTTTGGTACTGGGATCATTCCGTATTTGGCGACACAGGCTTTTTATGGCATTAGCCTGTTTGAAATAATTAATTATATAGAACATTATGGCTTGCTTAGACAAAAAGATGCGCATGGCAAATATGAGCGCACTATGCCTGAACACAGCTGGAATAATAACAATATTGTGACCAATTTGTTTTTGTATCAATTACAACGTCATTCCGATCATCATGCTTATCCAACCCGACCATTTCAGGCTTTGCGACATTTTGATGAAGCGCCTGAATTACCAAGCGGTTATGCCAGCATGTTGCTGCCTGCCATGATTCCACCTTTGTGGTTTAAAATTATGGATAAACGTGTATTTGAACATTATCAAGGCAATTTAAACAAAGCCAATATTCAGCCTAAACGCCGTGCACGAATTTTTAAGAAATTTGGTGTGGTGGATAATTGATTGAATTATTAAGATTATTTTTTAATATTCATTTTGATATTTCTTTTGTATATATCTTTCAAAAGAAAGATTGAGATGTATACCAGATGTCTATTTTCACTCATCTTACTATGAATTGACTTCATCTCATTTTGGCGCATAATAAAGTTATATATTTATATAATATTGAGGTGGGTATGATTCATACAAACTTGAGAAAAGTAGGTGGTTCGGTCATGCTTGCCGTACCGCCTACATTATTAAAAAGTTTAGGTTTAGATGCGGGAAAGGAAGTTTCTCTGAGCATTGTGAATGGTAAGTTAGTGGTCGAACCTAAAGCGAAGCCATCTTATAAATTGGCTGACTTGCTGCAAGAGCATCAAGCTTTAGCATTAGAGCAAGATGCGTGGCATGATGTAAAAGCAGTTGGGCGAGAAGAAATCTAATGAATCAAGGCGATATTTATTTGATTTCATTAGATCCAACACTTGGACATGAACAACAAGGTAAGCGACCTGTATTTGTTATTTCACCTAAGTCATTTAATCTTATTACTAAAATGCCGATTGTTTTGCCTATTACTTCTGGTGGAAACTTTGCACGAAATATGGGTTTCGCTGTAGAGCTTATTGGTGGGAAAACTACAGGTATTGTGCGTTGTGATCAATCTAGAGCTTTAGATTTTGAAGCTAGACACGCGCGGTTTTTAGAATCCTCGCACGCAGATGTTTTGGATGAGGTTTTAGCAAGATATATCGCAATTTTTTCACCTGAAGATTAATTTATATAGAAAAAGACAGAAATTTATAGCAATATTTCTATGAAAATCTGTCTTTTATCTTACTTTACTATATGCCTTAAATCATAAAATCACTTGAGCTCACTCGAACTTTTACCTAATTCACGACGGGCAATAATCAATAGCTGAATCTGTTGCGTACCTTCAAAAATATCTAAAATTTTCGAATCACGTGCCCATTTTTCCAATAACTCATCTTCGTTATAACCCACCGATGCAGCTAACTCGACACACCTGAGCGTGATTTCATTACACACGCGACCAGCTTTGGCTTTGGAAATAGAAGCTTCGCGTGAGTTAGGCTGTTTATTGTCTGCCATCCATGCTGCTTTGAGCATCAATAAACGTGCGGCTTCCCATTCTGCTTCCATCCGATAAGTCTGTGCTGCGATATGTGAACACTGTAAATAGGGCGTGGCATAATTTGCATCTAATTGGTCTTTAAAAATTTCCTTAATCCGCTCTAAAGCGGCTTTGGCACAACCAACGGCCATAGCTGCCACCAAAGGGCGAGTGTTATCAAAGGTTTCCATCACACCTGCAAACCCTTTGGCAACATCAATTTCTGTATTGCCTAAAAGGTTGCTCGCAGGAACACGGCAATTTTCAAATCGAATTGTTGCTGTGTCCGAGGCTTTAATCCCTAATTTATATTCTAAGCGTTCCACGGTCATGCCAGGTGTGCCCTTAGTCACAACAAAGGATTTGATCGCAGCACGTCCCAGTTTTTTGTCTAAGGTTGCCCACACAACAACGGCATCGGCGCGGTCACCAGAGGTCACAAAAATCTTTTCACCATTTAAAATATATTCATTGTCTACTTTGGTGGCAGTGGTACGAATAGCCGCAGAGTCAGAACCACAGTTGGGTTCGGTAATTGCCATGGCTGCCCAAACACCATTAAAGCGTTGTAATTGTTCTTCATTGGCCACCGCAGCAATCGCAGAATTACCTAAACCTTGGCGTGGCATACTGAGTAATAAACCTGTATCGCCATAACACATTTCGACAATACTCAGTGCGGTAGACATATTTACGCCATTTTTGTTACCTGTAGATGTGTCACCACGTTTGTTGACTGCTGCACCTGCATTCATGCCATCGCCCGCTTGGTTCATACCATCAACTAAGGCGGCAAGCATGTCTAATTCTTTCGGGTAGGCGTGTTCGGCTTTATCATATTTCCTTGAAATGGGACGTAATACATTTAAAGCAACTTCATGTGCCTGATCGACCAACATTTTGAATTTTTTTGGATTTTGTAAATTCATGGATGTATTCCTTATTTTTCTAGCTGGCTATCGTTTATTGATGGTGTGAGATTAAGCATGCAAGCCTGAATGCATAATTGCAGTCGCACGTAAATCACGATACCAACGCTCTACAGGATGTTCTTTGGTAAAGCCATGACCACCTAAAATTTGCACGCCATTGGTGGCAATTTGCATAGATTTTTCTGCACAGAGCAGACGTGCTAAATATGCTTCTCGATGAAAGTTTTTACCCGATTCGGCAAGACTCGCTGCATTCAGCAACAGCATGCGCATGGCTTCAATTTCAATGGCCATATCTGCAATCATAAAAGCCACACTTTGACGATGTGAAATTGGTTCGCCAAATGCAGTGCGCTCATTGGCATAGCGAATACAATAACTTTTCACTGCTTCACAGCAACCAACTGCCATGGCGCACCACATGAGATTGCCTAAATCTAAAAATGCGCTGTAATCGAAATCATCTGTGCCTAAACGCTCCGCAGGGGTTTGATTAAACTTTAAAGTCGCCGTTTCGCAGGCTTTTAAGCCCATTGCAGGCGCTGCTTTAAATTGAATAGAAGCATCACGTTGCACAATGAACACATCGGCTTGACCATTTAGCTCTGCACTAACCAAAAATAAATCTGCTGTTTCGGCCAAAATCACCAGCGTTTTTTCACCTGTAATTAGGTACTGTCCATTTTGCAAAGTCGCTTTGGTTTTTAGCTGATACGGATTAAACGCAGCAGTATTTTCCTGAATCGCAAAAGTGGCTTGAAGTGGCGTTGGATGGTTCGCGTCTGTTTCGGAAAACGCAGATAAATACTGATTTTGAACCTGTTCTGAACCCCAGCGAGTTATGGCATTCATTACGCCAAATGTGGAAAGTAATCCTGCGGTTAAGCCAAAGTCGCCACGTGCCAATTGTTCGGCAATTAAAATATGGCTGACAATATTTTGTTCAGTGGCAACACCGCCTAAAGCTTCGGGCAGAGCATAGGTGTTCAAACCTAAATCTGTGCTGTATTGCCATAATACTTGTGGGAATTTCGCATCATGATCTGCCTGATGTGCCAATGGATAGATCACTTCTGTAGCAAATTGCTGCATGGCATCGACCAGCATTTGCTGTTCTTCACTCAATGACAAATCAAATAAATCTTTGGATTGACGTGTCAGTCGTTGTTGCGGTAATTTTTGTGTGCTTTTAAAATTTTTTTGAGTGGTTTCAAAGGTTTTAAAACCTGCTTTGGCTGAGTGATATAGAGATTGTTCAACCCATTTGCGTAATTTGAATTGATCGAGCAGATCACTCGATGCCATTTTAGTGAGTAGCGCTAAGCCGAATCCTTGGGCTTTGTTTATCATTTGACTCATGATTGTGTTGTCCTACACAGAGAATGCTTGTTTTTTATGCTGACATGCAGACTATAAAAAAACTATGTCATTGCTGACATGCAGAATTGTCAAAGATAAACGGTAAAAATTTTCTTATAACTGGACTAATATGTGGATTTTTATAGATTATTAATTTTATAGAAATCTACGCTTTTAAAATAAATTGACCTAAATGACAATTGCATCGAGTGGGCAACAATCATTTAGGTCTATATAACAGCTTTGATCAAAGAAATAAAAGTTGGGACTTAAATAAACTTTTGAATCATTTTGCGGACATTGGTTTTCGCATCAATCACGGTCATAAAGGTGTAGGCACCAATAAATTTACGGCTAATAAACATAAATTCTTTAGGCGGCACACTAAAGTAACGCGAAGCCATCGATTTAGATGCTTGTTGCATGACACGGCTATGCAGCTGACTTTTTTTCCAGTCATAGCGCGATTGTTCATCCATCACGCCTGCAGGTAAATCGCGGTTATTGTCTAAGTGACTAAAGGCTTCGGTTGCCAATAGAAACACTTTTGCCATGTCAGGTTTAATGCTTTCAGGGATGCTGTCAAAAAACTCATAACCCGTCATGGCATTCACCATCATTTGTGGGTCGTGGTAATAACCCGCCTTGATCAAATTACGCGCCACAGTCAGCAAGTGTTGATCAAATTGACGAATAGCACCAAAGTCGAGCAGTACAATTTTATCGTGAATATCTTCACCATTACCTAAGCGAACTAAGTAGTTGCCAAAGTTCGGGTCAGTCTGCATTTCGCCCCATTCAAATACTTCACGCACAGCAATTTCTAAAGAGGCTTCGCCTAATTGGTTACGGCGTTCTTGAGGTAATGAGAGCATGACAGGGCTGTTAATCGGTACGCCACGTTCAAAGGTCATACACAGCACTTGGTCGCTACAGTATTCATCCACAATTTGCGGCACAATGTAGCGCGGATCATCTTTTAAACGGGCAGCAAAACGACGTGTCGTTTCCGCTTCAATTTGATAGTTGACTTCACGATGCATCATTTCACGCACTTCATCAAACCACTGATCAAATTCACGGGTTTGCGGCACCATGCGTGTCAATTTGAGCATATTTCTAAATAGGCTCATGTCTGAGTCAATCGCATCTGCTACGCCTGGATATTGGATTTTTAATACCAACTCCAAACCATCCGACTTGCGGGTCGCGCGGTGAACTTGAGCCAAAGAGGCTGTACCTAATGGCTCATGATCAATGGTGAGATCATCAAGTTTGGCACCTAACTGTGCCTGTAATTGCTGTTTAATCGCAGGCCATGCCAATGCGACAGTCTGGTTATTCAGCGTGTTGAGTGCTTGCGTAATTTCTTCAGGTAAAAAATGTTCGCCGTACAGCGCCATCATTTGCCCAATCTTCACGATAGAGCCTTTGAGTTTGCCAATTTCAGCCACCAAGTAATCGGCTTGTTCTTTCATGGCTTTTTTTCGTTTACGTTCTTTTTCTTCTTCGCTTGAAAACATAGAGGTGGCATTCGAGGCTGCCCATCGTGTTCCTGCAAGTAAAGATGCCTTTGCGATGGATAAGCGTCGATCCATAGAGGAAGTCTTGAGTTGTTTAAGCTTATCGTTCTGATCTGACATTAAAATCAATCCTTAAATCAGCAATACGCAGGAAAATTAGATTGTAACGGATATTAGCGCGTCTTAACGTATTAAAAAAGTTCAACTTGCTGAACGACGAGTTTCCTCGTGAAAAAAGTATGAAAAACGGCTTAAAAGTACTTTTACATCCGATATTGCACTTTGGTTTCGGCTTTTTTCATCAATTGCGCTTTGTTGTCTTGGATAAATTTGAGAATCATCAATTTTACAGAATCGTGTAAAAAACCATGCGCATATCCCTTAACAATAATCACGCTGGGCAAACTAAAAAATAGATATTTGGCATCATCTAATGACGAATTTTCAAAAATGCCGTTTTCAATCAAAATTTGCTGAAAAAATTGTTTTTCAATCAAGACTGCTTCGGAGTGGTTGTCGTTCCAATAGCTTTGGCGCATGGCCATCAAATTATTGTGTTTGTAGCTCATAAGGCTGAAAGTTTCATCTATAAAATGAGTAATTCAATTATTGGGATATTGTCACATTTTTCAATGATTGTTGTGCATTTATCATAGACTGAATCATAAAAAGCAGGGGATTGACTATATGCTTTTTAACCTGAATCTTGTAGCATCAATGCAGCAATTTGGGTTTTGTAAAATTATAAAATATTGAAAATTTACCGCGCTTTAAAAACAGACTGCGCTCAGGGGAAAATATGAAAGTTTGGATATTTACACTATTGGGGATGCTGACTTTGGGTACAGCTCAAGTTTGGGCGAATGGCGTTTCACAAGGCTATACGCAATGTATGAACAATAGTTATGGCAAAATTTCCCAATCGCAAAAATGTATTAAAACTGAGCAAAAAGCACAAACCAAACGACTCAAAAAACACTATAAAGCCTATGTAAAACGCAGCGCAGGCAATGCCAGTAATATTCAACAACAGCATCAACTTTGGGAAAACCGTGTAAAACAACGCTGTTATTTATCGACTCAAAGCGATTTTGCCGCATTACAACGTGCACAATGTGTTTTGCTGCAAACAGCAGAGCGCGCTGATTATTATCAAGGTCAGTTTGTGGGAATCAAATAAGTAAAACCATAGTAAATAAATTACTTGGAAACTGCTTAAACATTATAAAACCGAGCAAAACAAGGTATCATAAGGCGTTTTAAAATTTGACCTTGGAGCGCCTTAAGTGGATCGACCGACAATTAGCCCTGAACATTTGCAGGAAGCTGCTGAAAACCTATCAACCATTCGTGATTTTATTCGCTTTGGGGTTACAGCACTACGTCAATACGATGCACATTTAGGTCAAGGTACAGAAGATTATTTTGCAGAAAGTTCTGCATTGGTGTTACAAACTTTGTCTTTAGACTGGAATGCAGACGCTGAAATTTTAGATGCAAAATTATTGCCGAGCGAAGCAGCTGAATTTTTAAGCTTGCTCGAACGTCGTATCAATGAAAAAGTACCAACTTCTTACTTATTAAACTTGGCGTATTTCTTCGGAAAACCATTTTATGTCGATGAGCGTGTTCTAATTCCACGTTCACCTATTGCCGAGCTAATTGAAAATCGTTTTGCGCCATATTGCCTAGATGAAGAAGGTCAAATGCGCGAAGCAGATAACAATTTACCAGCCAATGCTGCGCCTAAAACCCCACAACGTATTTTGGATATGTGCACGGGTTCAGGTTGTATTGCGATTGCTTTGGCTTATGCTTTTCCAGATGCTGAAGTCGATGCAACTGACATTTCAAAAGATGCTTTGGAAGTCGCACAAATTAACTGTGAACATCACAACAAACAATACCAAGTGGCGTTGCTTGAGTCTGATTTATTCGCCAAAATCCCAGCCGAAAATCAGTATGATTTAATCGTATCTAACCCGCCGTATGTTGATGCGGAAGATATGGCAGATTTACCTGAAGAATTCCATCATGAGCCAGAATTGGCATTGGCAGCAGGGCAAGACGGCTTAGATTTAGTCCGTAAAATGTTGGCGCAGGCGGCAGATTACTTAACTGAAGATGGTCTGATTGTGATTGAAGTAGGTAATTCTGAATGGGCGATGAAACAGAATTTCAACACGGTTGATTTGCACTGGTTAAAATTCCAAAAAGGTGGTTCAGGTATTTTTGCATTGACTGCAGCACAATGCCGTCAATATCGCGATTTATTTATTCAATCTGTTCAAGCATAAGGAGTCGTTGGACGTGGCAGGTAATAGTATAGGGCAACTTTTCCGTGTAACGACTTGTGGTGAATCTCATGGCGTAGGTCTGATGGCGATTGTCGATGGCGTGCCACCGGGGATTGAACTGTCTGCAGAAGATTTACAAAAAGATTTGGATCGCCGTAAACCGGGTACGTCTAAGTTTGCGACACAGCGTAAAGAACCCGATGAAGTTGAAATTATTTCAGGTGTCTTTGAAGGTAAAACCACTGGAACTTCAATTGGTTTACTGATTCGTAATACTGACCAAAAATCGAAAGACTACGGTAATATTGCACAGACTTTCCGCCCTGGGCATGCAGATTATACCTATACGCAAAAGTATGGTTTCCGCGATTATCGTGGTGGTGGACGTTCAAGCGCACGTGAAACAGCAATGCGCGTTGCAGCAGGTGCAATTGCAAAAAAATACCTGTTCGAAAAATTTGGAATTGTGATTCGTGGTCACGTCACTCAAATTGGTACAGAAAAAGCTGAAAAGCTAGATTGGAACGAAGTACCAAACAATCCATTTTTCTGTGGCGATGCCGATGCTGTACCACGTTTTGAAGCTTTGGTAACGTCTTTGCGTGAACAGGGTACAAGCTGTGGTGCAAAACTGGAAATTGTGGCTGAAAAAGTTCCTGTGGGTTGGGGGGAACCTGTTTTTGATCGTTTAGATGCCGATATTGCCCATGCCATGATGTCTATCAATGCTGTGAAAGGCGTTGAAATTGGAGATGGTTTTGCAGTGGCAGCGCAGTTTGGGCATGAAACCCGTGACGAACTGACCACTGACGGCTTTTTGGCGAACCATGCAGGCGGTATTTTAGGCGGTATTTCTAGTGGTCAAGATATTCGTGTTGCGATTGCTTTAAAACCAACAGCCAGTATTACTACACCTGGTAAAACCATTAATTTAAACCGTGAAGATACGGATGTACTGACCAAAGGACGCCATGATCCTTGCGTAGGTGTGCGTGCAACGCCAATTGCAGAAGCTATGCTTGCGATTGTATTGATGGATCATTTCATGCGTCATCGTGCGCAGAATGCCGATGTGGTTGCACCGTTTGCACCCATTGAGCCGAAATAACAATATGCTTTAAGCAAGGTGCATAATCATTGCCAAGTGCGAAAATATGTTGTGAAAAAAGCCAAACCGTAGTGTTTGGCTTTTTTCTGCCTGAGTTTTGAGCTTAGTTCTTCTTTTAGATTGTAAGTTTCAAAATTTTCTCTGTACACGACAAAAATAGATAACTCATTGAAATAATGTCACAATAATTGTTTTCTAACGACGAATACTATGACACATCTCAATGAGTTATATCTTATCTTAAACAAATCTCTAAAATGGAACA